>NZ_CP115468.1:3717677-4028707 GCF_028462125.1 Leptospira sp. GIMC2001 | reverse complement strand
AGTTTATGGACAGTACTAAACTTTCGTAACCTAGGTAAGATACAAATGAATTTTCGATATAGGATTATTTTTTTGTTAAAACTTTATGAGATAGAAATTAGTATTATGTCTCTTACGTTCGTATGTTACTTGTTAAGTGAACATAGCTTGGAAAAAAGTTGTGAAAGTATAAAGTTTTCCATTCCATTGAACTGTCGGTGGAGCATTTCTTTGAATTCAAAAACCGCAATGATTGATTCAGAATAATCCTTATCCATATTCTTCCGATATTCATGAATCATAATAGATGTAATCAACTCTAGAAATTTGGTATAATCAAATTCATCAGGCCATTCTGGATGTTTAACTTTATGTTCCCGAATCCATAGTTCAAGATCAAGTAGCTGTCTTGAGTCAAAAATTTTATTTTGAACAATGTCTTTGTATTCTGCCCAGACTATCGGATCCAAAAAATGATAATCAAATGAACCTGCTTGCTGATCGTGTAAAATTATATTTTGTTCAGAATTGATTTGGTTTAATGTTTTTGATGATAGATATCCGAATGGAATAAGGATAGCTCGACTTATTATTGTGCTCTTTAAGCTGTGAATGTCTTCCACAATAAAAATAAATCTAGTATGGTGTGGCGCTTCTTCTAATGTCTTGAGCATGGAAGTTTCTGCTTCACCGTTTATCTTATTTGCATCAGGAATAAGAACGACTCGCCGAGGTGAGATAGAAGGAGGATAGATTATCCTTTGATTTTGCAACCAGCGAATTGTAAATTCTTTGGGATCTTTTGATTCACCAATTGCAATTTTTTCCCCTTCAGGAAAAAGTATAAAGTCTGGATGAGTATTCTTCATGAACGTTCGGCAAGAAATGCAAGAACCACAGGAATTTTGATTCAAACACAATATTGTTCGAGCAAATCTTTCAGCTGCAAACCACTTACCAACACCAGATGGTCCATAAAAAATCAGAAGAGGAGGGATCTTGTCTTGATGCTTGGAATAATTTTCTAGATATTGTGATGCAGTTTTTTGTCCAAGTAGATCTCTTAGCGAAAAACTTGAACTTGCTTGTTCCGTTATCATATTTGAATCCCGATCTATTTTTAAAAGTTTAGAAATTTAACTTTATAGATTTAATAAATCGGAGTCAACCAATGCATAAATTTTTGATTATTTCCTTTTACAACATTGAAATATAGATCTTGTAATTTCTTACTAATAGGACCAATCTTGCCATCTGCGATAATTCTTTTATCAACTGATTTTACCCAGGCAACCTGAACTCCTGTTCCAGAGAAAAAGATCTCATCTGCAATGTAGAGCTCGCTTCTTGCTATCGAGCGTTCTTCGTAATCTATACCAAGTTCTTTTGCTAATTCAAAAATGGTTCGTCGTGTGATTCCTTCAAGTATAGAGGATTCTAAACTTGGCGTTATAATTTTTCCATTTCTAACAATGAAAATATTTTCAGCAGAACCTTCCGATACAAGACCTTTTGAATCCAAAAATATTGCTTCATCAAATCCATTTTGTATCGCTTCAGATTTCGCAAGTGCAGAGTTTACATATCCACCTGATGTTTTGGACATAGTAGGTATTGTTGTATCATCAATTCTTCTCCAACTAGAGATGCAGGTAGTTAGGCCATTTTCTGTATCAAGATAGTCATTCAATTTCAAAACATAAATTCCAATTTCTGTTGGAACATCATGAAATCTTGGTGATAGCTGAAGGGATGATGTATAAATGATAGGTCTTACATAAACATTTTGATGATAGCCACATTGCTTCAGTAATTCAATAGTGATCTCTTCAAGTTCCGCAGGAGATTTGGTAAATTGAAGCTGCATAATCTTAGTTGAATTGATTAATCTCTTGAAATGATCTTTGATTCTGAAGACATATAAATTCTTTTTATCAGAGTTATAGTATCCTCGGATTCCACCAAATACGGAAGTTCCATACTGAAGTGCATGAGTCTGGATACTAAGTTTAGCATTCTGCGCTGGAATAATATTACCTTCAAAGTAAGATAAATCTTTAGATGGTGTAGACATTGGCTTACGAATCTCCTTGTCTTATCCAAGTTCGTAAATTCCATTTCAATGAAAACTAGATTATATTTTGCTTTTAAACTAGAGACCTCATTCAGAATGAAACCAGAAGGTCTATCGTTAATATATTATGTCTAATGAAATCTATCCCAATCGATTCGACTGCATTGTTGTTGGAGCAGGTCATGCTGGAACAGAGGCTGCATACATTTCTGCGAGAGCAGGTCTCAAAACTTTATTGATAACTATGAATTTGGATACAATTGGACAGATGAGTTGTAATCCTGCGATTGGTGGAATCGCAAAAGGACATATGGTTCGGGAAGTAGATGCATTGGGTGGCTTAATGGGAAGAGTAATTGATGCAACGGGTATCCAATTTAAGATGCTTAATACTTCTAAGGGTCCTTCTGTCTGGGCTCCTCGTGCTCAAGCTGATAAAAAAGAATATCAACTAAAAGTAAAACATACTCTTGAAGCCACAGCAAATCTTTCTATAAGACAAGATACAGTTGAAGATTTAATCATAGAAGGTAATCAGCTTGTTGGTCTTCGCACGGGAAGAGGATTTGAGTTTTTTACGAATCATGCAATACTTACTACTGGAACATTTCTATCTTCAGTAATTCATATTGGAACATATCAGAAAGAAAGCGGAAGAATAGGTGAGCCAACTACAAAAGGTTTATCAAAATCTTTGGCAGGTCATCATTTTCGATTAGGTCGATTGAAGACAGGAACTCCAGCAAGAGTTCATCGTAGTTCAATTGATTTTGATGGATTGGAAGAACAACCGGGTGATGAGAATCCACCATCATTTTCTTTCTCAACAGATAAGATTACAAGAAAACAAATATCTTGTTTTATAGCTTACACGAATTCATTAACTCATGAAATCATAAATCAGAATCTTGAATTTTCACCTATGTACTCGGGTCAAATACAATCAACTGGACCTAGATATTGTCCTTCTATCGAAGATAAAGTTGTACGTTTTGCACAGCGTGATCGTCATCAAATCTTTATTGAGCCAGAAGGTTATGATACTAAAGAAATTTATTTGAACGGAGTATCAACCAGTCTTCCGGAAGAAGTACAATGGAAGTTTTTACGAAGCATCAAAGGTCTTGAGCGAGTAGAAATTATGCGACCTGGCTACGCTATTGAATATGATTTTGTGGATCCTACAGAATTAAAGCCAACATTAGAAACTCATAAGATAAAAGGTCTCTATCATGCAGGACAAATTAATGGAACGACTGGTTACGAAGAAGCTGCAGCTCAAGGTCTAGTTGCTGCTTACAATGTAGTTCGATCGGTTAAGAAAATGGAGCCTATGATTTTTAATCGATCTGAATCATACATTGGAGTTCTGATTGATGATTTAGTTTACAAAGGTGTTGAAGATCCTTATAGAATGTTCACGAGTAGAGCAGAGTATCGATTGATACTTCGTCAAGACAATGCAGATCAGAGATTGATGAGATATGGATTTGAAATGGGTTTAGTAGATAGAGAAACATTTGATAAATCTATTGATAAGTACAAGCGAATAGAATCTGTAAAAAAGAAAATTGAAACCACTTCCATGAAACCGTCCGAGCCCTTAGATCTTTTATTAAATAATAAAGGAATTCTAGATTATAAATTTGGCACCAAGGTTTCTGCATTTCTGAAACGATCTGACATTCATATACAAGATATTACTCCATTCTTGCCAGAAATTTCCGAACTAAGTATTGAAGATCAGGCTGTTCTGGAAATGGAAATTAAATATGAAGGCTACCTTAAGCGTGAATTGGATTCTATAGAGTATCGTAAGAAGTACATTCTTACTCCGATTCCTGATGATTTCAGTTATGATTCGATCACGAGTTTAAAGACTGAAGCTCTCACAAAATTGAAAAAACATAAACCAATCAATTTGGAAAAGGCATCGCAGATATCAGGAATCGATCCTTCAGATATAGACCTCTTGTTATTTCATCTCTCGGCTAAGAAGTAGTTTTTCCAAAACAGGTTTTATTAAAAACATTAATCATACTGTGTCGTAATGGATCTATTGTTTACTTCTAGATATAGATTTGTTGTTTGAATTAGTAATGTGAATTTAGCCATGGGCTTAAGCCCCTGGCTGAGGCGCAATAAGACCTTAAAACCATTTCAAGAACAGTATTCTAAAATAGTTTGCATCTACTCATGAAGATAAATTTGTTTTCTTGATTATCAAAACAATAAAGCAAAATAACTCTCATCATTTCCAAAATAGCGGAATTTAAAGTTCAACTTTTGGTTACCATTGACAAAGTAAAACTTAGTAAATCAATTTGTGTGTTTTAACAAGTTGCCATTTTCCATCTTGTTTCACATGAAACGAAAAGCCGATTAATTTGCCTTCACTGTCATAATCAAATAAGTTCTTACGGAATGAGTTATTCTGAATAAACAATCTTTCGGTTACATCACCTTTAGCATTTAAGGAAATTTCAACTCTTGCTATTGGCTTTTTCTTTTCGTCCATAACAGTAAGCACTTTAGATGTTTTGCTTCCTGTAAGGGAAAGTTTCTCTTTATCTTTTGTATCTTGCCAAGTTATTTCACCAGATTGAATCATCTCTCTATCCATAGAATTAATTACGCAGATCTGAATTAATTTTCCATCGGTATCGAAAATCTTGATAGTGGACAAATTTCCTTTTGAGTTGTAGAAGAATTCCTTTGATTCAGTAATTTTATTAGATGAATCATAAGTCACTTCTTTGGACAAACGACCTTTACTATCGTAGCTATACATCGTCCTTCCTTCAGACTTTCCGTCTCGAAAGAATTCTTCAGATTGCAAGAACTCTGAATTATATATGAGCTTGGATGTTAATAGAAGTTTATTATTCTCATCATAGACCTCTTCTTGTTTAGGTTTATGTTTTTGGTCTTTAGGATTTAAAATTAGCCGATCTGTATATGACCATTTTGCTGGAGTATAAGCAGATAAAGAGTTCAAGGAAAATAATAGAGTTGTTATGCAGATAAAAGTTTTCATCATTAAAGCTATCGGCTAAAATACAAAAAGGTTAACTATCGATTATGTCCTATAAAGAACTTGAAGATGCTTTTAAACTGAATTTCCCAACTACATGGGAAGATATCTTGGAAGAATTTGATCTAGAAATTTTGAGCGAATACCTTCGCTTCTTGGAAACTAAGAATGTAGAAGGGGGATTTTTTTCTAAGAATGACGGTAACAATATTTTGATACGACATGTTTTGGAATCAGCCTTCAGCATTTATGTTCTGGCGGGTAATGGATTCATTTCACGTGAAACAAAAATACTAGATGTGGGAACTGGTCCGGGACTCCCAGGTTTCCTTTTTATATGTTTAAAAGAAAGTCCAATCGTAACACTGATGGATAGCCAACGTAGAAAGTTAAGCTTACTTGAGGAATGGTGGAAGCAGTTAAAAACTCATTCTAAGAATTTACAATTTATATATAAAAGAGCAGAAGAGGCTAAAGGTAATTTTGATCTGGTTGTGATGCGAGCTTCAATTCCTTATCCATTCTCTGCTGAAATCGTTACACGCTTAGTGAAGATTGGTGGTTTCTTTTGTCCGTTTCTAGCAAAAGAACAACAGTGGCAGAAAGTGGAATCGGAAATTTTGTCCGAGTGTGGATATACAATTCAAGGCAAGATCGAATTGGATGAACTAAGTTTTCTAGGGAGCAGACATATTAAAGTATTGAAAAAGCTATCTCAAGCAAAACATGGTTATCCAAGAGATTGGAAAATTATCTCAAGAGAAATTAAGGAAAAGACATGGGAAAAATTATCTCCATAAGCAATCAAAAGGGTGGAGTAGGTAAAACGACAACAGCAATCAATCTTGCTGCGTGCCTATGCGAAATTGGTAAGAAAGTTTTAATAGTGGATATCGATCCTCAAGGCAACTCAGGTTCTGGTCTTGGACTTGAAATTAATAAAATAACAAAAACAACTTATGAGCTTCTTCTCGGAGAATGCTCGGTAAGTGAGACAATTAGCAAAACAGGAATTGATAATCTGCATATCATTCCAGCGAACATCAATCTCAGTGGATCGGAGGTGGATTTGCTTGATAACGAAAGAAGAGAATACAAACTTAGAGAAGCTCTTAAGGAAATTAGATCGGAATATGATTTTATTCTAATCGATTGTCCACCATCTCTTGGAATTTTAACAATCAATGCATTATGTGCATCTGACTCTGTGATGATTACTCTTCAGACAGAATATTTTGCCTTGGAGGGACTGAGTCAGTTAATGAAAATCATTGCTATGGTTCAGACGAATCTTAACACTTCGCTTGAGTTGGATGGAGTAGTTCTAACTATGTATGACAAAAGAACAAATCTTGCTAACCAAGTTGCAGAAGATGTGAGAAATTATTTTCAAGATAAAGTATATCAAACTTTAATTCCAAGAAATATTAAATTGAGCGAAGCTCCATCCTTTGGTAAACCAATCAATCTTTACGATTCAGATGGGATTGGTTCTTCAAGTTATCGAAGCCTTGCAAAAGAAGTGATAGGGAGATAATTCGAATGGCGAAATCAAAAGTACTTGGTCGTGGTTTGGGAAATTTAATTCCCATAAACGAAAACAAACAAGAAATGAATTATGACGGTAATAGTAATCTTCGAGAAATAAAAATCTCCGAGATACTACCCAATCCAAACCAACCCAGAAAAACTTTCTCTGATGCAAGTATTGATGAGCTCGCAGTAACAATAAAACAGCATGGAGTAATTCAACCTGTTGTTGTGCAAAAAACAGATAGAGGATACGAACTCATTGCAGGAGAACGAAGAGTAAGAGCTTGTAAAAAAGCTGGCTTTCAAAAAATCCCAGCATTAGTAAAAGTCGTATCGAAAAAAGAATCTTTGGAAATGGCCATCTTGGAAAATATTCAAAGGGAAAATTTAAATCCTATTGATGAAGCTATGGCTTACCAGAAACTTTCAGATGAACTTGGAATAAAGATTTCGGAACTTGCAACTAGAATGGGTAAGAACCGTTCCACTATCTCAAATTTAATTCGGTTATTGAATTTTCCAACTAAGATTCAAGAACTGATTCGCCAAGGTAAAATTAGCGAAGGTCAAGCGAGACCAGTTCTATCGATAGCAGATGAAAGGAAGCAACTAGAGACAATCGATAAGATTATCAATGGTGGATGGACAGCGAGACAAGTTGAAGACTACGTGGCAGAGGTTATGGGTGATAGCAAACCAAAGTCAAAATCTTCTAAGTCACCAAAAGCAAAAGATCAGAGCTTACTCAAATTAGAATCGAAGCTGAGAAATAAATATTCTTCAAAGGTCGAATTGCAACATAATGAGAATAACGGAAAAGGTAAGATTGTTTTGCATTATACGAACTTAGAACAAATGGAATCTATTCTAGAGCAAATGGGAATTAAAATATAAAACTCTAAAGCTATGCAAAGAGTTGCAATTGAGCCAATTTTCTATACAATTCATTATTCTCCAAAAGTTCAGAATGAGTTCCTTTGCCCACAACTCTACCTTGATCCAATACATAAATAAGATCTGCCCTAATAACGGTTGATAGGCGATGAGCAATCATCAAAGTCGTTCTTGCGGCAGTCAATTCCTGTAATGCTTTCTGAATATGGAACTCACTTTCCGCATCTAAGGCTGAAGTAGCTTCATCAAGTAAAAGAATTGCAGGATTTTTTAAAACAGCACGAGCAATCGCAATTCTTTGCTTTTGCCCACCAGATAAACGCACTCCATTTTCTCCTAATGCAGTTTGAAATTTATTTGGAAGTTTCTCTATAAATTCTAGGCAATGCGCTGCTTTGGCAGAAGCAACAACATCATCAAAATTTGCATCAGGTTTGCCATATAGGATATTTGATTCTACTGTTCCCGAGAACAGATTCGGTTGTTGAGGAACAACTCCAATAAGATTTCGTAGAGCTTTAAGATCTACGAAATTAATAGGCACTTCATTTATACTAATGGATCCTTTGCTTGGATCGTGGAAACGGAGGATCAAATCAAAAATAGTTGATTTGCCTGCTCCAGACGGTCCGACGAGAGCCGTTACTTTTCCAGCTGGAATAATTAGAGATAGTTGGTCTAGTGCTGGTTTGTCAAGTCTTGATGGATAATAGAAATTTACAGAGTTAAATTCAACAGTATAAGAATTTCGAACGGGAATAGATAATTTTTGAGAATCAACTGGATTCTGAATTTTTGGTTTTAAATTCAGTAACTCGATCAATCTTTCTGTTGCACCTGCAGCTCTTTGCAAATCACCAATTACTTCGGATACCGAACCAAGTGCGCTCGCAACGATAATTGCATAAAAAGAAAAAGCGATCAGTTCACCGGGAGTGATTGTCCCATCCAAAACATCTTTGCCTCCAGTCCATATCATAAAAGATATTCCAGCAAATATAAGAGAGATCACGATTACGATCATAAATGATCGGAATAAAATCCGTCTTGCTGATACTGTAAAGGCTTCTTCAGCAAAACCAGTGAACCTAACTTTTTCTAAATCTTGATGATGAAAGGCTTGAACGGTTCGTATATTTAGAAGTGATTCGTTTACGTGCGAACCAACGGATGCCAATCTATCTTGGGTATTCTTAGATAATGATTTTACTTTCTTTCCGAACAATAGAATAGGGAATACAACTAATGGAACAGAAATTAGTACTAAGCCAGTCAATTTTGGATTTGTAATAAATAACCAGATTACGCCCAGGAAGAAAATCAATGTATTTCTCAAGAAAATAGAAAACGAAGAACCGACAACAGTTTGCAGTAACGTTGTGTCTGTCAGAATGCGAGATTGAATTTCACCCACAGAATTTTCTTCAAAATATGTAGGTTCCATATCTATCACATGATTGAAAACAGATATTCTTAAATCGGTAGAAACCCTTTCGCCTATCCAAGAAACGAGGTAGTGTCTTACAAAAGTTCCAGACGCAAGCAATAGGCCGAGTATACCTAGAAAGGCAATTGCTAAAGCTAACTTAGCCGTTTGTTCCCATTGATCAACATTGATTGGAAGTAGTGTTAGCAGCTCTGAATTTCCATTTTCCGAGAATCCGATATCTACAAGAATTCGGAGTCCTTGACCTAAGGATAGAGTGGCTACAGAAGTAAAAATTAGTGAGATTCCTGCCCAAATGATTCCAAATTTATAAGGTTTAAGGAATGGCCAAATATGCTTTAATGTATGTATCATTAAGTTTGAATATCTAGAAGTAATCCTTTGATACTATCCATTTGCTTGAGGATTTGAAAGGCAGAATTCTGTGGATGGGTTATTGTTTCAGCCAACAACTTAAGTTTCTCATCAATATGAACGACATGAAAATGTTGTTTCTTCTGTGATGATCCCTTTATAGGTGATTGAAGCTTTTCTTCTCTTGTGTTTTTTGCTAAAATGAGTTTTAGGATGGAACGAATTTGCTCTTTGTATATTTGCAAATTTTCTGAAGATCTGTCAGATATTAAATTTCTCTCAATCTCGGGTAAATCTCTCCAAAGTTCATTGATTTCCCTGGTTGATTCTTTATGTGATGGAGCGATAGCTTCTAACAGTTCCGCAAAATCTGGACGATCAGAATTTGTTATTGGAGATGAGCTTTTAGGAGATCTCGCTTTTGATGAAGAAGAATTGTTATTCGATATTCCTGATTTAGAAGGAGTAAGCCTTGGTCCAATGGGTGATGGGAGCATACCTTAATGATCGGTTTTTTCTGTAAAAAATCTAATTAAAAAGGGACATAATGCAATTTTATGTTCTGGGATTGATCGTGCAGCTTCCTTGAAAAACAACACCTTCTTCAATTATCAATCTTGGAGTAACTATATCACCAGTTAATCTACAACTTGATAGTAAAGTGACACGTTCAGTTGCGTAGATATTTCCGCGAACTTCACCACCTGCCACTACAACTTTAGCTCGAATATCGGTATCAACTACTCCTGATTTCCCAACCAGAACTTTTCCATCAGTCACTATGAGTCCTTTGAATATACCATCAATTCTGATGAGACCAGAAAGTCGAAATTCTCCAGTGAATTCTGCACCTTCTCCAATTATACTATTAACTACGAATTCGTCTTCCGTTCTGTGAGGTTGAGCCATTTATTCCTGAATCTGATTTAAGAAAGAAAAAGGGTTCAATGTTTGTGTTCCGACATGAACTTCATAATGAACATGATAGATTGGATTCTCAGAAGATTTTCCAACATATCCTATCACATCACCTTTTGAAACTTTCTCGTTTTTATTCACTTTGACTCGGTCAAGATTTGAGTAAATCGTTTTCCAACCAAATTTATGCGCTATTTTTATATAGTAACCTGTTGTTGAAGATTGTCCGATTTCATAAACAAGTCCTGGTGCAGTGGATACAATTTCTGAACCTGGAAATGCCGCAATATCCAATCCTTTATTGAACTCTTCTTTTCCTGTGATTGGCGAAATGAATTTACCATAAGGAAAAAGAACATATCCTCTAGTCGGCCAGACAGATGGTGTATGTTTGATAATAGACTTTCTTTTTTTTATCATGTTGATGATTTCTTCAGAAAGTTCTCTGGATAATTTTAAATTGTGAATGTCTTCTTTAATCTTGTAAGTCTCTGATGTTAAATCCTTCGAAGAAGATTTTGTCTCCGAGAACTCAGAAATTCTTGGAGAAGCACCACCTATGCCTTTTGATACTTTTGAAGGATCCCCACCAAGTTTTATATAAAGAGAAGAAATTCGATCATAATAATAATTGATTGTTGAATGAAGCGAACTAACTTCTTCTTTGAGTTTTTCTGATTGTCTTTGGAAATCAATATTAGAGAGGTTTAGTTCAGTCAGTTCATGTACTGATCCACTATGGCTCAAAACATTCACTGCACTTACGAACATCAATACAACAATCAATCCAAGAAAAATTGTTATGGCTTTGTAAGAAATGACGAAGTTGACGGTTTTCCTCTCTGTGTGAGGAATGACCATGATAGTAAGTTTTTCACGACCTTTGATATTTAGGTCGCTGTACTGTTGAGATAATCTAAGCTTCCATTCTTGGAATTTGTATCTTAAGCGATAGAAAATTAGAGTGAGATATTTCTTACTGTCCACGGAACTAACCTTCTTGGTAACAAAGACGACCTTTTTATTTATCGGAAGAACTAAGTTCTTTTATTTCAACCTTTTGTAGATTTGACAAAACCGTCAAGGATGATTGCATTTTATGAGCTTTCGGATCATAGATACACACTGCCACTTAGACATAATTCAGGAACAAGGCCAAGAAATTGAGGTTTCTTTGAAAAAAGCTAAGTCTGCAGGAGTGCAAAAAATACTTCAAATAGGGATAGATCTAGAGTCATCTATTCGAGCCAAAAAAATCGCTCATACAGATTATGATAATTTTGGAGATTCTTCGGATTATCCGTCCGTACATTACTCGATTGGATGTCACCCGACAGAGACTCATGAATTTCCTAAAGCCGAAGAAATTATAGATTTAATTGATCAAAATATTTCAGATCCGAAACTTTCAGCAATAGGTGAAATTGGAATTGATCTGTATCATACAGCCGATTCCAAAAATATCCAAATTGAAATATTGGAAAAATTTCTAGAAGTATCCGCGCGAACTAAGATTCCAGTTGTGATACATTCTCGAGAAGGTTTTCAGGATACTTATGATGTGCTCAAATCTTGGAAGACGAAAGCAACAGGTGTAATTCATTGCTTTACTTATGATTATAATGCCGGTAAAAAATTTGTTGATTTGGGATATTATGTATCTCTTTCTGGAATAGTTGCTTTTAAATCAGCCCACGAAATCCAAGATGCGGCAACCAAACTTCCACTTGATGCATTGTTAATAGAGACAGACGCACCTTTTCTTGCTCCACCGCCTTTTCGTGGAAAGAGAAATGAATCCTCAAATATGCCGATAGTTCTCGAAAAAATATTTTCATTGCGTTCGGAATCGAACGCAGTTATTGAAGAAAAGTTATTTTCTAATTCTCAAAAGTTTCTAAACAGAAAGGCTTACTACGATGCTTGATTTAAATCGAATTCTCAACCAGCCAGAAGATCTAGTTAATCTTCTAAAAAAGCGAAACATGTACGATGCGGGTGTGGAAAATACACTTCTCACATTGATACAAAGTAAAAGAACTCTACAAGCGGAAACAGATGAACTTCGCTCGGAAAGGAATTCTGCCTCCAAAGAAATTGGAGCTTTAAAAGCAAAAGGTGAAGATATAACATCGGCTTCCGATTCTGTTCGTGAGATTGGAAACAAGATTAAAGAATTAGAAGAGAAATTGAATTCTGTTGAAACTCAACTTGCAGACTTGAATCTCGCAATGCCGAATTTTCTATCTGATGACGTTCCTGCAGGAAAGTCAGAAGCGGATAATATTGAGGTATCAGTTTTTGGTAAAAAGAGAGAATTCAATTTCGATCCTAAACCACATTACGAAATAGGTGAAGCATTAGGAATTCTTGATTTCGAACGTGGAGTCAAGATTTCTGGAGCAAGATTTTACACCTATTTTGGGTTAGCTGCTAAGATGGAAAGAGCGCTGATGAATTTTATGCTCGATCATCATGCAACATCCAATGGTTATCAGGAAGTCTGGGTTCCAAGTTTGGTCAATGATGAATCCCTTACAGCAACGGGACAATTGCCCAAATTTAGGGAAGAATTTTATCATTTAGAAAATGATCGACTCAATTTAATTCCCACTGCAGAAGTACCTCTTACCAATCTTTATAGAGATGAGATAATCGCTGATAAGGATCTTCCGATTTCAATTATGGCTCACACATCTTGTTTTCGAAGGGAAGCTGGTTCTTACGGAAGAGATACGAGAGGGCTTGTGAGAGTTCACCAATTTCAGAAAGTAGAATTGGTTAAATTTTGCCATCCGGAAGATTCTCAGAATCAACATGAGAAAATGCTAAAGGATGCAGAATCTATATTACAAAAATTGAACCTCCACTATAGAGTTGTACTACTTTGTTCGGGAGATATTTCCGCTTCTTCCTCTAAAACCTACGATTTGGAAGTTTGGATGCCAGGATTGAATCGATATATGGAAATTTCTTCTGTTTCTAACTTCCAGGACTATCAGGCAAGACGAGCAAAAATCCGATACAAAAATAGAGAAGGGAAGAATCTATTGGTTCATACTTTGAATGGTTCAGGTCTTGCTATCGGAAGAACGCTTGCGGCAATTCTAGAAAACTATCAAACAGATAATGGACAAATAGAAATACCAGAAGTACTCAAAGCATATATTCGATAGAATCGATTGCTTTGATTTTTGAAACTTCCTTTCTTGGAGGTTTATAATGGTTTTTAGATTCAAAATTTTTTTTGTAGTTTTTGTTATTCACTGCTTGCTTCTTTCCAATTCTGTGTTCGCACAATCAGAATTAGTTGTTGAGGAGATTAGAGGAAATGTGAATACATCATTTCAAGAATTTTCACCCTCATTGTCAACAGATGGGCAAACGTTATACTTCTATTCAAAACGTGATCGAAATAGTTATACAGATATTTTTTCTTCGAATCGAAAAACAGATGGAACTTGGGATTTTCCCAAAGAAGTAGTAGAATTAAATTCTGAATTTGATGATCAAAGCCCATTCATAACAGCCGATGGTAAATATATTTATTTCTCTTCCAACCGTGACGGATCTTGGGAAGCTCGATTGGCAAATGGTAAAATAGGAATCTCAAGAGATATTTATGTATCAGAAAAGGTTGGAAATGGTTGGAGTGACCCGCAACCATTACCTATTGAAATCAATTCTGATATGATCGAAGAGAATCCTCATGTTGTTGGCGACACAATGCTATTTACCAGATATCCATTCTCTCAGCCAGAACTTGCGAGAATCTATATTTCAAAAAAGCAGGGAAATAAATGGACTCCGGCAGTTGCCTTAAGCGGTCCAGTAAATGATGCGAATGCAACCATTGCTGCATCATTATCTGATGATCAGAAGAATATTTTCTTTTCTTCGAATCGTCAGGGTGGCTTTGGAGGCTTCGATCTTTATTCTGCTAACTGGGATGGAACTAAAGCAGTAGGTTCAATTGAGAATCTAGGATCTGATTTCAATACGAAAGGAGATGAAGCGTATTTTAGTTATCATCGCTTGTCTAAGACTATTCTATTCTGTAGAAGAGAAGAGGGCAAAAATTTTAATATATTCTCTGCTTATATTCCTAAAACAATCGAACAGAATTTGGTAGAGAATAAAAAAATCAGTTTAGACAATATCAATTTCGAAAAGTCATCGCATGAACTTTTGGATTCATCTAAAATTCCTTTAAATCAAATTGTCGAATATATGAAGAAAAATTCTTCAGTCAAAATTAGAATTATCGGACATACAGATCTTAATGGAAATTTAGAAGATAATATGAAATTATCAAGAGATAGGGCTAATTCTGTAAAAGAGTACATTGTGAAACAAGGGATAAAATCTACAAGACTGGAAACAGAGGGTAAAGGTCCTAATGAGCCTTTATATCAAGGTACTGATGAGAATGTCTCGAAAAAGAATCGTAGGACTGAATTTGAAATACTAAATTGAAATTAGATTCAATTCGATAAAAATAAAATCCTTGTAAGGAATCAAAAGTTTCGACGATCATTACAGTATTATATGAATAATGCATGTATGAATAGAAACTTTATGAAGGTGACATATTTTTGTGTATTGGCACTTAGTCTCAGCATTTCCAATTCATTGAATGCTGAGAGTTCTACTCTTCAAAAAATTCTAAAAACAAAGACACTCACAGTTTCAGTTAATCAATTCTATGATCCATTCTACATTGATGATCCCGTAGAAGGTTCGCCTGGATTGGATGTTGAAATTGCACAAGAGTATGCGAAATACCTCGGCGTGAATTTGAAAATTCTACCTCTTCGTGATTTTGATGAGCATGCTAATCGTCTTGATAAAGGTGACACGCAAATAGCAATTGCGGGGATATCGACGAGTTTAGAGAGATTTAGAAAGGTTTATTTTACAGATCCGTATTTAATAACCAGTCCAGCGGGTCTTATCAATAGACAAATACTTCCACCAGAACCTGAAGGACAGATAATAACCTCGGCTCCATTTCGTTCACTCTTGGATTTACAAACTGTATCTGGAATTTTATTTTCGGTAAGATCGAATGGACCAAACCATGCCTGGTTAAAGAAAAACTTTCCAAAATTTCCAATATATTCTTACTTGGATGATTTCAGAGCCGTAAATGAACTTCGTAAAAACAATGTTAACGTTTATGTAGCAGATACTTTTCGTATTCAAGCATTATTGCAGAAGGAACCAGCACTTAAAACCAACTATCTTCCTCTTTTATCGTCTGTGCAAGAGGAGAATCTTTCGATGGCTGTGGCACAGGGCGACATAGAATTTTTATACCATCTGAATTTCTTTATAAAGGAAATACGAAGAAATGGATGGCTAAACAAGTTATCCTATAAATATTTTTCAACAAACCAATGGATTAAAAAATGAAATTCTGGATTATTCCGGTTGTTTTATTCCTTGGATCCTCAGTTTTATTTTCGAGCCTTAATGCTCAGGAAGAAGAAACGCAAACCAAATTAGACTTTAGCGGTTCATTTCGTACGCGTGGATTTGCACTTGGACGAGATCTCCCACTTGAAAGAACCACTCCAACAACTCCTATATATGATTTAGAAGCTGAGAAAAATGAAGCGAATGATGTCGTAAACCAAACTATTGAAAATGAAATTGAACGATTTCAGACTGGACAAAGATCGGGATTGTCAAAGCGAAAAGAAAACCTGAATTTCTATGATACTCGATTTCTTTTTAACATGAATTTTGCAACCTCCAAATATGTTGAAGGTTTGTGGGGAATGCAAGTAGGAGATATCAATTTCGGAGGTCGTGGACTTCCTGTCTCTGATCCATCAGGTTACGACCCCAATATTGTTGGTGCTCAAGCAGGAGGAGAAAGAGGAAATTCAGCTGTTAACGTACAGACTAACTTCCTCTTTATGAATTTTAAACTTCCCGAATCTGGATTTCAAACAAGGGTAGGACTTCAACTATTCCGTTCTGCTGGAGGGCGTGTTCTTTTTGCGACAGGAACGGGTGTTAATATTCTTAAGACTTTTCAATTTTTGCGCCTTACTTTTGACGGTGGTGTGTTGCGAGCTCGTGAGAGAAGTCTTCTGGATTCTGATAATAATGGTTTTGCGGATAAAAATTTCCAAAATAGCAATATCGTTTTTGGCAAATTGAAAATGAACTATTTTAGAAATTACAATGCCGAATTGTATTCTTATGTTTTAAAAGATAATGATAGAACAACAAATGAGACAGCCGAACTTTATTGGCACGGATTCAATAATGAATTTAACTATTCAAGGTTTAGCGTTATTCTTCATGGTGTTTTGAATACAGGAACAGTTAGACAATTTCGACCCATCTTAGATGAAAATGGGAATCCGTTCTATGCAAAAGAATTTCGACATTTTGTTAAGGGCGGACTTTATGACGTTCAATTTACCTATCGTCTTGATGATACAACCAATATAAGTTTAATAGCTCTTGGTACGACCGGTCGTCCAGGATTTGAGTTGGATGGAATCAGCTCTAATTTAAGAGGGAATGGATATAGACCCCTTGCTCCAGGATACGCAATCTCAAATATCGCTGTTGATTTTACGGGTGGTTATGCACTTTTTAATGCACGTACAATGACCGGTTTGAATGAATATGGAGCTAATTATAACTTCGTTGCTTTTGGACCATATCAGATTACTCTCGGATATTTTCTTTTGTATTCATCGCTTTCCCCAAAAATTGAAAACAACAGAGTATTCAATGAGGCTGCAGGTTATAGAACTTCAACTTACTTCGGGCAAGAGTACAATTTGAATCTTCGTTGGAATATTTATGGAGATTTACAATTGATCTTTCGATCTGGTTACTTCATTGCTGGTGACGGGCTTTATACTTATTTGGATAGTCGAAATGGAAAAATTATTCGAGAAGCTTTTTTTACATTAGAACATAGATTCTAGATTTTTTATTTTATAAGTTAAAAGACAAAGGAATAATTTAAATCTCAATTGTTATTTAAATTGAATTTTAAACTATTCTTCTCATTGGAAAGGCAATCGCGCATTGATTGCTTTTGATAAAGTGTATTGGTCAGAATATTCTATTGTTCCACCCACGGTTAGTCCATGCGCAATTCTAGTTATTCTAATATTAAATTTTTGCAATCGATTACTAACGTAGGAAGCTGTTGCATCTCCTTCTAAAGTTGGATTGGTTGCCAATAGTACTTCTTGTATTTCACTATCCTGAATTCTCTGTTCTAATTCACGAATTCTCAATTGTTCAGGACCAATTCCATCTAAAGGTGAAATCGCTCCATTTAGAACATGGTACTTACCTGAGAAAACTCCAGTTTTCTCTATAAAGAAAATATCTTCCGGCTGCTCTATTACACAAAGGATATGGGAATCTCTTTTTGTTGATTCACAGATTTCGCATATATGTTGTTCTGTAATTCCTGCACATGTACTGCAGAATTTTAAATTAAGTTTGGATGTTCTAATATTTTCAATAAACTGTTCAAAGAAAATGGGATCCATTCTTAATAAATGGAAGGAAATTCGAGTGGCACTTTTTCGACCAATTCCTGGTAACGATGCAAGTGAGGTTACCATTTTCTCGAAAATTGATTCAGACAGGACCAGTACCACCTTTGGCGTTTAACATACTCATCATGTCTTCGGGTGATATACCTATAGACTTTTTGAATTCATATTCTACTGCTTCTTTTGCCTTACGTAAGGCTTCATTTGCTGCAGCGATGATTAGGTCTTCCATCATTTTGATATCATCGCCTTCAAACAAAAGTTTATTTATTTTTATATCTTGAATGGTTCCCTTTGCATTTGCTACAACGGTCACCATTCCTGCACCGGCATCAGCAGTAACATTAATATGTTCCAATCTCTTTTGCATTTCTGCTGATTGGTTTTTTATATCTCCAATTTTAGAAAATATTTCTGAAATATTTTTTATACCTTCAAACATAATAAACTCCTTAGATATCGGGTAGAGTGGATGGATCAACTTCGGTTCCGGAGAAATTTTCTTTTACAAAATTTTCCATTTTGTCACCGAGAACTTGTGCATCAGTTCTACCATCGTTTCTATTTTGGACTGTTGCTTTATTATCAAGAGAGTTTTCATCAGAAATTTTTTGTGATTTTTCACGAGATTCAAGGCTTCCTGTTGCTTTAGGAAGAGATTCTGCCTGAAAAGATGATGTGTTTAATGATTGAGGATCATTTGGGATATGACTAATTTCACCCTGAACTTGCCTTGATAAATCAGAAATTTTCTTAAGCAAACCCGAAACGGTTGGTTTATCCATGTCAAAAAGTAATTTTCGAAATTGTATTTCGAGAAAAATTTTTATTTCTTGGGAATTTCTCAATCTCATCATTGAGATTTTTTCATAGATAAAAAATAATTTCTCCGCCAATAGATTGATATGATTTGGATCAATTTCTCTGAAATCTTTTTTAATTTTATCTATATCTTCAGGTGGGATATTTGAATTTTCTTTATCTAAAAGATTGTGATGGATCATGACTATTGCATTTACAAATTCAAGTAGATCCCACAGAAATTTATATAAGTCTTGACCTTCATCAAAAAGCTTTTCCAGCTTATGAAATATTTTATTTTGCTCTGAAGGATTGAGGATATTTTTTACAAATTCAGCGAATACATCAACGCCGTGATAGCCTATCATATCACGAATATTCTTACCAGTAAGCTTGCTATCTGTGAAAATTACAGCTTGCTCCATAAATGAAAGAGTATCTCTAACCGACCCATCCCCTTTCCTTGCAATCCAGAAAAGCCCTTCAGTATCGAATTCAATTCCTTCTTTATTGCATATTTTCTCAACATGTGATTGTAGAACAGGTTGTGGTACTTTTTTGAAAATAAAGTCTTGGCACCGTGATAATATCGTCTCTGGAATTTTGTGAAACTCAGTAGTTGCTAAAATAAAAACAACATGTGCCGGAGGTTCTTCTAGCGTTTTTAATAACGCATTGAACGCTGGCTCAGTGAGCATATGTACTTCATCGATTATGTACACTCTGTATTTTCCAGACATTGGAGTGAACTTAACATTTTCTCGAAGTTCACGGATATGCTCGATTCCGCGATGACTCGCTGCATCGATTTCTAGTACATCTTGCGAATTGCCTCTAGTGATTTCCGTACAAGATAAGCATTCATTGCATGGTTCGTTTTCGATAGGTGATTTGCAATTCAATCGTTTAGCAAGAATTCTAGCGATTGAGGTTTTGCCAACACCTCGAGGTCCAAAGAAAATATAAGCATGACCTATCTTCTTTTGTTTGAAAGCATTCTGCAATGCGCCGACAGCAAGATCTTGATAGATTACATCTTTGAAAACTTGCGGTCTGTATTTTCGGAATAAAACTTGGTGATTTTCAGACATAGGCTTTTGGTGGCGGAGAGACCGGGATTCGAACCCGGGGTGCTTTTGGCACACATGCTTTCCAAGCATGCACAATAGACCACTCTGACATCTCTCCCTTTTGTCCTACAAGATTAACCATATCTGCAAACTATAGTGAGGGTTCTATCTTTTATCCAGGAAAAAAGTCTTGAACTTTGAAAAAATTTCCTCATTAGGAATTAAGTATAAATTTGGAAAATGATTTAGTTGGTAGATCATCTCAATACTTAAAGATGATATTCCATCGCCAGATTTACTTGGTAAGAAGTAACATACGTCTCTTATTCTGGACTTGATTATGCTACCCGTACAATGGATACAGGGCTCAAGAGCAGTAATCAAAATTGTATCATTCAAATATTTTTCTTTTTTTATTTGAAGAGATTTTTCAATTACTATCCATTCACTATGCTGCAATGGATTTTGTTGCATTTCCACTGCATTCACAGATTGGGCAATCATATCTCCGATAGAGTCATAAATCTCACTGTAAGAAGGGATTTCCGATGGGAATTTCCTTATATGTTCTCGGAAATTAATTAAAAATTGATCTATTGATTTTTGGTAAAATGGCGCGCCCAAAAGGATTTGAACCTCCAGCCTTCTGATCCGTAGTCAGACGCTCTATCCAGTTGAGCTATGGGCGCTTGTGTATCTGAATCTTCTTGTAGGAAAGCCAAGACTACAGAAACTCCCTCAGAAACCAAGGGTATATCTATCTTTTTTCTAGCACTTATCAAGTAAATCAAAAATAGACTCAAACCCAAATAGCCTAAGCATGCCACGAAATGAATTGCATTTGAAAAATATGGTCCCAGAAAAGGAATCCAAGTAAAAATATTAGCAACTACTAATAAAGCAAAAAACAGAACGCTATGCACGAATCCAAAAATACCAATGAGACGTAATTCCGAGTTTTGATATCGCCAAGTAAGAAGTGGTAGCCAAGAGAAATACAAAGGCAAAGCTCCAAATATTCTGAGAAACTTATCTGATTGGATAAATTGATAGATTTGGTCTAAGTAACCTTTTGCCTTTAGTAAATAGTCTTTCATACAAGAATGATATTGCTTTGATAATGTCCCTTGTCTATCAAATTTCGTCACGCTCTCCGCCCATCTCGCAAAGCGCACTTCGACAACACGAGCTCTTGAGCAATTCTACGTTTCCTTTGGTCACTTGAATTGCTTAGCTTTGCGATCGTTCGAATCCCAGGATTAGTTCGTTAGATCTAGATTTTTTTGGATTTTATTTACATGATTTCGGAGACGCTAGTGTTCGCGTCGAGGGTCGTTCCTCCTGAACTCCCTCCACCCATTTTCTTCTGCGAAGAAAATCCCTCGCTTCCTCAATTTGAATAAATTCAAATTTCGTCACGCTCTCCGCCCGTCTCGCAAAGCGCACTTCGACATCATGTCTCGTTAGCAATTCTACGTTTCCTTTGGTCACTTGAATTGCTTAGCTTTGCGATCGTTCGAATCCCAGGATTAGTTAGTTAGATCTGGACTTTTTGGATTTTTATTCACAAGATTTCGGAGACGCAGGGATTCGAACCCTGGGTACAGTTACCCGTACGACAGTTTAGCAAACTGCTGCTTTCGGCCACTCAGCCACATCTCCCAGATAGCTTGCGGAGAAGGTAGGATTCGAACCCACGGTCCTTGTGAGACGACGGTTTTCAAGACCGCTGCTTTAGACCACTCAGCCACTTCTCCAAGCTATTTGTTCAGCTTTTTGGGGAAGTGGTGTACAGTCAAGGTAAAAATGAGTTAGTTATTGAGTCGGGAAAAAAAGTGATAATCATCTAATGAATATTATGTGATAGAAAAATTAAAAAGAAGAACTCAAATAAAATTATAATTCTAATAGACATCGAAATATAAAGTAATTAGTTAATTTAGATGGTAAAGTCAGTAAAAATAACGCCTACAAAGTGGGTTCATGGGGGGGTTTGTCTTGGTTATCATGAAGGAAAGCCAGTATTTATTGTGGGTGGATTGCCAGGAATTGAGTCTGAATGCATAATTGAAAAGGAAACTAGCAAAATTATCCATGCCTATGTTGAGATTTCGTCGGACTGTGAAGTGTTTCCTAAATGTGGTGGATGTAACTACAGACATATAAGTTATGAACAAGAGCATTTATTAAAAAAAGCAGAACTATCCGACTTACTCAAAATTGAATCGGACACTATAGAAGTCCTGAGTAACAAAATGTTCGGATATCGAAACAATGTCCAATTCAAATCATCACCAAAAGCTGGAATTGGATTCTACCAGCGGCATTCTAACTCCATTGTTGACATCCAACATTTAGGATGCAAAAATCTTGATGATAAATTGAATGGAATGCTCTCAACCATTTCAAGTTTGAAAAAACCTTCCAATAATTCGCATGAAGATCTGAATTTAAAATTTCGACTCAACCAAAATTTTCATGGCTCTTCGGAAGATGTGATAGATTATAAATTAGAGATTTCAAATTTCTCTATAGATGATTATTCTTTCCAAGTTCCAATCAATGGCTTTTTCCAAACAAATCAATTTCTAATAAAGCCTTGGCTTGAAATCATTAAGGAAAAATTAGAATCAAAACCAATGCCAGTATTAGAATTATTCTGTGGTGTAGGAAGTATTGGTCAATATGCTTCAAGTTATATTACAAAATTACTAGGAATTGAATCATCCAAAGACTCAATCCAATTCGCTAAGACAAATGCTGAGTTCAACAAAGTTAAAAATTTCCATTACAAAACCATGGATTTGTACAAGAATTTTCCCGTAATAAAAGAAGGAGAATATCCAACCTGGATTGTGAATCCGCCGAGGGCGGGACTTCAAGATAAGGTAATACATGCTCTGGTTAATCTAAGACCTCAAACTGTAATATATTCCAGTTGTGATCCTCATACTTTGGCACGGGATTGGAAAACTATACAGAGTCTAAATAGCTTTTACAAAATATCGAAACTATACTTAGTTGATTTTTTTCCACGAACAAAACATTTCGAAACGATTATGATCCTCAATTCCAAATAATTCAAGTATTACTAATAATTTGCTTTTTTTAAAAAAAGGATTTTCATTCTTTCCACTTTGACAAATATGAAGGCACACGGGGTGTTCAATTCATGTCTAGCAGAAATATTCTTGCTTACCTAGTAATTACAATAGTAAGTCTTTGCATTGCTTCTGTTGTGCTATGGGAAGGACGAACAATGTTGAAGGAATCTGTGCAAACAGAAACTTATCAAGAACAGATAATTCCGGATAGAAATCATTCATCTTCAGAAAAAAATATAATTTTAGAATCTTCCGAATGGAGTAGAGTGGCTTCACAATTTAAGTCAAATGCGTCTTCAAGTCTTGCTAAAATTCTATTTCAAATTGTTATAATCATGATTCTTGCGAGACTTGTAGGAATTTTATTTCGCAAGTTAGGTCAGCCGACAGTTATCGGAGAGATCATCGCAGGTATATTACTCGGCCCAAGTTTTTTTGGATTCTTCGCTCCGGAAATTCATAGCTTTTTCTTTTCGGAAGATCAAATGAAAATCTTGGAAATTTTGAGCCAGTTAGGATTGATTTTGTTCATGTTTGTTATAGGCATGGAGATTGACACAAGCTTTATAAAAAAGAAAGCTCAGTCAGCAATACTAATAAGTCACACGAGTATTTTATTTCCTTTTTTGCTCGGAATGATCTTAGCTTTTATGATCTTTACGGATCATGCTCCAGCAAATGTAAGTTTTATACCATTCGCATTATTCATCGGAATCGCAATGAGTATCACTGCTTTTCCAGTTCTTGCAAGAATATTGCATGAAAAGGGTTTAACGAAAACAAGTCTTGGAACGATGGCAATTGCATGTGCTGCATTTGATGACCTTACAGCTTGGTCCCTGCTTGCTATGATCGTTGCTCTTATCCAATCCGATAGCTACATTGGAGTTGGTGTAACAATAGCTCTCACTGTTATGTACGGAATTGCTATGGTCTATCTAATCAATCCATTTCTTCGAAGATTGAGTGAGATCTATGTAAGTAAAGAGAACTTAACAAAAACTGCCATGGCAATTGTTTTTGTGTTTCTATTCTTCTCAGCTCTTATCACTGAGATGATTGGGATTCATGCACTCATTGGTGCATTTTTTGCCGGAGTCGTAATGCCTTCCGATCAGAAATTAAAAGATCTTATATCTGAAAGAATTGATTACATTGCATTAGTTTTCTTACTGCCTTTATTCTTTGCTTATACAGGAATGAGAACAAATCTTTGGGCTTTAGGAGACAATGGACTTTTCCAAGTTTTACTTCTGGTTCTAGTATTTGCAATTGTTGGGAAATTTATTGGTGCGAGTCTAACTTCACGATATGTAGGAATGAACTGGAAAGACTCACTAAGTCTTGGTGTATTGATGAATACACGTGGATTGATGGAGTTGATTGTTTTGAATATTGGATTTCAATTAGGTATCATTACTCCTGCTCTTTTCTCAGCCTTCGTTGTAATGACATTAGTGACAACTCTTGCGGCGGGACCTGGCTTAAATTTAATTAATAAAATATTTACTGAAAAATCTGAAAAATCAACACCGCTTGAAGCTTTTAAAAAAATATTAATATCATTTGCTCAACCTTCAATGGGAGTCGCACTTATCAAATTGTCAGATTTTCTATTCGGAGGAAGCAAAGACAAGACTCAAATATCCGTTGTGCATATTACACCAACAGAAATCCTTTCGCCGGAAGAAGAGAAAGAATACAAAAAAAAATCATTTGCCGATATTGAGGAACTGACAACTTCACTCAGCTTCAATGTGGAAATGGTTCACAGAACAACCGAGAATGTAACATATGAAATTTTGAATCAGGCTAAGAAAGCCAATTCTCGTTTTCTATTAATTGGTGCCGCGAAATCACTTTTCACTAAAAATATTCTAGGCGGAAGAATTAGATCTATATTGAGCTACGCTCCCTGTAATGTCGGTGTTCTTTTGGATAACGGACTCGACAAAATACGTAAAGTTTTAATTCTAAAAAAGAACAATTCCGCATTAGGTTATGAAAAATTTATACATTATTTACAAAGAGAACACAATAGGAAAATTAAAATACTACCTGTAACCTTATTCTCTACTTTAAAATCGGAAGATTTCAACGATTATCATTTGGTCATAGTAGAGCTGGAATTGTGGAAAGAAAGAGAAGACTTTTTAGAAGTCGAAATACAAAATTTAGATGCTTCTTTTTTGATAATTAAATTTAAATGATCCTATGAATCATAATCGGGACAAATTGTACCTTTTTTCTGCGTCGCTTGGTCTTCTTTCTGGGAATATGTTTAATTATTCTATTATAATATTTTCACATAGCTTGTCAGATCAAAAGTCGTTTGCCTCACTAGTCTTTTTTATTGCCTATTTGCCTTTTTTATTCTTATCATTTAGGGCGGGATTCATTTTAGATAAGTATCCTCGAAAATATGTAATAGGCATAAGTCAATTGATTGCTGCGTCGTCTGCATTCATCCCAGGTCTGCTCAGTTACTTCGGAATTCTGACCTCAGAGAATAAAGAACTTCTTTTTGTTTTTGCATTTACCAACGGAATCGGAATGAGTTTTTTAATGCCAGGTAGATTCGCGATACTAGGAGACTTGGTAGATTCATCCAAAATCACCAAGTCTACAATATCCTTGAACAAGCTTTTACTTTTGGGATTTACAGTAGCGCCAATACTTGCTGGACTTATCCGGGAAATATTTTCTTATGGGACGCTGCTTATGATTACGGGTAGCATCTACTATGTAAGTACGATTGTTTTATTTTTTATCACAGTTCCGCATTTCAAGCAAGATCAACAACCGTTAAGAAAAGCAGCGATGGAAGAATCTTTTGCGTTTGTTAAATCAGAAAACCGAATATCGCAAGCTTTGATAGCAATGTTTATCGCTATGGTCTCTGTAGGAACTATTCAAGTATTGTTACCTGAATTCGGTAAAAAAGATCTAGCTCTATCTGAATCTGGGCGAGGAATGATGATGGGATTGCTCGGAATAGGTTTGATGTCTGGTGCTTTCGCGACTGCTTTGATTATGAAATTTAGCAGTAGAGGTAAATTCATTCTAAACGGACTTTTGATTGGTGCCTTATTTTTTCTAGGTATCGGACTCTCTAAAGAAATTTACATTGTATTCCCTTTACTACTCATTGTTGGTTTTTTTGTCGGTTCTGTCACAACATTTATTCCATCTGTGATTCAAGAATGTACTCCGAATCAGCTTAGAGGACGAGTTATGAGTTTTTATACTTTGATATTTTTGATTACGCCAGCTATATCTGGTTTGTGCTTTGGTAAACTTACGGACTTTTTGAGTTTGTCAGAAACAATCTTTATCTCGGGAATTGTTTCACTTATGCTAGGGATTATTGGTTTTGTATGTCTCCGATCGTTGCGAATGGTTAAGTGAAAAATTTAACCGATTGTCTCAGTGGATTTATTTTTAACAGAATTGGTTTTCCATCCGAAATAGCCTGCTAAACTACTCATTATAGTTGCAACCGCAACTTCATCAATCGGACCAGGAAGATTCGGAAGAAATGGGTAAATCAAAGCAATGATGATTGGCCAGTGTTTCTTAATCGCATCAAAGAGTATACTTTCTCTTACCAGTCTATATAAAGTATATAATGATATTATTATAAATCCAACAATTCCGGAAACCAAATACAATGCCGAAGAGCCTAGGATCTTAAACCATTCTACACCAGTCTGCGGAACATCACTACCCCAAACTAAATAAATACCCAAAAAAACAAAAATATACGCAAATATAAAAGGTAAAAAAAGAATCCATGTTTTCATAATTAATATTTACCTTTATTATACTGATTAAATTTTCCAGGTTCCCGACATAGCGCCACGAAGTTCACCCAGTTTATAACCTTTGGCTTTATCGTTAGGATAATTTAGCTGAATTTTTTCTAAGGTCTCTGGTTTGATATCTTTTTCATTACCGTGGCATTGAAGACAGGTTGGATTATCTATCATAATTGGATTCAGAACTCTAAATTCATTTCCTACTCTTTGAGTGTAAACAGCTGGTTTATCACCTTTTGCTAAAGAAGCCTTCCACTCATCCAAAATTTTTGCTTCAAATTCATCAGGAGCGTGTAAAGGGTTTCTATTCTTATCAGAAATTCTTTTCATCGAGAATCCTTTATTTTTGGAAATTTTAGCTTCAATCTCTGGAGAAATCTTAGCACAAACTTCAATAGAATTCTCAGCACCTCGCTCGTTGACTGCTTTAATAAGTTCGCCTTGCAATTCTCCTTTGAATTCTTTGAAAATTACAATCGTTTTTTGTTTTGTTTGTGCTTCATCAAATGAGGTCGCACATTGCAAAATTGTTACTCCAAATATTAGAGTAACAATTGTATTTGAGAGAATCCTTAGCATTACTATTTTCCTTTAGTCGATATTTTCAATGGAATATAAAGTGGGCAGCTTCCAACAAGACTTGTGCCTAAAAGTACAATGGCAATAACTCCAAGTACAATAGCAATGGTACCTGAGATAAACCCACCGAAATACAATCCAGCGACTATTAGTGCAAGCAGTGCACGGACAATTCTATCTATAGTTCCCATATTTAATTTCATTTTAATACCCTCTATTTACAAATTTATTAGAAAAAGATTTTATTGTCAACTAGAACTTATACCCATCAGGGTATAGGGCGGAAGATAGTTTATTGTAAATATTTTATTCACTAATGGAATGTATAAAAAACCGCAAAGTTAGGAATTATCTAGTGAGCATAAAATCAATAATCAATTCACTTGCATCAATTTCGCTTGAAAGATATCCAAAGTTGTTTTCAGAATGATAATAGAATCCGTTCGGCCAAATATGATTCAAATTTTTTATAGCGTAGCCTTCCAATTCAACATTGGATGCACAATTTTTGTAAGTTGTTTTTAGAATAGCTTTAGAATCTTTTCGATTCACATCACTTATAAATTCTGTATTTTGATTCTGGCAAGAGTTGATCCGAGACCAGAAATCTAAACTATCATAGTATGATTTTGTCTCTCCAAGATAGCTGGTTTTTCCATTCAAAGAAGTTTGGATTTTCCCTCCCGAGAAAGGAACAACCTCGTCTTTCTCCCCAAAGATTAGTAGCATGGATTTATAATGTTTAGGTTTGCATTGGTTATAAATTGGCACTGATATTCCAGCTGCAACTGATGAATACTTATGAAATTCATTCTGTTCTGAGCAAGCAAGCTTCCATGTCATGAAGCCTCCGTTAGAAAATCCTAATATTCCAAATCTCCCTGAATCAGTTGAGAAATTATTGATAAAAAAACTTTTTAGATTTAGAATAAATTTTTCATCATCTATATTTTTTTCGTCCGCAATAGATCCTTGGATTCCTCTTCCGTCATTCCAACGATTTCCGTAACCTTGAGGATAGACTGCGATAAAATTTTTTCTTTCCGCATGATCAGAAATTCGAGTTAGATTGATCATGCTCTGAGGTGATCCTCCACCTCCATGCAATATAAAAATTACAGGCAATGGATTTTTTGGATTGTAGGAAGTTGGAAGATAGTAATGGAAAGATCTTTCTATCCCATCTACTACAATTTTTGCCTGAATATGTTTATCATAAGGTATGAAAATTTGGCGAGCCGAACAGCCAAATTGAAAAACAATAACAAAGATTATGCTGAATAAATTGCTGTGAACGAGGTATACTGATTTTAATATGATTCTTCGAAGAGACTTTCCCAATTTTCAAGAAACTGCCCGCAATCTAAATCACCTTCCTTTGGTGCAAAGCTTGCAAATTCCTTATCATCAGATGGATTATAAGGTCCAGATTTGCCTTCGAAACAAACGCAAACATCGGAAAGTGTTACGATACTATGCCAATCTCCTGGTTTTAAGTCAATGCCGTAAATGGGTCCTTCAGACGAAATAAGATATTTATTAATAATAGCGCCCGAGTCATCAAAGATTAAAAATCCTAATTTGCCTTTTAGTGCGATAAAAGTCTCTGGTTTCGCTGGATTTTTATGGCGGTGCGGTTGAACGTAAGTTCCTTTGGTAAGAACATTTAGAAATCTTTGGTAAACTTCTGGTAATTCATGAAAATTGTGATTGGATCGTTTACGATCAGAATGAAGCGCTTTTTCGATTACCAAGTCAAAAAGATTCGTGTCAATAATTTCGTGACTATGCAACTTCAAGAATTCTGGATAGTCTTTCTTCACAGTAAGCCATCAATTCACCGAGACAAGCTGTGCATACTTGTGCTGCTCCCAATTCTACCATCACCTCGCGATGATCTCTCCCAGTTTCCTGAGCAACTCGAACAATCTCATCAAAAAAAACTTCACCGCAGTGGCATTTAATCATTTAAAATGAACCTCGACATTGAGACCAACGTACGAGGAAGGAGCTGAAAAGTCAATAGAAACTGATAATGATTCTCATTAAAGTTAAAAAAAGATAAAGGAAAATTTCAATCCTCACCAATTATTGATCAAAAATTTAGAACATTTTCAGAGCCAAGATCAATTTTGCAAAGACCGAGAATCTTAAATCTACATCATTTTCGCGATACGCAGATAGTTTTTCTGGATTTCTATCACAGTTTTATCCCAATTAAACTTTTTGGAATGTCTTTGAGCCAAACTGGTAATGATCTTTCTTTTGCTTGCTTTTAATTGCAATGATGCGTGCAATTGAGTCGAAAAACTTTCGGCTGAATATGGATCAAAATACAAGGCGCCTTCGCCTAATACTTCAGGCAAAACTGTAGCATTCGAAGATAGTACTAGAGTTCCCATTGCAGAAGCTTCGACAACTGGGAATCCAAAACCTTCATACAGTGATGGAAAGATTAAAATAAAAGCCGATTGATACATCAGTGGCATTTCCCGATCTGAAATTCGCGGTAGAATGATTATTTTCCTTTTCCACTTCTCGTAGGTATCCTTCAAGTAGTTCGGGATTTTTCCTCCAACTCCTGCTATAACCAGGGGCGGCATATTAGCTTCCTTCATCCATTCGTTACCTAAGCAATCTATCAGAAATTTTTGGTTCTTATGACCTTTTCCAATTCCCACTGTTAGAAAGAACTTTTCTGGAAGATTGTATTTCTTTTTAAAAGATTCAACCTTAGAAATTGGTTGGGACCTGTATAAGTAGTGGTCAATACCATTATGAATCACAACAATTCCATTGCTTGGCATGCCAAATTCCCTTTCTATATCAACAGCTGTGAATTCCGAAACTGCTACAATCTGTTTCGATTTTTTAAATATTCTATTTAGGTTAATTCTAAGATAGATTCGTTTTATCCAACTCGAATGGAATTCTCTCATAACCCATGGAATCAAATCATGAATCGTAACTATTGATTTATGCAAATACTTAAGCGGAGCATTGAAATGTGGAATATCTAATAGATCCATTTTCTTCATCAATGGATGACCAAAGAGTTCTCTGATTGAATAGATTTTTGCTTTGTAGCGTATGATTTTGGAATGCTTCGGTAGTATATAATTTTCTAATAGATCTGGATCACCAAAAATATAGAGTTCAGTGTCTGGAAAAGGATCTTTCCAGAATTGAAGAACATTCTGTATTCTTACTCCTATGCCGGAATGGTTGATCATTCTCGCATCTATACCGATTCTAAAAGTCATAATGCATACTGCTTTGATGATCTATTATGGAAAAGTAATTATTCTCTCGACAAACCAGTCAATTAAAGGAAAATGATCGAAAAAAGAGGTTCATCAATGATTGGCAGCATTTTACTACCTATGGATTCAAGTTCTTATACCCAGGCCGGTTTAAATCTTGCTTCCGATATTTCTTCCAAAACAAAAGCAAAACTTTTTGGTATGTCGATAGTCGATGAACCTGCAATAACTGAAACCAAAGCAAAACCTTTAGGATCGGCTGGTTTTTCCGATAGAGCCAAAGAATCTGTATTAAAAGAGGCTTTTGATGCAGCTGATGCTTTATTTCAAACTTTTGATAAGACAGCGAAAGAGCGTAGAATCCAATCTGAGTTTATTAGAAAAACAGGAAATCCGACTGAAGAGATCATTCATGAAATGGTTAAGCATGATCTTTTAGTTATTGGTTCTAAAACTTATTTTAAATATGCAACTCAACGAGAAGAATGCGATACCTTCTCTCATATCACCAAGTCAACTCATAGACCGATGATGATTGTACCAGAAGATGTATCTCCTAATTCATTTAAAGAAGCCGTGATAACAACTGATGGAAGCATCTTATCCAATAAGTCGATCCAAATGTTTGTTCTTACTGGACTTGCCAACCAATATGAAAAAATTACTGTTATATCATCTTCTTCTAATATCGATCAAGCACAATCGAACGTAAAAACCGTTAGCGAATATCTAAGTCATCATAATATTAAATGTATTGAGAAACCGATCCACGCACCTGATACAACTTGGGAACCGGTAATCGGTTACTTTAAAGAGCACAATCCATCTCTTTTGGTAATGGGTGTCTATGGAACCGGTGGAGTGAAAGAATTTTTTGTTGGATCATTTACTTCAGCGATTCTTGGAAAAATCAACTCACCGATCTTTACTAGTAGATAATTTTTGTTATGGCAAAGGAAAGAATTCTCACACCTTCCAAAGAATTCGTTAAAAAATCGAATCTTACTCTCAAATCCTATAAGGAATTGTATAAGTTATCTATAACCAATCCTCAGAAGTTTTGGGGAGAGCAAGCGAAGAGGTTGACTTGGTTTAAGAAGTGGACAAAAGTTTTAAGCCATGACTTTAAAAATGCTAAAGTAAAATGGTTTGAATCGGGTAAATTAAATGTTTCATACAATTGTATAGACCGCCATCTCACAACTCCACTTAAGAATAAAGCTGCATTGATCTGGGAAGGTGATAACCCTGAAGAATCACGCACTTTAACCTATCTAGATCTATACCGCGAAGTAAATAAATTCTCAAATGTAATCAAAAAGTTCGGTGTTAAGAAAGGAGATCGAGTATTAATCTATCTGCCGATGATTCCAGAATTGGCGATAGCTTGCCTTGCATGCACGAGAATAGGTGCTGTTCATTCGGTGGTGTTTGGAGGCTTTTCCCCTGAGGCATTGCACGGAAGAATTGAAGATTGTAAACCTACTTTAGTGATCACTTCCGATGGTGGTTACCGGGGTGGTAAGATGATCGACCTTAAAAAGAATGTCGATGATGCCATTGCTCTATGTAAAGAAAAAATCAAAAATATGATCGTCGTAAGAAGGACTGGTTCGGAGACCAATCTTAATTGGAAAGAAGGACGAGATCATTGGTATCATTACTTGATGAAGGATCAGGCTAATAGCGTTGAGTGTCCTCCGGAAGCGATGGATGCAGAAGATCCGCTATTCATTCTTTATACTTCTGGATCCACAGGAAAACCCAAGGGAGTTTTGCATACTACAGGTGGTTACCTCTTAGGTGCCAATTTGACTTTCAATTATGTTTTTGATTACAAACCAGAGGATACATATTGGTGCACAGCAGATATCGGATGGATCACTGGTCATAGTTACATTTTGTACGGACCTTTGTCTAATGGAGCAACTTCAATAATGTTCGAAGGAGTTCCAACATATCCTGATGCGGGAAGATTCTGGGACGTTATTGATAAGTACAAAGTGAACGTTTTCTATACAGCACCAACTGCCATTCGTGCACTTGCAAGAGAAGGCGTCGATCATGTGAATAAAAGATCACTTAAGTCTCTAAGATTGTTGGGAACTGTTGGAGAGCCAATCAACCCAGAGGCTTGGGAATGGTACAATAAAAATATTGGAAAAGGACAATGTCCTATAGTAGATACATGGTGGCAGACAGAAACAGGTTCCATCATGATATCACCTTTGCCTGGTGCCATTGCGACAAAGCCAGGTTCAGCTACTTTGCCATTCTTCGGCATAAAGCCAGTGTTAGTTGACAATGAAGGAAATGAGATAAAAGATAAAGGTGAAATATCTGGTAATCTTTGTATATCAAGCCCTTGGCCGTCTATGATGCGCGGAGTTTACGGAGATAAAAAAAGATTTTTTGATACATACTTCTCTCAATTTCCAGGATACTATTTCACGGGAGACGGGGCAAGGCGAGACAAAGATGGTTACTATTGGATTACAGGACGTGTTGATGACGTACTAAATGTATCCGGGCATAGAATTGGATCTGCAGAAGTTGAATCAGCACTGGTTGAACATAAATCTGTTGCCGAAGCAGCTGTGGTTGGTTTTCCACATGATATCAAGGGGCAAGCGATCTATGCCTATGTTACGGTCAAACAAGGTGTCGCTACTAATGATGATTTAAAGAAGGAGTTGATCGCGTCCGTTGAGAAGATCATTGGGAAAATTGCAAGACCTGATATTATTCATTGGACTCCTTCCCTACCTAAGACTCGGTCTGGAAAAATTATGCGTAGAATTTTGCGAAAGATTGCCTGTGGAGAATTCGATGGATTGGGTGATATCTCAACATTGGCTGATCCATCCGTTGTAGCAACGATCATTGAAGATAAGAAGAAATATCATTCTTAGTTTTTTTCTTGAGTGAAAGGACCAATTACACGGATCAATTCCGTCTCTTCATTTTCAAGATCACGGTCTTTGAGTTGTTGATTGAGATTTTTGATTTTGCTAATTAATGCAGACTCTACCGAAGGATCGAAATCTTCTTTTGTATTAGATTCTAATATTCTCTGATCAAGAAAATAAATGGCATATACCAAAATCTCTCTATTCTTCGGATAGGTGATCGTTGCTTGCAGTAGTCTTTTTTCCTTCTCTGCATCTTTTGATTTCAAGATCTTTTGAAGTTCTGCAAGCGCTCGCGCATCATGCTCTCGATTGAGAAAATGATAGGTCTGTCGAATCAGAAAACTTACTTCAGACAATTGCCTGTCATTTGACTCACGCAAAATAATCGTATAAGCCCGACGAAATGCTGCAAGTGCTTCAAGCATTCTTTCTTTTTCTTGTAAGTATATTCCGTATCTTATAGAAAAATTTGCATTGTTGTAAAATATTGCATTGGAGTCCACGATTGCTTTTTCTAGATCTTTGTGATCTGATGCTCTAAGTGCTAAGATGAGATATTCGTGAAGAAGTGGATCTCTTGGGAAATACAGAAGGAATTTTCTGGATTGTTCAATAGCTTGATTCCAGTTCTTAAGGGTAATCAGTCTTTGTATATCTTCTCGAATCGCTCCAATTTCTTTTTCATAGTTTTTGTCCCCTTCTAATAATTCCCATTGCTGAATTGCGAATTCGTTCTCTCCAACTTGTCTTGCAAGTATGGCAGACCTATAGATTTGATTTTTATTATCAGGAACAAATTTAAAATAAGATTTAAGAATTTCTAATGAATATTGAGGTCTGCGATCTGTTTCATGGAACACACTCAATTTCAATAAGAGTTCAATCTGTCCTGGTTCGAGTTCTAAGGACTTTTTGAATTCATGGTTTGCTTCTGTAAACTTGCCCATTCTATAATAAGTCTCTCCTAGAATATAATAGAATCTATAATCTAAAGGAACTTGCTTGTCTCTGGCAAGTGTGAGCTTGTCTAGTGCTCGGCCATAATCGTAAGCTTTCAATTTTGCGACAGCTTGATCCAACAATTCATCATAACTATAAGAAGAAGGGGCGGGATACAAAAGTATTGGTGAAAAGAGCAAAGAAATCAAAAACAGAATTGAAAAAATGCTAGAAGATTTTACCAAACTCCTTTTTATAGTTGTGAAAACGTTGCCCATACTATTTCCATCGGAACTTTTGGGCTTTTTCAATCGTTTTGCACCGTGCATTTTTTTTAAAATAGAAAAGAGGTAATTCATGACCCCAGAGATAATCATCATCGCTATGTCCGTATTAGCGATACTTACGGCAATGTTCTACACATACCGGGTCGTAACAATCAAAGTAGGCGGAGTGAATGATACAACTCCCCAAACTGTAAAATTAAAGGAAATCGCTGCTGCAATTGCAGATGGTGCTATGGCATTCTTAGTTAGAGAATACAAAGTAATCTCTCTATTTATTGCGTTCATGGCAGTAATGATTTTCTTACTTTTGGACAATCCTAAAACAGAATTCTCAGAAGGATTGCATACAGCTATTGCTTTTGTTGTTGGTGCTGCAATCTCCTGTCTATCTGGCTTCATAGGAATGAAGATAGCAACTGCTGGAAACGTTCGAACAGCTCAAGCAGCTAAAACTTCTATGAGCAAAGCATTCCGAGTTGCTTTTGATTCTGGTGCTGTAATGGGATTTGGACTTATAGGTCTAGCAATACTTGGACTAATTGCACTTTATATGATCTTCACAGGTTTGCATGCAACAGTTCCAACTCATATTCTAATGGAAGCATTAGCAGGTTATGGCTTGGGTGGTTCCTCAGTAGCACTTTTCGGTCGCGTTGGTGGTGGAATCTATACAAAAGCTGCTGATGTTGGTGCTGACTTAGTAGGTAAAGTTGAGAAAGGAATACCAGAAGATGATCCAAGAAACCCAGCAACAATTGCTGATAACGTTGGAGATAACGTTGGTGATATCGCTGGTATGGGTGCTGACCTTTTCGGATCTGCTGCTGAGGCAACATGTGCCGCTCTAGTGATTGGTGCAACCTCTGCTGCGTTAGCTGGTGATTCTTCTGCCCTACTCTATCCAGTATTGATATCTGCTTTTGGAATTCCTGCTTCGTTGATAACTACATTCTTTGCGAGAATCAAAGAAAATGGTAGTGTTGAGAAAGCGCTAAAACTTCAACTTTGGATTTCAACATTTATCGTAGCAGCTATGATGTATTTTGTAACAGACTATTTCATGATCAACGAATTTGAAATCGATGGTCTGGTCATTACAAAATGGAATGTTTATACATCACTACTACTTGGATTGTTTGGTGGAATGTTGATTGGTTGGATTACAGAAATTTATACATCTCACACTTACAAACCAGTTCGTGAAGTTGTTGATTCTTGTGAGACTGGTGCAGCTACAAACATCATCTATGGTCTAGCATTAGGATATAAATCATCTGTGATTCCTGTTGTAATTCTTGTGATTACAATTGTTGTCTCTTCCGTAATCGCTGGTATGTATGGAATTGCCATTGCTGCGATCGGTATGATCTCAACTATTGCTGTCGGACTTACTATTGATGCTTACGGTCCTGTATCTGACAACGCGGGTGGTATTGCAGAGATGGCAGAGCTTGGTAAAGAAGTTCGTGATAGAACTGATACGCTTGATGCTGCTGGTAATACAACAGCTGCAGTTGGAAAAGGATTTGCAATCGGATCGGCTGCTCTGACTTCGCTTGCTCTGTTTGCAGCGTTCATAACAAGAGCTAGAGCTGAAGATGAATCTCTAAGAAATATTGAGCTATTAGATCCATTTGTATTCGGTGGATTATTATTTGGTGCTATGTTGCCTTTCGTTTTCTCTGCTATGACAATGAAGTCAGTTGGTAAAGCGGCTTTGGATATGGTTGTTGAAGTAAGAAGACAATTCAAAGAAATTCCAGGCTTGATGGAAGGAACAGGTAAACCTGATTACAAAAAATGCGTGGATATATCAACTGCTGCAGCACTCAGAGAAATGATTGCTCCAGGAGTTCTAGTATTGGCATCACCAATTGTTATGGGATATCTTTTTGGTGTGAAGTCGCTCGCGGGTATGCTTGCTGGAGCCTTGGTGTCTGGAGTTGTTCTTGCTATTTCATCTGCTAACTCGGGTGGAGCGTGGGATAATGCTAAGAAATACATTGAGAAGCTTGGCAAAAAAGGTTCTGATCAACACAAAGCTGCCGTTGTCGGTGACACCGTAGGAGATCCTTTCAAAGATACATCTGGTCCTGCGATCAATATTTTAATTAAATTGATGGCGATTACAAGTCTTGTATTTGCTGAATTCTTTGTTCTACATGGTGGAGTGTTAACAAAGTTATTCAAGTGATTGGATAAGATCTAGAAACTGTTAAAAAGTAAAAGCCTCTCGGGATTTTCCTGAGGGGCTTTTTTTATCTTGAATCTCAAAACTACCTATTGCTATTCTAGATTTGGAAACAAATTATGAAAATGTTAACAAATCGCATTCTTACTTTATTTAAACTAGCTATTAACCTCAATGGGGTAAATCGAATACGCACTAATCGCTCTAATCCCTGTATTCGATTTCTATATCTCGTACATTTTGTAACATTTTTCTTGATATCTCCTACATTTCTCCACTCTCAAGATATATCTCAGGTTTTAGAACTTCGTGATCCTGTTGAAGATAAAATAGGGCTTCTATCAAATGAATCAAAACAAGAAATCAGAAATATAATCTACACTTTGCAAAAAGATAAGGGAAGTCAGATTCAAGTTCTGATTGTTAACACAACGGAGCCCGAAGCGATCGAACAGTTCTCTATGCGGTATGCGGAAGCTTGGAAAATCGGACGCAAAGGCGTTGATGATGGCGTTATCTTGGTGATTGCTAAGGAAGATAGGAAACTCAGAATCGAAGTTGGATATGGTTTGGAAGGCGCAATTCCTGATGTTACAGCAAGAAGAATTATCAATGATTACATCACGCCTCATTTCAAAGAAGGAAATTTCGACAAAGGAGTGTTAGAGGGAGTTAAAGTTTTAGATGGTTTGATTCGCGGAGAGTTATCGGATCTTGGTAGTGAAGCAAATCCAAATTACGACACTTCCGATGTTTCTTCATGGAGTACAATTCAATCTGTTCTCGTAGTCATTGGACTTGTAATTGCTTTTATCCTCATAGTCATGGGTCGTTACTTAACAGCTTTTGTTGTTATATTTATATTTTTCGGAATTGGAAGCTTATTTTCAGAAATGAAAAGAGCAGATATACCCTTTGAAACTCTGACATTTTCTGTGATTGCATGGATTTTTCTAACTGCAATTCGACACGGCGGAGGTGGATCAGGTTCCTCTGGAGGTTGGAGTTCTTCTGGAGGCGGAGGCTGGAGTGGTGGTGGTGGAAGTTTTGGTGGTGGTGGATCGAGTGGAAGCTGGTGATTCAACCAGCCTCCAAATCATATTAGATATTGCTTAAATGTTTAATTAAACTTGCACTACTCGGCTCAGAACCCGTCGCTTTCTCAATCAATTCTGGAACCTCGTAAATTCTTCCTTGATGATGAACATTCTTTTTTAGCCATTCGAGCAAATCTTTGGTTTCGCCTGTTTTCGTTAAATGATCTTTGAAAACTGGATTATCGCGAAGAAAGGCTTCATATAGTTGCGCTGAGTAGATATTCCCGAGCGCATAAGTCGGGAAGTAACCAAACGCTGCCATTGACCAATGAACATCTTGTAGCACACCTTCTGCATCGTTATCGATCTTCAATCCGAAATAATCTTGCATCTTTGATCGCCAAAGTTCTGGAAGATCGGATACTTTAATCTTGTCTGCGATAAGATCTCTTTCAATTTCAAATCTAAGTATGATATGCAAATTGTAAGTAACAGGATCCGCTTCTACTCGTATTTTGGATTTCTGAACACTCTGTATATAATTGAAAAAATCATCGAATGGTAGATCCCTCTCTTTGAGTTCCCAACTCTCTAATGCAACAGGATAGTAATAGTTCCAAAATTCTCGGCTTCTACCTACTTGATTCTCCCAAAGACGACTTTGTGATTCGTGAATCCCTAGCGATAGAAATTCTGCTAATGGATTCGGTGCCTCGGGCATTTCTGATAGTCCAGCTTCATACAATGAATGACCGGTCTCATGTAGCACACCAAATACAGCAGAAAGAGGATCCAATTCATCATAACGAGTTGTTATTCTTTTGTCCTTAGAACCTAAGCTTGTTGAAAAAGGATGAGCACTAATATCCAATCGAGAAATATCATGAGAAAGTCCAAGTCGTGGTGGAAGGAGTTCACAAAATTTCTTTTGCTTCATTGCATCAATGGGTAGCTTGAAAGGATTTGGATAGGATTTTGCTTTGGATACAATTGGAACGAGATCTTTCTTAAGATTGTCAAAAAGTTCCGAAAGCATCGTTCCAGTTGCTCCTCTTTCATAGTCATCTAGTAAAGCGTCGTATCTTTCGTTCTCGTAACCATAGTAGTCTGCTTGCACTTTTGCTAGATCAACTAACTCTGATAATGTTTCAGAAAATAAATTGAAATCTTTCTGCTTTTTAGCTTCTACCCATTTCGCATGAGCAATATTGGTTTTCTGAGATAATTTAGTAACAAAATCGGTTGGTAATTTTTTTTGTTTATCTAATCGTCTTGTAATAACTTCCAATTCTCTTTTTCTAATAAAATACTTTGGATCATTGTTATTCTTTTCAATTTCATTGGATGCTGCTTCAAGAGCCCTTGCAAATTCGCTGCCAGTAAAAATCTCGTGAATCAACTTTGTCATTTCGGCAATTTGGAAAGATCTTTCTTCCCTTGCGGCAGCTGGCATCGTGACTTCGCTATCCCAATTTAGGATGCTCTGTATGTTAGAAAAATGTTGAATACGATTGTAGATTTCTCGGTATTTGGAAAATGCCATAATGTACAATCATTGAAGTTGTTTTATAGAAATAAAGAAATATCCTAATAGTAGAAAACTTTTGAGACTCCAGAGAATGGTTCGTATCCAATTGGTCTGATTTAATTTCTGTATTAGTACTAAATTAAAATTTTGAACTAATGCATTGTGAATGGGAACAGAAATGAGGAAAGTAGCAAGCCAAATCAATAGCACCAAAGACGCATTGACAATAGAAAATTGATTCAGCTCCAAAACCAGCCAAGCGATCGATATCAATAGTTCACAGATCATAAACGGAATAACAAGAATGGAGATTCGAGTGGTATGGTTTTTATGAAATTGAATGAATTCATTTTTTCCAACATCATTAAAAGAGGGATAGTGAACCAACTGAATCGTCCAGATCAATCCAGTCAGAAAAATTGTTAGGAAAATCTGTACTAATTTGATGATGAGCATAGCTATTATTGAATTGGTTGAATTAGTTAAATTAGATGAAGTGGTATAGATATATTTAAAATGTTTTGGATTCCATTAAAAATCTAATACCTACAGTTTTGATTTGAGAATCTTTGCTGCCATCGCATATCCACCATCAGCTCCATCAACAAAATGAACTTCACTTTTGGAATCCGAATGCATAAGGCAGGTAAGCAAAGCACGGTCAGAAATATGCATTCCATAAACCAATCTACCTGCCTTCTCTTGCTCATCTAGATATGCAACCATTGACTTTCTTTTGGTATCGGTAAGTGATACCACCATTTTTAAGTCACCATCAAATTTTCGAAAATCAGATGAATTGACTTGATGAGCTTTGAGATCCTTAAGAATATAAATGTCTGATTTAATGGGTAAGCGAAAAAAGATAGCTAGTCGCATAACAAGAGTTTCGATATAAATTCGAGCGAGATTAAAGATTTTTCCCAAACCTCTTGAGCTGCGAGCAGATACCATTGCTTCTTTAGCAAGAATCTTAAATTGATTAACAATATCTAAGTTCGCCTCATTTAGCGGATGGTAATCATTCACATCGCCCAAGATTGTTTCTAAGTTTGTGAAGGTTTTGTTAAAATTTTCTGTATCATCAAACTCACTTAGAAATCGAATAATTAAGGAGATGGTTTCTCCCTGAGGTGATGGTATGTCCTTCCAGCGGCAAGTAAAACCATTGAAGTTAGCTAGAATTGGAGTGGGTTCGTCATCACCGATGGTATAAGGTGAATTGAATTCTTTGACCCAGCTCTCGGCTTGACCAACACCTGGTCCACGCAATATCGCTTGTTTATAATATTTGCTAATGGTCCATTTGCCAACAAGAATAGGCTTATTCTGGATTTTTAGCTTGGCGATAGGAACAACACCCACGCGAAGATCCAAATCAAAAAAGTTTTTTACACTTTTCTTGGTATCCATTAGGACAGAACGCACGTCTGCGAGAATATTGCCAGGAATAAGAAAGGTTATTCCGTCACCACCGAATACAAATGGATGTTCCATATCAGTGACAAGATTGGACAAAGCCATTGCACAGAGTCCTCCGGAAATATTTACATCCTTGTATCTTCCTTCTTCAATAGCTTTTGTAGAATTCTGAACATCAGTAACAACGATCCACCAATCATCCGGAACTTCGGTATAAGACTCGGATCTAAGTAAATCACTGAAATTCGAAATTGCTGGTAGATTGCGATAAAAATCATTGCCACTCATTGCTTGTTAGACTGATTCTAAATAGTTTAATTTAGTATTTCGCACTACTGTTTTATTCTTTTCTAAAGTTTCTGCCTGTGATAATCATTTTAAAGTAAGCATAGTATTTGGAAAATTTCAAGTATCACTTAGCTTTTTGAGAATAGGACAATCTGGCCTATGATCTCCGTGGCAATTGTGGACAAGATGTCTCAAGGAATCTGCCATATCCTTCATTAGCTTGAGCTTATTTTCTAACTCAACTAAGTGTTTATTTGCAAGCAATTTTACCTGCTCACTAGTTCGTGATTTATTTTTCCAAAGGCTCAATAGCTTTTTTATATCAGGCAGAGAAAAGCCCAATTCTCTAGCACGTTTGATAAATCTTAAATTATGAATATCAGATTCTGCATAAATGCGATAGCCTTTCTCTGTTCTGGCTACTTTACTAATTAATCCGATCTCTTCATAGTGACGAATGAGCTTAGAACTAACTCCAGATTCTTTAGATAGTATTCCAATATTCATTAATATTCTCCTTTTTTAGGTTACTTAGACAAGCTTACAATAATGTTAAGGTTTGGAAATTTACTATATTTATAGAAAAAACTGATTCACTTTTTTCTATAAAGTTGAATTTTTTTTGTTCTTGGGTATTGACATTCCAATAGTTGGAAGGTATAGACTGGCATCATACTAAGATATAAATTACCATTAATGGAGAATTAAAATTATGAATATTGAATATAGATTAGAAGGAATGACTTGCGGACATTGTGAAATGACAGTGGAGGAAGTGTTTTTGGATAACGGATTCCAGGCAAAAGCAGATAGATCGAGAAATATAGTTACATTGGATTCTGAAATCTCGGAAGACAGTTTGTTTAAAATCAAAGAAAATTTGCAGGAAGGAGGATATTCCCTTGGAAACAAAATCAATTCTTAAAGAATCAGAAGAAACTGAAAAAGAGGTCACTCTTGATTTGTATGGTATGACTTGTGCAAACTGTGCACTTCGTATAGAAAAAGGTTTGATCAAACAAGAGGGAGTTCAAGAAGCAAGAGTAAATTTTGCAAGAGAGACAGCCTACGTTAAATTTGATGGAAGTATACAAAAGGAAGATCTATATGAGAAAGTAAAATCATTGGGATACTCAGCTTCGGAACATTCCGAAGCAAATAGATCACTAGCTGAAGACAAACATAAGGACGAACTACGGAAACTTAAAAATAGATTCTTTATATCAGCTGGATTGTCCTTACCACTTCTCTATACGATGGTTTCACATGTAGGCTTTCTATCTTTTCTACCGCTTCCAACCATTCTTATGCATCCTTGGTTTCAGTTTATACTTGCAACTCCTGTGCAGTTTTGGATAGGTTTTCCATTTATAATGGGAGCCTATCGTGCACTTAGGAATGGCTCAGCGAATATGGACGTGTTGGTTGTAATGGGAACTTCGGCTGCTTACTTTTATAGTCTTGCATTAAGTATAATTCATGGATACAATCAGTCGGATCTGTTCTATATAAATAGTTTAGAACATTATGAACATCTTTCGAGTCTGGGACACTCTGTATTTCCGGCTCTATACTATGAGACTTCTGCCGTTCTACTCACAATAATCTTAGTTGGCAAATGTATTGAGACTGTAGTTAGAGGACAAAGTTCGCAAGCGATTGAGGCACTTTTTAATCTAAAGGCTCCTAAGGCATTAATTAAAAAGGAAGAGTCTTGGGTTGAATTACCATCAGAATACATTAAAGTCAATGACGTGATAATGGTTAAAGCGGGTGAAAAAATCCCAACGGATGCGAGTGTGATCGAAGGTGAAAGTTCAGTTGATGAATCTATGTTAACTGGAGAAAGTCTACCCGTAGAGAAGAAGCCCAGTTCACAAGTTATGGGCGGTACGATTAATGGTTCAGGAACTTTGATCATTAAAGCTAAAAAAGTTGGATCAGACACGGTTCTTGCATCTATTATTCGAACTGTTGAGGAAGCTCAGGGATCCAAGGCTCCATTGCAGAAAATTGCAGATAGAATTTCTGGAATTTTTGTTCCTATAGTTGTCTTTATCGCTGTCGCAAATTTCTTTCTTTGGTTGTTCATCTTGGAAACAGGGAATCTTCCTGGTGCTTTAGAAAAAGCAATAGCAATTCTTGTGATTGCTTGTCCCTGTGCGCTTGGCCTTGCAACACCCGTGTCATTGTTAGTTGGAACGGGTAGAGCTGCAGCGAGAGGAATTCTTTTCCGGAATGCTGAGAGTTTGGAACTAGCTGCATTCATTGATACTATAGCTTTTGACAAGACGGGAACTCTCACTGAAGGAAAACCGTACGTTGTGAACTTTGCAACAAATACGGAAGAGTCAATGATAAATGATTTTCTGATATTGACTGCATCCATCGAATCAGGCTCAGAACATCCATTGGCTAAAGCAGTAGTAAACTATGCTAAAGTGAAATCCGTTAGTCTTTTACCTTTCCAAGACATCCAAGTTGAATCAGGTGGAGGAGTGAGTGGAATAGTAAATGATTGGAAAGTGAGTATAGGTAAATTGAGCTTTTTACAATCAAAAAATATTCATATCGATGCATCGTTACTAGAACAAGCTAAACTATGGGAGAGTGCAGGTAGTACCGTATTCTTTGCGGATGTGACAAATTCGAATCAATCTCAACAAGGAATATTTGCTATGGAAGATAAACTTAAAGAAAATTCCATAAAGGCAATCCAGGAACTTAAAAAGTTAGGTATAGAACCTATTCTTCTAACAGGTGATAATGCTAAAACAGCCGAGAAGATCGCAAAGGAAGTGGGTATTGAAATTTTCCATGCATCCTTACTACCGATCGATAAATTAAATTGGATCAACAATTTTCAGTCCCAAAATCGTAAGATCGCCATGTCGGGCGATGGTATCAATGATGCACCAGCTTTAGCGACTGCTGATTTAGGAATCGCAATGGGTACTGGAACGGATGTTGCTATCGAAACAGCTGGAGTTGTATTAGTCAAAGGTGATTTGGAAAGATTAGTCGATGTCATAAAAATCAGTAGAAGCACAGTACGAAATATTCGACAAAATTTCTTCTGGGCTCTTGGATACAATACGTTGGGAATACCTATCGCTGGTATTGGATTGCTTGCTCCATGGCTAAGCGGAGCCGCTATGGCGTTTAGTTCTATATCTGTTGTATTGAATGCACTCAGCCTCAATCTAAAAAAGGATTGAGTCGTATGTCCTTTTAGAATCTAAAAGGACATAATGAAGCTATCGGATATTGTCTATCGGCAACTTCTATGATTCTTCAAAAATGTTGACTTTAGACCCTCGCTAAAAACACTGTCCTTACACAATGCGGGTGTGGTGTAACGGTAGCACAGCAGCCTTCCAAGCTTCTGGCGAGGGTTCGAGCCCCTTCGCCCGCAGGTCGAAGGGACGTAGTCCCTAAGCCCATAAACTTTGCTGGTAGCCATCAGGCGGTAAGCAAAGTTTGAGGTGAGTCCTACAGACGAACCTTGGGGGACTAAACTTCATTCTTAAAAAGACGTCTCCACAATTCTAACTTAATCTTGAAGAGGGGTGAGAACGACCACGAGGCAAAGCGATAGTAGCGCCCAGCGGAAGCTTTAGTATCGCTCACGAAACAGGATGTTGAGTGTGCCGAGTGGGACGGGCGAAACTTGAGAAGCAGGAAGCTTCGAGAGTTGAGCGAGCCCCTTCGCCCATGAACTTTGTTGGTAGCCCTCAGGCGGTAGACAAAGTTTGAGGTGAGTCATTCAGACGAACCTTGGGGGACCAAACTTTAATCGTAAAAAAAACATCTACACAACTTTCATTAACACAACAAAACATCCTAATAGTATAAAACGTTCGAGCTCGAATAGCTGAACGACCCGCGAGCGATCGACCCAGCACCATTTAGCGCTCACAAGCGAAATCCCCGTCAACAAGCTAAATGGTGTTGGATGCCAAATCTTGACCTTGGTTTTAGAATTAAATACGAGTTAGGTGATAATTCCAGCTTGGATGGATTCAAATCAGGGGATCTTGTGTCTGTCCGTAAGTCAAGAAATAGTTTCCAATTTGAAAAGATCGCTAGTGTGAGGGAGCTTTTTTCATACAAAGCGTACTTGGATAGGGTTGTGGACGGTGATACTTTGCTTGTACAAATTGATTTGGGTTTTGGAATTTTTATCGAAGAGAGACTTAGGCTTCGTGGTTTGGATGCTCCTGAAGTAGCCGAAAGAAATGGTCAAGCTGCTAAGAAATTTGTAGAGCGCGAATTGAAAGGTACAAACTTTCTAATACTCAAGACATACGGATCAGACATTTACGACAGATATCTTGTTGAAGTTTTCTATTTAAAGAATGAATGGAAGGTTGAAAAGATAATAGAAGATGGAAATTTTCTAAACAATCGACTGCTACAAGAAGGTTTGGCAATTCGGATTTAAATGGTTATTTTCATACGGTAAAGATAATTTCTTTATAATTATGTGATAGAAGACATTTATCAATCTACAGTGCATTTACGCGCTAGGGATTGCAGCGGAAAGCCCGAGCCAGCAAACTTCTTCTTTCGAATATACAAAAATTCTTGTTTCAAACTTCGCGGCTGGATTTTCGAGCACTAATGATGGGACTGCTGCATTCAATAATTTGAGAGGCACTTGTTCTTGTTCTTTCACTTATTTGCGTTTTGATTATTATATTTTTCAATTAACAAGGAGAAATTAGAAATCATTAATCTTCGTTTTCCGTTTAAGTGGTACGGATATCTCATTTCTCAAATTTTCAAAATTATTTTATAGAGTTCAAATGCTAAAAATTGTAAAAAAAGAAATAATATTTGAGTAGTTGACAATATTTTATTAAATTATTTTGATTGACCGGAGATTTCAGACAATATTTAAATTTTTGAGATATTGTAAAAAAACTGAATTCTAGCATAAATTAATCAGCTTGTTCTGGAAACCGGAACAGGTAAAATCAAGGAGTAAAAATGTTTGTAAGAATAATAACTACACTAGTTGTAATTTTATCGCTAACAATGAACTGTGGAGAGACCGAAGAGGAAAAGGAAGCAAAAGCAGCAGAAGATTCTTTATTTTTTCTTTTAGCTCTTTCTGCAGCATCAGTAGCGGCCCAACCACAATGTACTAGAACTTTTGAAAGCTTCAGTGGCAATTCATATGATATGACTACTGATTCGGCACTTTTATGTTCAAATTGTTCGTCTACCAGCTGTGACATAAGAGTAAATTTTCCGAATAGTGGTAATTATCAAATTACCCTTCAAAGAAGAAACAGAGTCAGAACTTGTGGTTCAACAACTCATAGGAGTACGACAGATGTGAGTTTTGCTGGAATCCAGACTTCAGCATCCGAACCGACTAAGACCACAACTACAACTTTTGCAGCTGGTGGATTTGGAACCATTGCTGGTATTACAGGCTCTTCTTTTCCATCGGGAACGTGCACAGGTGGTTCTTTTTCGTTCTCTGGTTTTGATTATTATACAGTCCAGATTACCAAACAGAATTGATTCGCAAATTTCAGATCATTAACTTAGTCATGAAATAAAGAATAGAAATACTCAGTACCATTTTACGTGCGCAGCCGATTTTCCATAAAATATTTCTTTTGGATATCGATGGTGAATATTTTCAATAGCATCATAAATGGTACCGAGGAAAATCCAATTTAATTTTCCAATTATCGTACGTAATGAACGGATTCACATGCAAACGTTCAAAAAAAAGCTCGCTTTTTTGTCACAATATTCGATTCTCTTTTGTCACAAGATGTATTCAGGAGAGTAAAAATGAAATTAGCAGTTAAAATATTGGTGGTTTTTGTAGCCGTCCAACATATTCTTTTTTTGGTTTTGGAAATGTTTCTATGGGAAACCGCATTTGGAATGAAAACATTTAACTTAACGCCAGAGACGGCAAGTTCGTCGGCAAAATTAGCAATGAACCAGGGACTCTACAATGGATTCCTCGCAGCTGGACTTTTGTGGAGTGTATTCTTTGTTAAAGATTTGAAGCATAGGTTTCTGAATCTTAATTTTTTTCTAATTTGTGTTTTGGTAGCTGGGGTTTTCGGTGGGTTTACAGCAAAAATATCTATCTTATTCATTCAAGGTCTTCCTGCACTTATTGCATTAGTATTGTTGAATATATCTGAGAAAAAATAAAAATTTATGAATTCTTTTCAAGATCCTCTCATTCCTCTATTAGAAAAATGTCTCGCTGGAGATCATTTCGCATTGGAAGGTTTAGTTGATCAATTGCAACCAAAAATTTTCTCAATGGCTTTGCATTTTTTATGGAGTCCGGAGGATGCAGAGGATGCTTGTCAAGAAATTCTAGTTAAGGTTATTACTAAATTAGAGAGTTTTAGAAGAGAATCAAAACTTTCAACATGGGTTTATAAGATTGCTGTAAATCACTTAATTCAAGTAAAAAGAAGCAAATTAGAAGAATCAAAAATCAGATTCAAATACATTGATCATGAATTAAGAAATTCTCAGCATTCAAGTGCTGCTTTGGATGAAGAGAGTGATATCTCTCTTTATATAAGGGGCGCATGTACCTACGCAATTTTGCATTGTTTGAAAAGGACTTATCGTATTGTTTTTGTTATGGGAATCATTTTTGGAATGAGTAGTGAAGAAGGAGCGTACATTCTTGAGATTACTCCAGTGAACTTTCGAAAGCGATTGTCAAGATCTAGAAAAATGATGAGTGATTTTATGAAACCAAGATGTGGTTTACTAGATTCATCCAACGCATGTAAATGTAAGAATAGAATCAAATATTCCAATCAATCTCCACAGTTCAATTCCTTCTTAAATCTTTCGATGGATTTAAAAAAATCTTGGGAATGGAATGAAATAGAACCTTCTTTAGATGAATCCAAGGAAATATTAGCGATTGCTAATCTATTTCGATCCACACCCGATTTTCAATCTAAGAAAAAAGTGATGGATGAATTAAAGAGACTGATTCTAAGAAATCAATTTGATCTTTTTAAAGAAACTAATTCTTAAAAATAGGAATCACAAGCTTTCTAGTTCAAGAATCAATTTTTCTGCTTCTTCTAAAGCATTATCTTCGGTAATTTCAATTTTTTCTGAAGGCTTTTGATTGCTTTTACCATCACCACCGCATTGACTAAAAAGTAAAAAACAAAGCAATGATAGTGTTAAAATATTTTGAATAAATTTCATTTTTCTTCCTCCATTGATTCCTCAGAATCATCACCTTCTTCTATTTCAGTTTTCTTTTCTTGAAGGGTAGATTCAGCTTTTTTTATTTTCTCTCGAATTTTGGAAGCTTGTTCAGTCTTACCTTGGGATTCTAATTTTGTAGCAATTTCTTTTAAGCGTTCAATTTTTCTTTCGGCGCCTTTAAGTTTTTCTGTTTTATTGGAATTATCTTTTTGTTTATCTTTATTCTTTTCTTTCGAGTCTTTTCCTTTATTCTCTCGATCTGCCTTATCAGGTTTACCAGTTTTGTCAGTATTCTCTGGTTTTCCTTTTTTTGTTTCTTCAGTTACATTTTTATTTTCTTTTGATTTATCTTTCATTTCTTTCTGAGCGGAAAGTCCTGAGAAAATTGTCATACAGAAAGCAACGATGAGAATTGTTAAAATTCTTGTTCGAAAATTTTTTGTCATAATGGATCCTTTTTATAATAGATTATTATTTTATTGAATTTAGAAAGAATCGTCAATCTTATTTGTTTAGATTAGATTGGGAAAAGTATTGAATGAATATTCAGTTTATTTAATGAAAGCTGAAGAGTGGTGGGATTTTTGTATTAATGAATCCACATACTCAATTAAACTATCTAAGCATGTGGACTCTGTTGGATCATTTACATTTTCTTTTTGAGAAATCCAATAATTAAGAGTAATAGAATTGCTCCACCGATTGCGATCAATGCTTGGCCAATCAAATTGCTTGCTCCAATTCCAACCAATCCAGCAACGAAGCTACCAACGAATGATCCGATAACTCCCACTACCATATTCCAAAGAATACCTAAGCTCTTGTTCTTTATAACTTTCGCGGCAACCCAGCCTGCAAGTAGACCGATTAATAAAAAAATAATCAAATTTGTAATTGAACCCATAGTTTCTCCTATTTCTAAGGTGATGTTAAGTTTTGATTATAAAAAAACAATCAATTTATAAAATACAGAATAATTTAAGATAGACCTAATGAGAAATGATCTCAAGAATATACAATAAATGGCTTCTGATGATAAGAATGAATTGAGTTCTGATAAATTTTTCGGTTTGAAGGACGTTGAGAATTTTAAGAAAAATTTTATAGACCTCAATCGAGGTAAGCCTTTATTTCTAATTCGTTTCGAGAATATTCAGGGAACAGATTTACTGGATTTTATCAATCTCATTCGCAGAGAAGTAAATATCATTCTTGATTTAGATGATATTGAATTTGGCTTTCATTACATAGATAAGCGTCAGACTTTATTACTTGGTATCACTCCATTTCATCAATGGATGGTTGATAAATTTCCAAATATTGATAATGCTGTAGGTCGATTTCATCAAGATTGCATTAGAAACAAAATTGCTAGTTTTAATTTTGGTGTTTCTAGGACGCAAAGTAATTTTATTTCCAATTCAGATGAGATTTATATTGAATTGTATCAAGCTTCACAGAAAAACCTAAATGACAATTTGGTTCGCTGGAGTTGGACATATTACAATAAAGCAAATACTTATATTTCAGGTAATGTTCATGAGGCTATGATTCAGCCTACTGTTTACTACGATCCCAAAAAGAAAACTTTCTCGGTCAAAGGTGGTGAAGTTTTTGTTGGGGGTGGTGCCTATGCAGGATACAAGCAATTAATCAATGATATACCGCCTGATCAAGATTTGAATCGAATAGAATTATTAATTCTTGAGAAACTAATTATTGCATGTGAGAAAGCTCCTGGACTTTTGAAATTTAATATCTCACCACAATCATTAATAGATACATTTTCTAAATATGAAAAAGTAAATCGTCTTCATGAATTGATTCGATCCATGAGTTTAAAGGCTGAAAACATTAGATTTGAATTGGTTGAAAAGCCCTATGATGAGGGAGAATTTCTTCTCAAAGATGTCTGTCGTGATTTCTGGAATTTAGGAATTAGCTTTGCTGCAGATGATTTCGGTGTAAAGTCACAAAGTCACCAGATCGTTTTAGATTTAGGTTTGATGATCAAGGAATTCAAATTGGATCCGATTAGTTTTAAATTTAAAATCGAAGAGGATCAAACTAAATTTTTGGACAATCTTGCGTTTATAGATTATTGTAAAAGATTAGCAGACAACAGAGAAGCAACAATCACGGCCGAAGCTGTTGAAGATATTGATACACTGCGATTTTTGATGGAGCATCAAATCTTCCATTTTCAAGCAAATATACTTTTTAACAAAATGACCCTTGAACAATTTAGAGAATCGTATGAATATTATAATAATATGCCGGAAGCAGTAGTCTGGGAGATTTTAAATAGTCCGATACTTCTTGAACGTCAAAAGAAAGAAGGAAATATTTATAAATTAGCAAAGTCTGAAAAGCTAATGTAGATTCAAATTTTTTAGAATTTATAGATTCTAATTCGTATTTATTAGTCTTCTTTACCTATTCAGATCCGCAACAATTTGTTCTAAACTTTTCGAAAATTCATCTAAGTTCTTTGCTTTGTTCTCAATTTGTAACATGGCAATCGATTGCATTTCGGAAGATTCCATTACGTTCAAAGAAGATTTGGAAGAGTCTTGCGATATTCTAAGGTTCTGAGTCATGCTAGAAATTACTTGATCACTGCTCGCAGAAATCTCCTCAACAGAAGCAGAGACATCACTAATCTGTTCAGAAACATTTTTTGCTAGTTCGACAATGTCATGAAAATTAGCTTCAGCATCATAAATACTCTTTGTTCCAATTCCCATTGAGCTTTCTGTTTCTTTCATGCTGATAGTTAGATTTTCTATCTTGCCTCTAATATCAGAGATCATCACCTGAATTCTTTTAGCTGATACTGTAGATTGATCTGCAAGTTTGGAAACTTCGTCGGCAACTACGGCAAATCCTTTTCCTTGTTCTCCTGCTCTCGCTGCTTCAATTGCAGCATTTAAAGCCAGCAAGTTTGTTTGTGAAGCAATTTGAGTTATTGTATCAACTATCTTACCAATTTCTTGTGAACTTTTACCAAGTTCTTGCGCAATGGAACCGGAATGTTCAATCGATGACTTAATATCATTCATTCCCAATATAACAGAACTTAGATGAGATTCGCCTCTTTCCGCCGCCTCATAACTTCTTGAAGCTGCATCATTTACCTCTGCAGATACAACACTGATTCTATGCAACGCAACACTTACTTCTTCCATAGCTAGTTTGCTTTCTTGTAAACTACTAATTTGTCCTTCTACAACATGATTGAGTTGTTTAGCAGATTCTGATATACTTTTACTCATCTCTATCGATTCACTAGATGACTGAAGTAGAGTTCCTCCTGTCTCAGTCATTAGTTTGGCTGCCTTCTTCATTCTTTCCATTAAGCTTCTCAACTTAATTACCATGTCTTCAATAGCTCGATAGACTTTTCCAACCTCATTTTCTTGGTTGTAATCAAATTTTACATTTGAATTGCCTTTGGATATTTCTTGTGCAAGAAAAACTAATTTTCGAATCGGCTCAAATATTAATTTCATCCTAAAATACACAATAACATTCACAAATAATAAACTGATCAATCCAAACAGACCAATTTTTAAAAAGTAATTGATTAGTTCGGATTTCATTTTATCCAAATGAATATCTATTCCATACACTGCTAAAGTTTCTCCAGAGGTATTTTTAATTGGATACAATATTGAAATCCAATCGCCAAATTCATCTGAATACTCCGCCGTAACCGCGGTCACACCCGATTTTGCAGTTTCGACACCACCTTTGAATATTTCGTCTGCTTCATATAACATTCCTGGGACGACATCTTTATTGTATAGATTTTGATTCGCGATATAAATCGGATAAAAAGTTTTACCTTCTTTCTCTACAGGATTTCCATCTGTAATGTATGTTTGTTGAATGATTTCATATGCGTTTGGTAAAAGGTCGATATGATTTTGAATTTTAATCAAATCTTCATTGGATTTCAAAATATCTGGATTTTTGGAAATTTGTTTGAACGAATCTGAAAAATTATTTGCGACTTTATTGAATTCATAGCTATGTGTGAATCCTAAAACTTCATAGGATTCTAAGAATCTTGCTTTTTCATAATAGTATATAAAGGATAAGAAAATAATTGCAATGAAAGTCAGAAAAAGGCTAAATTCGAGTAGGATCCTTGATCGTATCTTATGATTCAGATTCATATCTCTTATCTTGTGGATCTATTATTACTTTCAACTAATATTCTCTATTTCAGAACATTCTTCTCATTAATTTACTTATAATTTTTATACGCAATTCTGAATTGCAAATTGAACTTGACTTAGGAATTATACTATACAAGGTATTATATATGGTCACCAAAAAAGAAATGGATAAGAGCGATCTTATCAATCGATTGAATCGGATTCAGGGTCAAATTGAAGCTCTAAAGAAAGTTGTGAATGACCCGGAGGCGGAATGTATGAAAGCTATGCAGCTATTGAAAGCAGCAAATAATGCACTCAAAAAGTTTGGTGAATCTTATGTCTCAAGGCATCTAGATGAGTGCCTTCGCTCAAAGAATTCTATTCAAGAAATGGAATCAGATTTGAAAAATGTCATTAGCGCTAGTTTCTTTTTATAATATATGGATTTAGTAATGGTCATTGAAAAAGATCCAGATTCTTATTCGGAGCTTGAAAATTTTTTTCAAGGCAATAGGTTTCGAGTAATTATTACAACCTTTAGTTTACGAATGCTTGAATATATTAAATCAGCAAATCCAGATCTAATTCTCATTGGACTCAGTTTACAAAATAATTCAGAATTCGATTTAATTATAAATTTAAGGAAAGATCCTCTGACAGAGAATATTCCTTTGATTGCAATGATTCCAAGAAAAGATGAGAACTTTGTATTCAATTATAAAATACTAGGTTTTCAAGATTACATAGTGAAACCTTTTCAAAAAGAACAAATAATTTCAAGAGTAAATGAAACTATTCAAGAATACAAAGGTGTTCGTAGGAATAAATCAGATGTTTCTAATTCTCATATCAACGTAGTGAGTTTAGGTTTTCAAAGTACGATCTACTTGAAGTCATCTCTTTCTATATACGTCGCATCAGAAATTTCAGACATTTTGAACAAAGCGATCCTACAAAAATTAAAGGATGATACAATCTGTATTGATATTAGAGGACTTTTTGATTTGCAGTTAAAAGAAATTGCTATTTTACAAAGGATAATTCTGTTGTTTCCAGGCAGACCCGTAGGAATTGTAGCAGGTAGATACTTTGGTTTACTATTAGAATCAGGAAATTTTGAACAAGTTGTACAAGTGTTCATGACTCCAGAAGAATACCAAGCATCAATTGAGAAATAGTTATTAAATTAGGAGAAAAGAATGTTTTATAATAGAGAAGTGGTTGAGCTTGGCGGTAAAAAAGCAGAAATAATTACAATACAAACCAACGATCAGAATTCACTAACAGGCGCTAACATGAAAGCGCTTACGAAAATACTTCATGAAATTCAAGCTGATCCAAATATTCGTGGAATAGTTCTCGCTTCTGATAATGAGAAATTTTTCTGCAATGGACTTGATGCAGAGAATCTTTTATCCACACCTAGAGATAGATTGATCGAAGAGGTTGGCGGAATTGTTCTTCTTTTCGGTGAACTTATCAAGTTTAGTAAACCTATAATCGCCGAAGTTTCTGGTTATGCGATGGGCGGAGGTGCTGTAATCACCGTAGCTAGTGATTTTAAATACATGTTAGATTCTAAAGCACGAATTGCATTTACGGAGATCCTCGTTGGACTTCCGCTTCCAGGTAGTTTTATTGATAGAATTAAAGGATGCGTTACACCAAAGTATTGGGGAGAAGTTTGTCTAACTGGAGCGAATTACAAAGCAAATGAGGCTAAAGAAATTGGTCTTATTGATGACGTTGCTCCGAACAGAGCTGAACTTAGAAAGATGACTTTAAAAAAACTGGAATACTTAATTAAGCTTCCTACTTCAGCTTATCAATCAACCAAAAAAGTTCTAAATCGCGAACTTCTTTCCAAACTTGCAGTGTATGAGAAAGAGACTATGGATTCATTTGCGATTCCAGGAGTTATCGAAAACCTATTAGAGGCAATGAGTGCTTTAAAGGAAAAACGAAGACCTAATCTAGATTAAACGGGTTTTAGATCGATAGCATTCCAGGAAGTAACCTTCCGAAAAAAACAAGAATACTCACCGGTATGGCAAGCGGCTCCCGTTTGCTTTACATGGTATACAATCGCAAAAGGGAAGGAAGATTGCAATTCTATCGACTGAATGCTTTGTAAGTGCCCACTTTCTTCTCCTTTGATCCATAATTTATTTCTCGAGCGCGAGAAGTAAGTTCCATGATTAGAATCAACAGTTTCTGTTATAGCCGCTCTGTTTCCCCATGCTTGCATAAGTATGCGACCATTTTCATCTTGTGCTATTATTGGCAGCAAACCTTGAAACGGGAATTTACCGTTTTTGTACTGAAGATCTAGTTCTGATTCTGCATTATCCAACCAATTGAATAATTGCTCTTTATCTTGCACCAATACCCATTGCGATTCGATTCTTTTTGACAGTTCACGATCGGAATCCTCAGATTCAATTTCATTCTGATGCAAAACAAAAGTATCTAAATCACAGTCGACTTCCCAAAGATAATTTTTCGCATTTTCAAATTTGGATTCTACTTTTCGATTCGTTGTAATATCGACCGACCAGATCTTTTTCTTGGTTAATGTCTGCCTTAATAACGTCACGATTCTATTTGCATCGTATCGGTAATCATTTGAATATTCTGACATCCGGTTTTTTCCTTTACGCTTTCTTCACGACCAAAGTTTTCCTTTCACAGAAATCTTCCATTGCATAGCGTACTCCTTCGCGACCTAAACCAGATTCCTTTACGCCTCCATAAGGCATATGGTCTGCTCGAAAAGTAGGAACTTCATTCACAATAAGACCTCCCACTTCCAAATCTTTGAAGGCGTGGTTCATTTTGTTTAGATTGTTGGTGAAAATTCCAGCGTGCAATCCGTACTTTGAATTGTTCAGTTTCGCTATACCTTCCTCCAAATTCTCAATCTTTTCCAAAATAGCAACCGGACCAAAAACTTCTTCTTGCGAGATTTTGGCATCGAGGGCTACGTTTTCCAGGAGGGTCGGAGGAAGGACTTTATCATCAAGAGTTCCTCCCAGCAAAACATTGCATCCTAAGCTTTTGGCTTCTTGAATCCAAGATACTATTCGTTCGGATGCTTTACGGTCGATCAACGGTCCAACTAGAATTTCTTTTTTTGTAGGATCGCCAGTCTTAACTTTTTTAAATTCAAGCAAAAGCTGAGTCCGAAAATTATCATAAATTTTCGCATCAACATAGATTCTTTGAACGGAAATACAAGATTGCCCAGCGTAAGAAACAGATCCAAAAGCTATTCTTTCTGCAGCAAATTTCCAATCACTATCTTCACATACAATAACACCAGCATTGCCACCTAACTCAAGCAATACCTTCTTCTTTATACCTAATTCTTGAATTTTCCATCCTACTGATGCTGAACCAGTAAAGCTAATGATTGATATGCGACTGTCTTTAACCATTTTTTCTGCTAGTTCATTATTACAGAATAAAACTTGAAAAGCAGCTTCTGGAATTTGCTCTTCTTTCGTCCCAAATTCGTTATTTACAGACTGTAAAGCTTTTTGAAAAATATCAGCCAGAATAAAGGATGCCCCTGGTGCTTGAGGAGCTGGTTTAAGAATTACCGGAGCCCCTACTGCAAAGGCTGGTGCAATTTTATGAGCAACGAGATTCAATGGAAAGTTAAAAGGTGTTATAGCTAATATAACACCTTTAGGAAAAAATTCTGTTTTTGCTGTTTCAAAAGCTCTACCTCCTGAATCTATATCCATTGGATAAATCTCGCCTGTAAACCTTGTGGATTCATCGATAGCAGTTTTAAATGTATTGATACATCGAGCAAATTCTCCATCAGCCAATGTAATTGGTTTTCCAGCTTCCAAAATAATAGATTCTACAATCGAATCCTTATGATCTTGAATCAATTCTACCATTCGACTCAATAATTTGGATCGTAGAAATCTACTTGTATGCGAGAAAGGTACTCTTGCATTCTTTGATGCTTCTAAGCATAACTCGATATCTTTCTCATTGGCTATGGCGCATTGGGAAACAACTTCATCATTCCATGGATTCTTAATAACATGAACTTCTTTGGATTCGATCCATTGTCCATCGATAAAGTTTCTATATTGAATCATACTTTCGCCGCCGAAAGAAATTGAATCCCTTTTTCAATAACTTCCAACCCTTCTTGAAGTTCTTCGGTAGAGATCATTAATGGCACGAGAATTCTAAGAACATTTCCAAAAGTTCCAGCTGTAATTGTTACAACTCCATTTTCATAACAGAATTTAGATAATTGAGAAGTGAATTCCTTATCAGGCTCTTTTGTGATTCTATCTTTTACAAATTCTAAGGCGAGCATTGGACCAAGACCTCTTACGTCTCCAATAATCGGATAAATCGTTTTCCATTTCTCAAAACTATTACGAATGATTATTCCGACATCCACAGCTTGTCTGAGAAGTGCTGACTTATCTTTTTCAAAAATTGAGATCACTGCGAGGGCACTAGCACAAGCAACTGGGTTACCGCAATAGGTGCCACCGATTCCGCCTTCTGGAGGAGCGTCCATGACCTCTGCTCTTCCAGTTACCGCCGCAATTGGCATTCCTCCTCCGAGACCTTTTGCCATGATCATTAAATCGGGAGCTATATCATAATGCTCTGCAGCGAACATTTTGCCAGTTCGTCCGAATCCTGATTGGATTTCGTCAAGTATCAATAGAATTCCATTGTCAGTACAAAATTTCCTGAGTGCTTGCATATATTCCTTAGGAACAGGAATAAATCCGCCTTCACCCAAAACTGGTTCCAAGATCACTGCAGCAACATTCTCAGCTCCAACTTGACTATTCACTAGGTGTTCAAATGCTTTAAAGCAAGGTTCGCATTTTGAATTACCATTCGATTGATTCGGGCATTGACCATTGCAAGAACCACATCGGTATTCATATGGAAATGGTGCTCGGTAGACTTCGGGATTGAAAGGGGCAAAACCATGTTTGTAGAATTTTACTTTTGAAGTCAATGACATTGCCATATAGGTTCTTCCATGATAAGCATGGTCAAAACAAATTACTGCTTGTCTCTTGGTAAATGACCTTGCGATCTTAATGGCATTTTCTACTGCCTCAGCTCCACTGTTGCACAAGAAAGTTTTCTTCGGGTAATCACCAGGAACGAGGGCATTGAGTTTTTTCGATAATTCCACATATCCTTCATAGGCAAGGACATTGATACTTGAATGGATATTGAGTCCAGCTTGTTTGCGTATCGCCTCGACTACTTCTGGAGGCGTATGCCCCGTATTCACGACTCCAATTCCGGATGCAAAATCTAAGAGCTGATTGCCATCTACATCCCAGACCTTAGCACCATTTGCCCTTTCTATAAAAATTGGAGTTGTATGAAAAGGTCCCCGTGCAACTTGCTTTTTCCTTTCATCCATTAAGGCAATAGATTTAGGACCGGGGATTGCTGTTTTGATTTGAATATGTTTCAATTAATACCAACCTACTGGATTATCATCCATCCATATATTGATTTGCTTAGTTTCTAGATACGCTTCAATCCCAAAAAGACCAAGCTCACGACCAATGCCAGACTGTTTGTAACCACCCCAAGGCATCTCATTATAAGTTGGATGGTAGTTATTGATCCATGTTATGCCAGCTCGAAGTTGGTTGATCACTCTATGCCCGCGCGTTAAGTTCGAAGTAAAAACTCCAGCTGCCAATCCATACTCTGTATCATTTGCAAGGGCAATCGCTTCTTCTTCCGTCTCAAATGGAATTACAGCTAAGACTGGTCCAAATATTTCCTCTTGAGCAATGCGCATTTTTGGATCAACATTATCAAATATTGTTGGTTCAACAAAATTACCTTTTTCATATTCAGAACCACTTGGTCTTTTGCCACCACAAAGAAGTTTTGCTCCTTCCTTGATTCCAATCTGAATATACGATTCAACTTTGTCTCTATGGGCAGATGACACCAAAGGACCCATTACTACGCCATCTTTTAAGCCATGTCCGAGCTTAATTCGAGGAACCCTTTTCACTAGTTCATCTACAAACTTTCTGTGAATTGACTTTTGAACCAGTAACCTAGATCCAGCTGAACAGACTTCTCCCTGGTTGGCGAAGGCAGCGAATAGTGTCCAATCGACAGCCGATTCAAAATTGCAGTCTTCAAAAACAAGAATAGGGTTCTTGCCACCTAATTCCAAAGTAATGTTTTTGATGTTCTGTGTCGCGTTGCCCATTACTTTTCTACCTGTAACTGTGCCTCCAGTGAAAGCAACTTTATCTACATGAGGATTAGTAGATAATTCTTCACCTGCTCCTGCACCAGGACCTGTGATGATGTTCACAACTCCTGGAGGAAATCCAACTTCGGTAAAAATTTTACCTAGTTCGAGTGCTGAGAGAGGTGTGAGTTCGGATGGTTTAAGAATAACACAATTGCCTGCTGCAAGTGCAGGAGCAAGTTTCCATGTTGACATGAGTAACGGGTAGTTCCAAGGAACAATTTGTCCGCATACTCCTATTGGCTCTCGGACTATCATGCTAACCGATCCATCTGGAGTTTGCATTGTATGTCCGTGAATTTTTGTTGCTAAGCCACCATAATACTCGAAACAATTAGCAGCATCATTTACATCAAATTCAGCTTCCCGTCGAGGCTTGCCACAGTCTTTCACTTCAAGCTCAACAAACATTTCGAACTTGTCCATAATTGCTTGGGCAACTTTAAATAGTAGTTTGCCTCTTGCTTGTGCAGGAGTTGAACGCCAAGTTCCCTGATCAAATGCTTTCCTGGCTGCAGCAATAGCCAATTTGGCATCTTCAGAATCTGATTCTGGTACTATTGCAAGAATTTCTCCACTGGCCGGATCGATAATCTCACGAGTCTTACCTGATTTAGCGGCGACCCACTCTCCGTTGATCAACATTTTTTTTTCTAACATTTCCCTGGCTCCTTTTGGAATTTGATTATAATTTATTTACGAATGAGTTTATTTCTAGGTTTCTTTTTCGCAATAATTGCTCTGTTCGAATTATCTCTAAATAACATCGATTCAATGAAATCATCTAAATATATTTGAAAAGCTTCCAAGTTTTTCTTCTTGAGAGGATCGGAAACCCATTTCTTCCAATCAATAATTCCGGTTATAAAATAGCCATAGACCATCCAAAGAAACGATCTTAGAAAAATAGATACATCTATCCCTCTCACAGATCCGTGGTTAGCTGCTTCTTCCAAGAATTCTTCAAATGGTCGAAATATCTCGATGGTTAGCTTAACTTCATAATCCATGAATTCGTCAGGCCATTCTAACCATCGGCGAACATATAAGTGGGCACGATTTGGATCTTTTAACATTTCTTGCACAAATGCTTGTAAGCCCATTATTATAGCGGACTTAACTTTGGCTCGATCACCAAAGTTCTTAGGATCGAATTCTTTAATCGGTTCATAGAGTGCTCTATGTTCTATCTCATACAGACTCTCGATTACCGATTTATAAAGATTCCCCTTACCGCCAGTATGGTAGTGGAATGTGGAAATATTGATTCCTAATTGGTCTGCAATTTCCCTTGTTGTAACGGATTTATAACCTTTTTCCGCAAAAAGTTTTTTTGCAACTTGCAGAATTTTGTCATTTGTTCCGAATATTTCAGCCATTATACTTACCCAGATCTCCAGTTAAATCAATCTAGTTTTCAATCAATCGCTTGATTGATTTTTTGTAAAACAAGATTTTTTTTATTTCAATATTTTGAGCAACTTTGTACAATTGTCCAAAAGTTTGCAGAATTATCAAAATGGTCGAAATAGGGGAGAAGTTCAAATGAGAAACTTATACATACTACTGATAACAATGTTAGCGTTATTCGCTGTACATTGCGGTGAGAAAAAAGCTGGGGAGAAATTAACCTCGGTTGGTTCGGGAGAAGGTGAGGTATCAATCGTTGCATGGCCGGGTTATATTGAACGCGGTGAGACGGATAAAAATTTTGACTGGGTAACAAGTTTCGAGAAAGAAACTGGTTGTAAAGTTACCATCAAAACAGCTGCAACTTCCGACGAAATGGTTGCGCTTATGAATGAAGGTGGCTTCGATTTGGTCACAGCTTCGGGAGATGCTTCTCTTCGATTGATTCGCGGAGGTCAAGTTCAGGAAGTTAATCTAGACCTAATTCCAAGTTGGAGCAAAGTTGATGATCGTCTCAAGAACGCTCCTTGGCATACAGTTGATGGTGTTCATTACGGCGTACCTTATCAATGGGGTGCCAATGTTCTGATGTACAATACAAAGGTTTTCAAGGAAGCTCCTAAATCTTGGAGTGTTGTTTTCAAAGAAGGAAAATTCCCAGACGGTAAGTCCAATAAAAATCGCGTTCAAGGTTTTGACGGTCCGATTTATATTGCTGATGCAGCCTTATATTTAATGTACAACGATAAGTCTTTGGGTATTAAAAACCCTTATGAATTAGATGAAAAGCAATTCAAAGCAGCAGCTGATGTGTTAAGAGAACAAAGAAAAATCGTTCCAAAGTATTGGCATGATGCTTTTGTTCAGATAGCAGATTTCAAAACAGAAGGTTTCGTTGCATCATCATCTTGGCCTTTTCAAGTAAATCTTCTCAAGGCTGATAATGCTCCGATTGCTTCCGTAATTCCAGTCGAAGGAGCAACAGGTTGGGCGGACACAACAATGCTACATGTGAAAGCACCGCATCCAAATTGTGCATACAAATGGATGGAGCATTCATTAAGTCCAAAATTGCAAGGAGATCTAGCAGCTTGGTTTGGTTCGGTTCCTTCGAACCTAGAGGCTTGTAAAGGAAATGCTTTGCTAACTGACGAAGGATGTAAAACCAACGGTTTAGATAACTTTGAGAAAATTTGGTTCTGGAGAACACCAGAATCTAATTGTGGTTCAGGCAAAACTTGTGTTCCTTATCACAAGTGGGTGACTGAGATGATCTCAATCATAAGCGGAAGATAGATTCCAAGTTAGAAAATCCAACGGAGGCATAACCTCCGTTGGATGAGTTTATTGTTTAATTCATGATTAAAGAGGCCAAATGAGCCAAACCAATTTAGATTCCTCTAATAGATCTGCTGTCGAGTTCAAGCATACATCATGTCATTTTGGCGATGTTAAAGCTGTGGATGACGTTTCATTTTCCATACGGGAAGGTGAATTTTTCTCTATGCTTGGTCCAAGTGGATCGGGGAAAACTACTTGCCTTAGATTGATTGCGGGTTTTGAAAGTCCAACGTCAGGGAATGTTTTTATACATGGAAATGATGCTGGTAATTTACCACCTTACGAAAGAGATGTGAATACAGTATTTCAAGATTATGCATTGTTTCCACATATGTCAGTTGGAGAGAATGTTGAATATGGCTTGATGATAAAAAAAATTCCTAAATCTGAAAGAAAAAAGCAAGCCTTAGATATGCTCGAACTTATTCAACTTCCTGATGTTTATAATCGGAAACCTTCGCAACTATCTGGTGGACAAAGACAACGTGTTGCACTTGCGCGTGCTCTTATTAACAAACCTAGAGTACTTTTATTAGATGAGCCACTTGGTGCCTTGGATTTAAAACTTCGAGAACAAATGCAATCAGAGCTTAAGCAATTGCAGAGAAAAGTTGGTATTACTTTTGTTTTTGTAACTCACGATCAAGAAGAAGCATTGACAATGAGTGATCGCATTGCTGTTTTCAATCAAGGGAAAGTCTCCCAAATTGGAACTCCGTTCGAGGTATATGAGAAACCAAGTTCTGAATTTGTTGCAAATTTTGTTGGTCAATCGAATATTTTTCGTGATGAAGAAGCTAAGCAGATTTTCCAATCGGATAAAATTTTCATGGTTAGACCAGAGAAAATTTCTCTAATAACCAATTCCAATAACTTTAAACCCTCAGAAGAATTCCATTCTATCAAAGCGATAGTGGAAGATCTAATCTATTCTGGTTCTACAACTAGAATTGAGATGAAGACAAAACTTGGAAATAGAATCGTTGCGATTCAGCAAAATGGACAATTTGGAGAATCAGGACTTAAAGGAAAATCAGAAGTCACTTTGCAATGGAAGAAAGCTGACAGTCATGTCATAACAGGTTAAAAAGCGATTCAGAAAATATATGACAAGCATTGCTCAAAAAATTTCGAATTTCCTTTTCTTTAGAAATAACTTATTTCTAATCCTCCTTCTACTTCCGCCAGTTCTCTGGCTGGGAATTATTTATTTTGGTTCCTTATTTAGTTTATTGCTTCAAAGTTTTTTCTATATCGATAATTATACTGGCTTAATAGTTAAGGAAATTTCTTTACAAAGTTATAGAGATTTATTCACAGCAACGAATTTTGATATAATTCTTAGAACTTTTCTTATGGCGCTGTCTGTTACTATTGCATCCGCTGCTATTGGTTTTCCCATTGCTTATTTCATGGCACATTATGCAAGTGATAGAGCAAAACCCTGGTTGTATCTGGGAATTATGTTACCTCTATGGTCTTCTTATTTGGTTCGAGTTTATGCTTGGAAATTGCTATTAGCAAAAGAAGGTGTGATCAGTTGGGTCTTGGATAAAATACATATGACTTGGGCTTTGGATCTATTATTGGACTCACCTGTATTAGGTGGTCCGTCCTTATCCATTTCGTACTATGGGACATTTTTAGTTTTCTTATATATTTGGTTACCTTTTATGATTATGCCTATCCAAGCGGCTCTAGAGAGAATTCCTAGAACCTTTATTGAAGCGAGTCATGACTTGGGAGGAACACCCGATAAAACTTTTTGGAAAGTGATTTTTCCTTTGGCTTTTCCTGGTGTGGTTGCCGGTTCAATTTTTACTTTTTCTCTGACCTTGGGTGATTATATCATTCCTGGAATCATTGGTCCATCGGCGATATTTATTGGACAGGCAGTCTATTCTCATCAAGGTACTGCCGGCAATGTTCCGTTAGCTGCAGCATTTTCCATTGTTCCTATTTTTATTATGTGCATTTACTTGTGGGTTGCGAAGAGACTAGGAGCTTTCAATGCTATTTAGTAAGATTTTTGGTAAAAAGAAATATTCTAGAAAAGCAAGTTGGTTTCTGAAAATATTTGCAGGAGCAGGTATATTATTTCTGCATATTCCAATCCTTTTTATTTTTCTATATGCGTTTACAACAGAAGAGAAATCCTATCAGTTTCCTCCGCCAGATTTTACGTTTAAATGGTTTCCGATTGCGTTCGAGCGCAATGATATCTGGCAAGCAATTCAACTCTCGGTTGAAGTTGCGACTTTCTCGACTTTGATTGCTTTAATACTTGGAACTCTTGCTGCGGCGGCAGTGCATAAAACTAAATTTTTTGGTAGGGAAATTATTTCTTTCGCAGTGATTCTTCCCATTGCCTTACCGGGAATTATAACTGGTATATCTCTTCGATCTGCATTTTCACTGTTTGATATTCCATTTAGTTTTTATACAATTGTGATAGCGCATGCGACCTTTTGTATTGTGACTGTTTATAATAATGTTTTGGCGCGCTTTCGCAGAACTTCGATGACTCAAGTTGAAGCATCGATGGATCTTGGCGCGAATAGTTTTACCACTTTTCGCTACATTATTTTGCCAAATATTGCGACTGCTCTTCTCGCAGGTGGAATGCTTGCATTTGCATTGTCGTTTGATGAAGTGATCGTTACCACTTTTGCCGCTGGACAGCAAACAACTTTACCAATCTGGATGCTAACGGAACTTATACGACCGAGGCAGAGACCGGTAACCAATGTGGTAGCAGTTTTTATTGTTTTGATAACGTTTATACCTATCATAGGTGCCTACTACCTAACTCGTGGAACGGATGACGTAATGGGTGGTGGTAAATAAAATGATCAGGAATGGTATTCCTGTAATTAAATTATTGGGAATGACACTACTCTAAGAAATTTATTTTTCTCTGAATTTCGAACCGAAGCGAGTGGAAGCGAATCTTTGAGTTGGGAGATTCTCTGCATGCTCTTATCCTTGGTTTTAAATGAATCCTGGAATTGAGCCAATCATCAATGTCGATAGTGAATTGCTCTATTCGCTTGCCGATAGATTCAAAGAACTGCGTATTCATTATGGATATTCCTTAACTGAACTTTCAGATCGGTTAAAGAAAAATTACAATCTATCAATCAATGACAACTTACTTGGTAAAATTGAAAGAAAAGAATCTAGATTGCAATCAGACCAAATGATATCGCTTCTTTTATTCTATAAGATAGAACTACGTGAGATTTTAGATATCCCGAGTTTAACAGCCGCAGATGGAACAACTCGATTGATCAAAGAATATTCTCGAAATCCAGAATTCCAATCAGTTGTGAATCTGATTCTAGATAATATTAGTGACTTTTCTTTTCTGAGTTATGTTCGAAGTTTTCTCAAATTAACAGTTCAACATATTATCTCCCGAACAGATCCTTCAAGTCTTAAAGCCGCGAGCCCAAACAAGAAAAAGCAATCATAGAATTGTCTAAAAAACCTTACAAATAGAAAAATTCCTTTCCATGAAATGCCGATACTGTAAGCAGAAGTAGGCAGCGTATGAGATTTTATCGGATAAGACATAATACAAATCTACTTTGGATTTCCGTTTTGTTTGTTTCATTATTCTGCTTTTGTTTTCGTTCTGAGATTACCGCTCAGTCTGCTGGTACTAATTCCAATTCTTCTATTTCTAAAACTTCAACAGATTCTGATTTACCAATCGCTGCTCCTCAGGCAAAACTAAATACAACTGCTTCTTTATCTACGGTTCCAGCGCTTCCAAATTCTCCAACGGAAACTATCGAAAAGAAAGTTAAACCTCCTGGGAAATATGGATCTTACCTTTGGCCAGTTGTTGGATATGAAGCAATTACTGGAACTTTTGGTGAATACCGATCTTCCCATTTTCATATGGGCATGGATTTTAGCACTGGTGGCAGAAGAGGGCTCCCCATAATTTCTGTCTCAAAAGGCAAAGTTGTAGAGATACAAAGGTTTTGGTCAAGTATCGGTAATTCAGTTATTGTCGAACATGAGGATGGAATTCGAGCTAGATATGGTCACCTTTCTAAATTCAGTCCGAAATTAGTAAAATTTCTAAAGAGTTCAAGTTCAGCAAAAGATTTTAAATCAAGAAGAGACTTTAAACATGAATTAGGTGAACCTATACCAGTAGAAGCTGGTGAGTTAATTGCCTATTCTGGAGATACTGGAATTGGACCGCCACATTTACATTTTGAATTGTTTCGAAATGGAATTTATTTCAATCCAAGAGATTTCGGTCTGGGTCATACGGATGGAGAGGATGTAGTCTTAGATTTTGTTACAATTCGTCCAGAAACTCCAAGAACTTTTATAAATGGTAAACATGAACCTCTTACAATAAAATTTGAAAAAACTGAGGGAGGATATATCGCTAATTCCGATCATCAGGAAATTTTGATTCAAGGTATTGTATCTTTTCAAGTATCTGGGCATCAGAAATCGCGAACCAATAGACTTGGGTTACAATCAATTTCTCTTATCGTAAATGGCAAAGAGAATTTAAATTTGAATTTTCAATCTTTGCCTAAAGCCCAGACGAAAAAATTTGTTCTAGTTTATGATTCCTATAAAAGTAAATCGAATGGTAATCCTTTCCTATATAATTTATTTTCCAGACAAGGTTTCGGAATTCCAGGACTAGGTAACACAATGGTTGGATCAGGTCTCATATCTTCCGGGAATTTCAATCACAATTCAATCAATCAGATTAGTATATTAGCAGGTGGACTTGGAGAGAATCGAACAGAAGGATTTCTTAATGTAAAAAAAGATACATCAGACTATTCGCATATTCAAACACCAAGTTATACTTTCAATGTGAGTTATGATCGCTACACGAATTTATCTTCAACAGATAGATTAGTAGAATTGTTTTTTCCAGCAAATTCGGTTTTTGGTAAGGCAAATTTTCAAATAGAAGAAATTAATGATTTTGTTTGGAGCCATCCAGGACTCAGCTTAGAATCCAAAATGTACAAAATTTCTCCCGAGGATTTTCGAGAATTTAATTTAGGTTTTGATTTGTATTTTAAGATAGGTCACAAAGCTGATCTAAACCAAGCAGGTATTTACGAAATTAAATCAAATGGCGTAGCAATTCCAGTGAAGAAAGCCAATTTTAGTACTTGGGGTAGATTCTTTAAAGCACGACTCAAAAAAACTGGAATTTATGCTGTGTTAGTTGATAAAATTTCTCCGCAGCTCGAGCTAATGGGAAATTTGAAATCAGGTCATATTTTTCCGAATCAAGATTTTGAAATAGAATGGAAATTGAAAGACTTCGGTTCAGGGATTGATCAAAATTCTATTCAAGTAAAAGTAGATGGGGAACTTGCAATTGCGGAATTGAATCCAAGAACGGGCGTTGCAATAGTAGTTGAACCTGAGAATATATTTGCGCCGGGCAAGCACCGAATGGAAGCTGTTGGATTTGATCGAGCGGGGAATAAATCAGAATCCATCGTTTTTGATTACATTGTGAAAGGAACAAAGCTTGCAAATCTAACCGAAATACAGACTTCCAAAGAAATTCCAACTATTCAATCACCAGGTGAAGCTAAAACTTCCACAGCGAGATCTAAACCTACTCAAGCTACTAACAAGATTATCAAATAGTTAGAAATTTATTATTGGATCGGAATTACATTCCTATTGCCGCACCACCATCTACTCTTAGAAAGGTTCCAGTGATATAATTGGAATCTTCACTGCAATAGAATTTTACTACCGCTGCTACTTCCTCTTGTTTACCAGGTCTTTTCAACGGAATAAAAGATGGGTCTGTCAATTTCTTTTGAACTTCTTCGGAAAGGGTTCCTGTCATCTCGGTTTTGATGAAGCCAGGACAAACGGCATTTACAAGTACATTTCGTCCGGAAAATTCACGAGCAAAAACTTTAGTTAGGGCGATGACACCTGCTTTAGAAGCCGAATAATTGGCTTGTCCAGGTTGACCAGTAAGTCCAGAGACCGAAGAAATATTGACAATTCTGCCAGATGGTGCTTTGAGAATTAATTTCGTCGCGGCTTTCGTCATTAGAAAAACGCCCTTGCAATTGACATCCATCACGAAGTCGAAGTCCGCTTCTGACATTCTCATAACAAGGTTATCTTTGAGTACACCGGCATTGTTTACAAGTATATCCAATTGTCCAAAGACTTCTTTTACTTTTGAAATTGCATTCTCACAATCTTCCGTTTTTGTTACGTTAGCTGAAATTCCAATTGCTTTGACTCCAAATTGCTTTTCTACTTCTTTAGCTGCTTCGTCAATTTTTTCTTGATTGAGATCTAATAGGACTAGAGTAGCACCATGAGAAGCCAATCTATTTGCAATAGCTCGACCCAATCCGATTGGTGATGCGGCTCCCGTTACTAATGCGACTTTTCCTTCGAATTCTTTGGACATAATAAAACCTCTTATGATACGTTTGATTTTCATCCAGTTCAACCAATCTGAGATTCGAATCAAGCCAAAAAGGAACACTGTTATTCTTTTTCAATTCTGATTGCCTGAAACCAATACCGTGAAACCCTGATCTTATGATCCAAAGATATAGCAATCCAGAGATTTCCAAGATCTGGGAATTAGAGAACAAATTTCATATTTGGACGAATATAGAAATTTTGGCATGTGAAGCAAGATCCAAGCGAGGTGAAGTTCCACCTGAGGACTTGGCAGAAATCAAGAAGAATGCAAAATTTAAAGTTGAAGAAATCTTAGAAATTGAAGCGAAAGTTCATCATGATGTAATCGCTTATTTAACGAATTTGAATTCATACATTGGTCCTGCTTCTCGTCATGTGCATCATGGTCTGACTTCATCTGATGTTGGTGATACAGCGCTATGCGTACAAATGGTTCAGGCAATGGACATCCTGATCCAGAAAGCAGAAAAACTTCTGGAAACAACCAAAAAGAAAGCCAAAGAATACAAAGATCTTCCTTGCATGGGACGATCTCACGGAATCCATGCGGAGCCAATGACGTTGGGTTTAAAATTTGCTCTATTCTTTGCGGAGATGCAGAGAAATATTTTGCGAATGAAAGATGCTCGCAAACAAATTGCCGTAGGCAAACTTTCTGGTGCTGTAGGAACCTATTCGAACATAGATCCAGAAATCGAAGCTTATGTTTTAGAGAAGCTTGGATTAGAAGTGGATCCTATTGCAACACAAGTGATCAATCGTGATCGCCATGCGTTCTATCTCAGCATACTTGCGATTGTTGCATCTAGTCTTGATCGGATGGCACAAGAAATCCGATTGCTTCAAAAAACTGAAGGTCGCGAAGTTGAAGAGCCTTTTGCTAAAGGACAGAAAGGATCTTCAGCTATGCCTCATAAAAGAAATCCAGTTGTTTGTGAGAGAATATGTGGGATTGCGAGAGTCATTCGTTCCAATGCAAATGTTGGTTTTCAAGATATGCCTCTCTGGCACGAACGTGATATTTCCCATTCATCTGCCGAACGAATTGTACTCCCAGATTCAACAATAGCACTTGATTATATTCTTGATAAGATGAATTTCGTTATTGATGGATTGCATGTGTATCCAGATGCGATAGAGAGAACTCTCAATGTAACTCGCGGGCTCATCTACTCTCAGAAAGTCCTTCTGAATCTAATTGAAAAAGGAAAAATCAGTCGAGAAGACGCATACTCAATTGTTCAAGATAACGCCATGTATGTTTGGGAAAATCAAAACTCCACTTTGAAAGAGCGATTATTGAATGACCCTCGTTCGAATCAGATTTTGTCTTCGAAAGACTTGGATGAGATCTTTCGTATAGAACCTTATTTAGAAAAAGTGAATATAATATTTGAGCGATTAGGAATCCAATAAGGCAGTCTCAGTTCCCTTTTTCAAAATTACAGAGAATCCAATCTCGGAAATCGATTTTTCTGAGATTGTGAATTCTCTTTTTTTTAGAGGATTTCTGCTTTTCTCATCTTTGCAAGAAACTACGATATTATGAATTTTTGACTTTTCTCCATTAACTTGGGAAACGGTACCTAGAAATATGCCGTCGTAGCTGTAGACTTCCATCCCACTGTACTTAGTGTACGGAATGCTATTTAGAAAAATTGCATCTATTCCGAATTTTTCCAGAAATTCGATACCGATAAATAAATCTGGCTTCCACATCCCTTGATCAACCGTGATACCAATTATTGATTTTGCAACAGGATCCAAGTGAAGTTTCATCACGATCCCAAGGACTTCTCCTTCAGGATCTACTGCTTCTTTTCCTAAAATGTCATCAGAAGTTAGATTCATCTTATTTTACACTCGAATTGAGAAGGATGTTCTTCTTGAGAACAGAGATTTTATTTTTTGATATTTGAATAGAAGGAAGAAAGAATCTATTCTTAACAAATAATGAGTCAAATTCATTATAATATCCAACTTGGTCAACTTTTACGACTCTACCGATTTTTTTGCCAGACTCATCATATACTGATCTTCCCTTCAATAGATAGATAGGGTCAATATCCAGAATGATGACTGATTTTTTATTCATTGAGTCCCAATTTCGAAGGTATTTGGCATCAAGGTCAACGATTCGAAATTTATAATATACTTGGAAAGAAATTATTTTCGTTCCTCGAAATGAGAATCCAATCAATCTACCTGCTTTTTCACCTGATTTGGATAATAAAGGACGCCAAAATATATTCCAAAAACCAATCCCATCTTCTTGTGATCCGCCTAAAATCTTATCCATGATAGATTCTCCTCTCCTATTTCATTTATAATCATATATAAAACCAACATTCCCGAATATAGTAATATAGCCCCGATATTCATTAATATAAAAAATCGAGCGAAATTGTAGCGAAATGCTCCAAGAACTGTAGAAAAAACAGGAGAAGGCAATGGAAGCGCATTCATAACAATGATTACCCATAGTCCCCATTTATTTAAATAACCTTTCATTTTATAGAAATTCTGTGGGGATATAAGAATTCTGCAGATTCGATTGGCTCTTAGTCCGAACCAATAATTTATTGTTTGCGCTGCAACAATACCTAAGTAGTATCCAAAAAATAATGTAAAATAGGAATTCGCTTCAGGAATGATTGAGAAATAATAAATTTCCAAAGGAAAGAAGAGAAAGAACCATCCGCCAATAAATGAAGTCAGAAAAAGTCCGAAAAAAGTTTTTGATCTAATAGATTCAATGATTTTTTCGATTATGTCACCTGCAATTGACCCTTTGAGAAGGTTTTCCCAATCTATCCAATATATAACAACTGCTAAAGTAAGGATGATGATGAGTGATATTGAGAGAAGAACAGCGTTCAATTTCTTTTCTTCTAATCTATACTCAAAAATTTCATTCATCCGTAGATTAGGTGTATTATTTTTATGCAAAAGCTTGGAAAAAAATGTTTTTTGTTGACCAAATAATCTAATCATGATTTTTAATATTTTCCAGAATCTAATAATGCTAAATGTAACTTCATCATTCGTAACAAACCTTAAGATTCGCACAAAGATGATAATTCTTGTATGCGGAGTGGTTCTTGTTTCCGTGCTACCACTTTCACTGATCGTACTTTATCGTAATCAAGCGGTGGTCCTAGATAAGACTTTTGAGGTATGTAGGAATTTGGCAAATAATATTGCTAATCTTGCGACAGAAGAACTATTAATAAATGAAACATATGACGCAACACGAACTGCGCTTACAAGACTCAAGCAATCACAAGTAGCTGGATTATTGAATTCATATGTATTGAATGTAGATGGAAACTTCATCGCTGATATGAATGAGACTAGAGTTGGTACTCGTCCAGATGATGAAAGGTTGATTTATTTCGCTGAAATGAAAGAATTAACGCTAACCGAGCTAAAAGAGGACGGGGAGAGCATCCTTCAATTCGTTTATCCTATATTTATTGATTATAAAGGTGATAAGATGCGGGTTGGAACCGCGGTTTTTGACTTTAATAGAGATCTTGTTTATGAACCTGTCAATGAAATTCGGAGAACAATTGTAGCGGTTTCTTCCGTTTTATTCTTTCTAGGTATTGGTGTTGCTCTTTTCGCTGCCTTCTCTCTCTCAAAACCAATTCAAATTCTCTCTGATGGTGCCAGAATGATTGGTGGTGGAGATTTGAATTATCGAATTCCTATACATGGTCGAGATGAAATTGGTCAACTGGCAGAAACTTTTAACCAAATGACTGTTAGAATTCAAGATTTTACAAATAATCTTGAGACTATGGTAACTCAGAGAACAGATGAATTGAATCAAACTTTACAGGAAGTGCAAGCTCTCAAAGAAGCGCAAGATGGAGATTATTATCTTACATCTCTATTGCTCGAACCGCTCCAGTTCAATAATAACTTAGGAAAGAACGTAAAGACAGATTTCTATGTTGAGCAAAAGAAAAAATTTACCTTTCGTAAATGGAATTCCCAAATTGGTGGGGATTTATGTATAACTGATAATATTAAATTATTAGGAAAAGATTATACCGTTTTCATGAACGGAGACGCGATGGGTAAATCAATTCAAGGTGCTGGTGGTGCCTTGGTATTTGGAGTTGTTTTCAATTCGGGAATTATGCGTTCGCGATTGGAGAGAAATACTAAAGTTCATCCTGAGATTTGGTTAAAAGAAAGATTTCTCGATCTTCAAAATGTTTTTATGACATTCGATGGATCCATGTATATTTCAGTCTGTATGGGTTTGATTGATGATGCTACAGGTATCATGTATTATATCAATGCTGAACATCCTTGGACAGTGTTGTATCGTGATGAGAAGGCTTCATTTCTTGAAGAAGAATTGGTTCTTAGGAAATTAGGAACTCCTGGGCAAGAAGATAAATTCGCTGTTAAAGTTTTTCAATTGATGCCTGGTGATGTTGTTATCGCAGGTTCTGACGGAAGAGATGACATCATGATGCCGGTTCCTGGTCAGAATGCTGTTATGAATGAGGATGAGATGGAGTTTCTACGAAGAGTTGAAGAAGCTAAGGCCGATTTGACTCAAATCTACCAACTCATTCAAGCAAAAGGAAAAATCACGGACGACTATTCTTTGTTAAGGATTTCATTTAAAGAAGGTAGAGAAGACGAAGAAGTCATATCCATTCCTTACGAAGTGGAAGAGGCAATTCAAGAAGGGTATGATCTAGTTCAATCAGGCAAAGAACAGGACGCTCTAAATCGGATCGAAGGATTAATACATGATGACAATCCTTATCCTGAGATGCTAAAACTTTTGGGGAATATTTATTTCAATAGAAAAGAATATGTAAAAGCACTAGAATGCTTTCTTTCTTATAGTGAGAACAACCCTGGCGACAACGAATATATTTATGCTATCTCTAATACTTATCGTTTACTAGGAAGTTTGAATGAAGCAGCCGATTATGGAGAAAGATTGTATCTTCGTGATGCTGGAAACTATTTAAATTTAATTAACTTGTCCATAGTCTACAATAGCCTAGGTATTGGTACTCGATCTAAATATATGGCAGAGAAAGCGATCGCAATTGATGCCAAAGCTAAAGACCTATTAGAAGAAATTGTACAAGTTGAAGATAAGAAATCAGCAGAAACAATTATATCTTACTCTGAAGAACCTAAACCAGAGAAATTAGTTAGTATAGAAGATCTACTGCAAAGAGCGGATGATTTCTATCAACGAAAACAATATCGCGAAGCACTCGACACATATGATAATTGTCTTGAAAGGGACAATAGAAATCCTTGGATTCTCTTTAGATTAGCTAATTGTTATTCGTTGTTAAATGATTTGCCCAAGGCAATCGATTATTATAGTAAATCTTTGGAGATTGCTCCCAAGAATCACCATGCAAGAAATAACTTAGGAAGTATATACTTCCGATTAAAAGATTATGCCAAAGCGAAAGAGGAATGGATAGGAGCTTTGAATCTAAAGCCAGATTTTCAAAAAGCACAAATCAATTTGGCTCGCTTAGAAAAATTTGAGCAAAGCAAACTTGCTGAAACATTCGAGAGAAATTAAAATATGAATCAGAATTTCTTCAAAATTATAGCGATAGGAATCCTTATTTTTATTTCAACTGCATACTTGCAAAGATTAAAGGCTGTTGAGAATAAAAGCATAGAAATTATATTATCTTCTGATAATTCCATATACGAACAAGGATTATATGGAATTCAATCTGTTATAGACCGTGAAGTTAAGGTTACATATCTAGATATCATACTTGCGGAGAATGTAAGTATTGAAAATTATTTTCGAGATTTGGAAGGATCTGGAGTGCCTATGGTAATTACGATTGGTCCCCAGGCTTCTCGCGCTGCAAAAGATAATTTAAATAAAATCCCAGTGGTATTCTCAATGGTGAACAATCCAAAATCAATGGGTTTGGGACAAAGTAACTTTTGTGGTGTAAGTATGGATATATCTGCTCGGGAATTTTTCCAAACTCTAAAAGATATTCGTCCCAGTATTCAGAAAGTCTATGGCTTCTATTCATTAGATGACACAGGTTTCTCCGCAGGTGAAGGCAATTATCTAGATATTGAATATAAACTTTTGTATCAATCCAAACAAGTGAACTCGGATAATTTTACTTCCAAATTGAATGAAATAAAAGAAGATGCGGAAGCATTTTATATGATATCCGATCCAATTTACAATCAATCCAGATTTGAAGAGCTATCAAAGTTTAGTAAAGAGAATGGAATTATACTTATGACGTCGTTTCCGACACTTGTGAAAGTCGGAGCAACATTCGCTATCAGTCCTGAGTATAGTAAGATTGGTGTTGAGACTGGCTTGATGGCGAATAGAATTCTTGCTAAAGAATCAGACTGCAAATCAGAGAGAGTTCTTCTGCCTTCTCAATCTGCTTTTTATTTAAATGAAGAATATGCAAGTCAGTCCGGTGTAAAAATTCCTGAACAGATTTCTGAGCGAGCTAAGCAAACCAAATTATTCTCTGCTGGAATTACATTATTAAATGAAGATAAACTAAAGCCTGCAAAATTAATATTTGATACTATCTTAAAAAAAGATCCTTCCAATAAAGCAGCACAAACCTATCAATCACTTGTTATTGAGAAAATGACTGGAACTCGAACTAAGGAATTGCTAAAAAATGCTAAGCAATTTTATGAATCCAATCAGTTTTCGCAATCAAGAGCAGAGTATCAAAAAGTTTTAGTGATCAATCCAAATAATGAAACTGCGAAGGAAGGATATAAACTATCCATACTTGCACAAAGTGAACAAGAGCGATCTAAGGCGAATCAATACGCAAAAGTTGGGAAACCTTTTGATGCTATTAGGGAATATCTATCGAGCTTAAGGACATTGCCAAGCAATCAGAAATCAGCAGCAGAATTAGCGCAAATTAGGCGACAAGAATCTGACAAAATTCCTGAATATCTGAATCAAGGAATAAAAGAGTACAACGATAGAGATTATGATATTTCAATACAAACATTTGAAAATATACTCTTGATTGATCCAAATGAAAAATCCGCTAGAGAATATCTTCGCTTATCTTATAAAAAGAAAGAAGCGATACAAATTTTGCAAGAGAAACTCAAAAACGAATAATTAGGACTATCAGATGTATATGAAAAAAGTATCATTCATTATAAAGTTCTTTTTTATACTTACAATTCTAAAATCAGGCTTTTTATTTGCTCAAGATAAAAAACAAACATTCGTTATAATATCTGATTTTGAACTTCTGAACAATGCAGTTCCAGCGGACTCCAATACTAAAATCGCTCAAAGTCTTAAATCCAAGTTGGAAGCCAAAAACTACCGAGTTGAATTGATCAATGGATCTAAGATTCAAACCAATATTGATGTATCAAAAAGCAAAGGTGCTGATTTCTATATTGGAGGATTTCTAAAATACGATAAAACTCTAGAAATCTATGGTCAGGTATTTGATCCAGAAAAAGGGTACGCCATTGATGCATTGAATACCAGCGGAAGTATCGAAGGTCTGGAGTCGGTTGATATCAATCTCGATGACGTTAAGAAATCAGATTCTGAAATCGTAAATGAATTTACTAATAAAATGGTTCTTCGCTTAAGATCGAATCTGAACAAGTCAGTACGTAATCAAAATCTACAAGAATTTGTCACCAATTCCAAGTTAGCCTCTAATCTGGATATACCTGTTCCAAAAGAAGATCTTCAATCACAATCTAAAGAAGTTTTCCAGTTGATGGCTTCTCAAGAAGTTACAGTTGCATCAAACGTAATAAAGGATTCAGATAAACAGCCAGTTTCAGTATCCGTTATTACTCGAAAGCAGATTCAAATGAGTGGCGCGAGAACTTTGAATCATGTTCTCACAACTTACGTACCTGGATTTTTTACAGTCGAAGACCAAGATGATACGATCGCAGGATTTCGTGGTTTGGTGCCAGACGCGAATTCCAAAACTTTGCTATTGGTCAATGGTCACAATCTGAACACGGAATGGCAATTCGGACCACCTGACTCTATCATCAATTCGATAAACTTGGATTTTATTGAGCGAATTGAAGTTATACGAGGACCAGGATCTGTAACTTTGGGACAAGGAGCTCTTCTAGGAGTTATCAATATCATAACTCGAACTGGAGTTTCTTATCAAGGGACTTCGATCCAAGGTGGTGCTGGCGAAAACGGTTTTCGAAATATGAACATTCAGTCCGGTTCAAACGGTAAATATGTCCAAGATCTCAAGACTTATTTTTATGTTTCGAAATCACAATACCGAGGACAAAAGATCAGAAGCGAAGGATTTGCAAGATCTCAAAATTACCAAGGTGTAGACATTCAAAATTATGAATTGCTTACTGATCCTGTTGAAATTGATCAACTCAGTCCTGAAGAATTTGGACCTTTAAATATCTATCCCAACATCGCATCATCTAGTGGAAATAGGTTAAATAGGTCTCGCAATGAAATCATTATTGGAAATGTCGAATATAAAGGATTAAAGATAGATGGTTTGATTGCTAACCAAACTCGAGATATCTATAATTTTTATCGTGATAGAAATGAAGCGATTGCAAATGTTTCCAGTTTGGGTGTAACCTACGACTATCCTATCACAGAAAATATCAATCTAAAAACCAAAGGATTTTATACTCAGGATGATTTCGGATTCAAATCACATAACGGAGTAACTCTTGGTGGAGTTAGAGAAAATCGGTATGGTGGTTCCGCAATTTTTAATTTATCTCCATTTCGAGACAATCAATTGGCGGTTGGAGCTGAATACAGAAAGTATGATATGGGGCAAAGGGATGCAAATAGAAATAACTTTATTGTGAATCGATCAGATGCAGAAAGTTTTTTCCCGAATGTGACAGACCCTACACTACCACCTAATACAACTGTAAACGACACAAATATCTTTGTGAATCCGTCTACAATCGAAGTTGCATCAGTATTTGCCGAAGATTTTCACAAGCTGACTAACTCAATTGATGTTTTCGGAGCATTCCGTTATGACAAGCATCCGTTCTGGGGATCCAATGTTTCACCTCGGGTTGGAATACTATATGAGGCAGTCCGTGACTTACGATTCAGACTTTCTTATCAAGAAGGTTTTAGAGGAGCGGTCGGTGTAGCGAACGTAGGTGGATACAGGCGTGATGGACTTCTCAGAACAGCTAACTTCAATCAGGTTGAACTTGCTCAGATTCCAACTGTTGATTCTGCAGGCAATCCTACCAATTACACGAATATTCCTGAAACTCGTCCTGAGAAAATGCGAAGCTATGAATTTGGAACAAAGTATAGGTTGAATAATTGGTCCTTTGATGGAGTGCTTTTTTATAATCAAGTAGAGAATATTATAGATGTGGGAGTAATTTTTCCTGAACCATTTGGAAATGGAGCACCCGAACTTGGAGATGATATTCCTGGGGATTGGGGCGGATATTTTTTCTTTAGAAACGCTCCTGGTATTCTCAAACAATCGGGTGGTGAGTTCAAATTGTCCTATAATTCGAAATTATTTGGTATTGATCTTAGCCATTCTGTTGTTAGAGTAATATCGGCAGATCGAGAACTGTTTGGTTCGGTCTATCTTATCCCCGATAGTGCGAACAAACGACATCGTGCTTATCCAGAAAATGTTTCTAGGGCAAACTTTATGGTTTTTCCAACAAACAAATTGTCACTATCTCTCAATTACGTTCACTACTATGATTGGTATTCTCCAGCTGGACAAAGATTGATAGGAACAGGAATTATGAATTCTGGAATCGCTTATGAATTTACGGAAAATATGGAATTGATATTTTCTGCAATGAATCTGCTGAATTCTAATGCATTATATCCACTCAATAACAATGCTGGGGACGTTGTGCGTGGTGCTGGTTCACCTGCTCTAGAAGGCAGAACATATTGGGTTAACTTTCGATACACTTTTTAGAAAGTGGATTTGGAAAAGAAATCAAAAAAAATTAGAACCCACCTTGAAGCAATTTGCCATTTAGGAATTCTTTCGGAGCCATACTACAAGTGTATCCCGGCTCACTGCAAGGTGTTATCAGTGTGGCCTGCTCGCATTCTGCAACATCCTTTGTAGAGTAGAAGGCTCCATCCAGCAGAAATCGAGGGTTCTTTGCTAAATTATCAATCAATAAATTATTTATCGATTCAGTATCCGAGCAGTAGTTGAATCTAATTATCTGAGCTCTTTGAATTATTTCTATACTCTCATCTCTTGTATATGTATCTGGGCCATCAACTCCGTTATATCCACCAGAACATGAGACAGTAAAGACAAGTAATATTAGTAAAAATGATTTCATGTTAGACTCCTAGAATACACAAAGATAGGAAATTTATTATATTAGTCAATTGAATTTAATATATTATTGCTTAAAAACCAGACAAGATTCTGAAATGGAAATTTGTTTCCTAGCTATAATTTTCAAATTGATCATGGATAGTATAGTCTAATCAACATGAATAAAATTCTAATTTCAATATTCGCGAGCTTCATCGCATTTAGTTCTGTTTATGCAAATCCCAAGAAAATTTCTTATCGTTCCAATGCTTTTGATGTTACTTCGGGCAAATTTATTTATTCAGAAAATCATTCGGAATTTTATCAGAATGGAGAACATGAATACTCCATTATCGAATATAAAGATACACAAGAGAAAACTTTTGCCCGCAAGAGAATTGATTTTGGAAAGAAAAGAACTCAACCTGATTTTCATATGGAAGATTTCCGAACCGGATACTATGATAAATCCAAATTAGTGAATCCAAGCAGTCAGGAATTCTTGGTAGAACACCAGAGAGGATCTGATAAGCCAGTCAATAAAAAGACAATTAAGATTCCTGGGCTCGTTGTTGTGGATGGAGGATTCGATTATTTTATTCGGGATGATTTTGACAATGTAACAAGTGGTCAGACGATTCGTGGTTATTTCTTGCTTGCGAATCGATTAGACTATTTCCAGTGCAGAGTACAGAAGGTAAAAGATTTTCAATACAAAGGAAGAGATGCCGTACAATTCGTACTTCGCCCAGAAAATTTTATCATTAGAACATTAGCTGATTCAATTTATGTAACCTATGATAAGAAAACTACGCGATTACTCGAATATGTCGGAATTTCTAATCTTCAAGATGATAAAGCAGAAGATTTCCCAAAGGTCAAAATAGTATTTGCCTATCCAAAAGGAATTCTAGAGTGAAGGAAAATGTATCGAATTAGAGCGAAGAATTATTTTTAAAATAATTCTTAAGATTTTAATATAAAATTAATATTTATATATTATTTAAATTAATTGCTAGCCAGTAAATTTACAGTATTGGCCAGCAAGTATTCAGAATGCTAATTCATTTCTAAAATCAGAAACCACAACTAGAATTATTGATGCAACCATTGGATGTAGTAAAACAGCTCGTTGAATTATTACATGTAAACGGATTACTAATGGAGCATCCACCTCCTACACCAACTGAACTGCAGGTTCTAGCAATCCTCTGTGCATTAGTTACTACGGCAATAAAAAGATTTCCAGTTACCGATCCACCTACTTCAGTAACAGTATTAGTACCAGTCAGCGTATACGTAAGCAAATTATTACCAGTTCCGGTCGTTGGGGTTCCCGAAACAGTTCCTGCTGAAGTATTAAAAGTAAGTCCACTAGGAAGTGCAGGACTAACCGTGTAACTCAGTCCAGAAGGAGCAGTATTCGTAGTTGCGACGGGTGTTACATTTACTTCTGCGATTGCAGTTGATAAGCTGGATGTAATCGACGTGATAAATGATAAATTCAAAGATGAATTAACAGCTTGACTATCCACTGAGATCCCAGCAGTTCCTAAAGTAGAATTTGCATTATTACCAGTGATTCTTAATTTCACTTCCGTATCCGATTGGGAAACTAAGTTGGTTGGTATAACGTTGACCACTCCATTTTTAAATAGAGCAACTGTTTTTCCACTCAAATTAGTTCCAGTAATTGTGATTGTAGAACCGATGTAAAAAATTTGCGGTGTTACTGATGTTACTGTCGGTTGGTTACTAGTTCCTGCACTTCCACCTCCACCTAAAGCAGAAATCAATAGTAAGCTCGATAAATCGTCTTCCGATTCTGGCTCCGGACAGCTAACTATAAATAGTAGCAAAAAGAAAATGGGCAAATATTTAGTTTTCATGTTAATTCCTATATTCAACTAACATTTATTTGTTAGATTAAATTTCTACATTTTTTTCTATAAAGAATTAAAAAACTAACGAATATAATAGCATTTCCGAATACAGCCGTTAAATGCAAAATTGATATAAAATATAGATTAGCTGGTATATCTCAAAAAAGCAGTCGGGTTAACTGGAAGCATCTCAGAAAACTCAAGTGAATAAAAAAATCAGGAAGGTCTGGATACTTAGGATGAACCTGGAATAAGAATTCCAGAACAAGTTCTTATAGTTGGAGTATGATTTATGCTTTAGGAAAGAGATCGAAAGGCTGAATAAAGAATAGGATCTGCATCGACAAGTGTCCTAGTCCTAGAATTGTAAATACGAACAGTTTGATTCGATTGAAGAAGGATATTATTAGTATTACTTTGACGTTTGAAATCAGAACATCCAATAGTTAGCTCGAAGAATCAAGCTAACACGGGTAATTTAGGCTGATAATCAAAGTTTTCTGATACTTTGCGAATCTCAGCTTCAATTCTCGTCCATAGCTTCTCTTTTTCTGGATGGAAAGTAGCAAAGACTCCTTGTTTAATGAGGTCGATGATCTCATCCAGAGAAAAATCTAAAAAGCGATAGAGTTTGAAATATTCGTAAGTTAAGTTTACATTAAAAATTACAGGATCATCTGTATTTATACTCAAAGGAAGTCCTTGATCGTAATAATAACGAACAGGATGATTCTGTTCTTTGCGAACATATTTTCCTGTAAAGACATTGGAAGTAACACAGATCTCAATAGGAATATGATTGTCCTTCATGTATTTAACCAGTTCTGGATCTTGAATTGCAGACGTTGCATGTCCAACTCTTTCCGCCTTACAAAGTCTTACGGCATCCCAGATTGCCCAAGGTCCATCATCTTCACCAGAGTGAGCTACAGTTCTAAGTCCGGACTCTCTTGCTACTTGGAAGACTTCTGCATAATCTTTGGCTGGACCCATGAGTTCCGCTCCGCCTAATCCGATACCAATGATTTCAGGATGGCGAACTTTAAGAACTCGATTGAGATTGTTCATCGCATTTTCTGGACCAAAGGAACGTGATACATCCACCAAGATTCGAATTTCAGTTCCATCGATATTTTTTATTTCTCGGATTTTTCGAACCATCACTTCAACCATCTCATCAAAATCCAAACCGTTTTGAATGAATTTGGAAGGTGCAAAAAATACTTCAGAATAGACAATATTATTTGCTTTGAGATAGTCATGAAGGCTCTCAATTAGATAGGCAAGATCTCCTGGCTCCTTTACTGAGCTCTGAACAAAAAAGAAAACCTGAATAAAGCCCATGAGATCTTTAAAGTTAAATTTTTCTTCAATCTCTTCCTCAGTTAGAGGATTTCCATTTTTCTCATAAAGGAATTTTAATGTTTTCTTGCTAACGCAGGCTTCTAGATGTAAATGTATTTCTGTTTTTGGAAGTGCGCGTAAGAAATCCAGAACCAATTGTTCGCTCGGTCTATCACCAGATAGACTCTCAGGTTTTGGTTCTTTGGAAACATCTCCCGAAATGATTTCAAAATCATCCTTCTTTGTGAGAAGCCAGGATGGTGGCTTGATGAGTTCCAAATCCATGAGAGCAATTCTTTCGTTGAGCAGATTGTTGATCTGTTTATCAAATGAAAGTTGCAATGAGGGAGAATAAGGACGATCAGCAGGAAGTCTACTCTTGAGCCGATTCAGTTCGGTGACGTCACGGTCAATAATTGCGATGCGATTTAAGATTTCTTTGAGTTTACTGCTCATTTCTTCCAAAAATTGTCAAATACAAGCAGTATCCTACAAGAAGAATTTTATTTTTTGGAAATTAAATTTATCTTTTGTAAGAATAACCGAAAATGAAATAGACAGAGAGGTTTCTTAATGAATACTGATTTATGTCGTATTAAAGTATGATTCGGAATGCACGAAAAACATTTTTACCTTTTGCTCTCCCTTCAATTTCGGAGGAAGCCATTGATGAAGTGACTCAAGTACTTCGCTCGGGATGGATAACTTCAGGTCCAAAAGTCAAACAATTTGAACAAGAATTTGGCAAATTCATCGGAGCATCTCAAGCGATCGCTGTCAATTCGGCAACTGCTGGTTTACATTTAGCATTGGAAGCGATAGGATTCGATCAGAATTCAGCAGCAATCACAACGTCCGTAACCTTCACCGCAACTGCAGAAGTAGTTTGTTATTTCGGAGGAGAACCAATTTTAACTGATGTAGATCCGCTATACAACAATATGGATAGCAGATCACTAGAACTTTCTATTAAGAAATTTTGTTACAAAAAGAACAATAAATTATATTCGAAAAAAACCAAGAAATTGGTTCGTGCCGTTATTCCAGTCCACATAGCAGGCGCTACCTGTGATCTCGAATCCATTTCAGCAATTGCAAAAAAGTACGGATTGTACGTAATTGAAGATGCAGCGCATGCTTTTCCTGCAATTCACAAAGAACAGTTCATAGGCACGAATGGTGATTTTACTGTATTCAGTTTCTATGCTACAAAAGGAATCACAACTGGCGAGGGAGGAATGGTAACAACACCTCACTCACAATTTGCGGACAGGATACGACGAACACGACTTCATGGAATCAACAAAGAATCATTTGATCGACCTTCATGGTATTATGAAGTAACGGATGCTGGTTATAAATACAATATGACCGACATATCTGCGGCTCTTGGATTAGTTCAATTGAAAGAGGCGAATGGCTTCTGGAATAGAAGAAGAGAAATCGCGAATCAATATATTCAAGAGTTTCAAAATATCCCAGGACTACAATTGCCATCTGACTTCGAATGGGGTTCCCATTCATGGCACCTGTTCCGAATTGAATTGGATCCATCACTTGCCAAAGTTGGTAGAGACACTTTATGTGTGGAACTAAAAGATCGAAACATTGGATCTTCATTGCATTTCATTCCTATATTCGAACATTCCTTTTATCGCAAGCAATTTGACTATAATAGAGAAGACTATCCAAATGCGTGCAAAATGTACGATCGTTGTTTGTCATTACCATTGTTCGCTGGTATGACAAACGATGATGTTTCAGATGTAATCAGATCAGTAAAAGAAATTTTATATTAGATTACATCTTTATCCAGATCTCTTCTGCAGTCACAGTTCCATTTTGAATATCCAAGTTGATTGAGACATGATGTGATTTTATGCCATTACCTGTTTTCTTAATTCTCGGAACGTTTGCAGCATTAATATAGAGAGTTCCATCTTGAACCAGTTTCCAAGTTCGTTTTGATTTAGTTTTAGGATTGAAGTGGTGCATATGCCCTGAGACTACTAAAGGAACATTTATTTTTTTACTTTTTGCATACAGAATGATTTCTTGTAGATCATAATCACCCCAATCTCCTTCTTCTTTTTTAAAATCACATCCATAAATATCAGTAGCCTTATCACCTAAACCTAACGGTCCATTATGCGTTAGAAAAATTAAATTTTTCGTTCTACATTGGTCAATAATAGTTCTCCAATACTCAATGCAGGATTTAAAATCATAGATGCCATAGATTTTTTCTAAGCTTGAGCGGTAAGCAAAAGGACCTCCAGAAGAAAAGGGTCTCCCTAGCGCTAAACTAATCTCTCCTACTTCAATTAACTTCAAACCGTCCAATTCCATATTCGGTAAATTGTTTCTAAATTTTTTGATCCTGGATAAATGTCCGACTCCGCCAATTTTTGAGAGTAATTTCGACTGAAAAACTTCTCCTAAAATTTGGAAAATATTAGTGGAATCCCAGTTTCCATAACACATGTAAAGGGGCTTTGTTATTGAATTGATAAAAGGAACTATTTTGTTTAGACTTTTTTTTGTTCTACCTTTCAAGTCTCCAGTAAATAGAATGCAATCATAATCCGAATTATTGAAATAATCAGTATCTAAAGAATTCCAGAAACCATGCACATCACCTATAGCAGCAATTTTCATCTTCTTTTTATAAATTCACTATCATAAGTTAACAACAATAATTTGAGACCTTCAAAAAAATTGACATCAGTTCCATCAATTGATCTCCTTATCCAGAAAGCTACGCAAGTTTTCACAACATTCCCGTCAAATTCAGGATCATCTCGGAATATTTTAAAGTGGCTTGCAATATTGGGGTTCGGGTCATCTGTAAAACCATAATCCATAAAAGAATAGAATTTCTCATAATAATATGGTTCAAGAGTCTTCTGCTCGATCAACTTTTTGTATCGCAATCTTTCTTTGGTCAAGAATACCTCATTCGAATGTAATTTCTGATAAGTTACATACATTGTTCTCGAAAGGTTTCGAATAAATTTATCATAGATAGGTTGCGTTAAGAAGTGAAAAGTTTTGTCATTGGCTCCAGGTATAAGAGTTTTTGTCAAAAATTTAGGAAATTCTGGATCATAATAACCAAACTCATGAGAATGATTTAAGATCAAGAAACCTTCTCGATGCGGTCCCGATTTAAATATAGATTTGCCGAAATATTTTTCTAGCTCTAGAGGATTGCTATAATCTTTTATATGACAGTAGAAATTCCGAATTCCACCATTGGGAAAATAATCAAAGTCCGTACATTGTGTTCTTGAATTTGGTAATTCTCTCCAGACAAATTTTACTTTATCAATCCATAGTGAAATAGGAAGAGATTCTTCTTTCTTCTTTATATTTACACAACCTACAAGGAATACTCCGAGAATTAGTATGAGAGTGTTTTTTTTTGATATCATTGCTTTCTCCTAACGGTTACTTCCCATCTCGATTCCAAATTTTTCCATTCTTCGTTAGGGCTAGATCGGAAATAGACAGGTGATGCAATCTTACTATTTGTATTTATTTGAAAAAGCGAAATCTCATTATCATTCGCTGTAAAGGTTCGATTATCTTTATATTTAATCTCAGTTTGGTTCGAGTATGGAATCCAACCGAATCCCGGTAGGTATACATCTAGAAATTTTGAATCTTTCGATTCCCATTTCAACGGAGTCGTAGAATTTTTATTAGTTTCTGCTCTATCTGTTTTTATCGCATTTACAATTATGCTTTGATTTAATCTAGTTGGAAATCCATTGGAACGAAGCACAGAAAATGAACTCAATATATCGCGCTTTTGACTAAATAAATTATTTAATTTTGATAAGATATCAATCGGTTCCAATTGATAATTATCTTTTGTTGGATCTCGATACTGATCTAGTTCTTCTGGAATTGATTCCTTCTTTTTGAGAAATCGATCATCAACATAATAAACAGTATTGGATATTCTTGTTTGAAATTCTATATTCGTCGTTTGATTCCCACGAGCCTGATCGATACTCAATTTTTTATTGATCGATCTTTCTCTATTTACAACTCCAGTGCGAAAACCCTTTTCTTTAGATTCAAAACTTCTTATTCTTTGTTGTTCATTCGTTGGAGGTTGTACAATCCCAACTTCAGCTTTGGCGAGTGAGATATCAGGTAAGGTATAAATCAATTTATAATTTACAATATAATCTGCTTCGCCTGAAGAGAGAAATTTATCTGTTTCAACAAAGGGAATATCCTTGATCAGTTTAGATGCTCGATCAACAACCCACAATCTCGCATTGCTAAACACAATTCCTCGAATATCATCCGCAGGTGCTTGAATAGTTCCGGTTATGCGTCCATTACTCGGATTGTATCTATAAATTGTTGAATTACTTGAATCACTGACCCATAGAGAATTTTTCCCATAAGCAATATCTTTAGGTGCCGCTCTGTCAGTAAGGAATCCACCAACTATGATAGAGCTTGCCTTATCATATAAATTGATTTTACCATTTTCAATATCTAACAAATAGTACAAACCTCCGTCACTCGCTATACCAGCGATATGTGTGATCGGAATGGGAAGCCTATCAACAACTCCTCCAGTATTCGGATCAATTTTTAGAATAACCCTTGGCGCTGTAACAAGAATTCTACCTTCGCGAGAATCAAAAGTTATACCTTTCATATTCGCAAGTCCAATATTAAAAATTTCTTGCCCGCCGATTTCATTGAATCTTATAAGTGCCCGCCTTTCGCTGTCTAGATAATAGAAATACGTTCCATCCCATGTTAGACCGTAAGCTTTATCGGACAATTTGTACTCTCTTGATTCCTGCGCTTTGATTCGTTGACTTGCAGTCAATACACATAGAATTACAAAAATTAATATACTATTTTTCATTTATTTACCATCCAAAAAAATATTCTAAAAGATTCGGTGCATCTAACTCAGAACCAATACTAAGCGGAGCCGGAACAAAAATAAAAATAAAACTGATCAGCATAAAACTCCCAAGAAAGATCCTCTTTTTACCTAATCTCTGAAAAGAGTGATCGGGTACAAAAGGGTGCTCAATTTTTATAAAGAAATAGATCAGAAATCCCCATACGAGCCAAGTAAAATTAAAGAATGATAATATTAGAAACGATAAAAATAAATAATAAATCCATTTTCGATATTTCTCACCAAACATTGAATAAATTATATGTCCGCCATCCAGTTGACCAAATGGTAGCAAATTGATTGCTGTAATGATCAATCCTACCCAACCAGCCCGAGCCAAAGGATGGCTTTCGATCATGAATAGATTAGGATCATGAGCACCAAATATCCACTGACTTGTCCAGTATGTGAATAAACTGTCTCCAAATATTAGGAATTCATGTTGATCAGAACTGACTGTAATTGGGACAAGTTCGGAAAGTGATAAACCCAATAGCCAAGAAGGAACAGATAGTACAAGACTCATCACAGGTCCGCCTACACCAATATCAAATAATTTTATCTTATCTGGTATGGGTTCTTTGATTTGGATAACGGCTCCCATAGTTCCTATTGGTCCCAATGGAAATGGAATGAAATATGGGAGAGTAGCTTTTACGCCGTAGTATCGTGCAGGTAAATAATGTCCCATTTCATGACATAATAAAATAGTAATGAGAGATAAGGAATAGCTCCATTCAATTCTAAAAATCTCTAACATCTGTCTCCATTCGAATTGGAAGATACCGATAAACAAATCCCCTTTGAAGGTCAGAGTGAGGAAGGTGAATAGGAACAATAGGATATGAGTTCGGAGATTTTTTTTGATCATAGGAGTAATTCAGTTCTACACAAAGATTAAGAAAACAGATTCTTCTTATCAATAACTATTTCCAACAAAAAGGGGGTTTGTAAAGTCTGAACTAGAGACCTGTAAAATGTTTAATAATATTCGTGCTATAAAAAAATTTGATCCAGCTGCTAAATCGTATTTAGAAATTATCCTATGCTATCCAGGTCTGCATGCATTGTGGCTTCACAAGATCGCACATCTTCTGTACAGAATGAAACTTCCGTTGCTTCCTAGATTGCTCAATTATTTTACACGTATGTTCACAGGAATCGACATTCATCCTGGAGCCCAAATTGCAAACGGAATAATGATTGATCACGGGCAAGGAGTAGTTATTGGCGAGACGGCAATTATTGAAGAAGGATGTTTGATTTATCAAGGAGTTACGCTCGGTGGAACAGGTAAAGAATCTGGCAAAAGACACCCCACTCTAAGGAGAAATGTTGTTGTTGGAGCTGGCGCTAAGATACTTGGGAATATAGTAATGGAGGAGAATTCCAGAGTGGGCGCAGGGTCTGTTGTCATGAGGAACGTTCCTAAAGGTTGCACCGTCGTCGGAATTCCAGGTAAAATTGTAAGAACTACATCCGAAGATAACGTAGATGGAATGTTAGATCATAGCCAGATGCCTGACCCTGTAGCAAAAGTGTTTGCTGTAATTCTCGAAAAAATTGAAGCTCAACAAAAGTTAATCAATAAATTATCTGAAAAACAGAAAGAGCATGATTCAAAATTAACTGATAAAGAAAAGGATGATAATATTTTTCTTCAAGATTTTATGCATGGTGAAGGAATTTAAGTATACTAAAAATTCAGAATAAGTTTTCTAAATTGATTATTCAGATACTATCTAGAATTTCCTTTCTCTTTAGCTTATATTCTTCATTAGTAATCAAACCTTTTTTATTCAAATGTTTCAGTAGATTCAAACGATCTTCAATGGTTTTATTTTTCTCATCGATAGGTTTTTCTTTTGCAATCGCATTTTTCTTCTCAATGTTACTTCCGTCATGATCGAAATCAAATACTATCCAATCGGGAAATGTTATGTTCTGATCAGCAGATTTCCTATTTTTAAAATGAGCAATGATTGTACTTTTTTCATTGATGCTAAGTCTTTCTTTTGAATTGGCCTTAACTACAAATCTCGAAACATTGATCCAATCACTCCAAGTATACTGGTTTTGGAATATTATGTTTTCCTTAATCTCATCAAAAATAATATTCATTTTATGATTCTCACAGAAAAAATAGAAGTTCGTTCTAAGAATTCTTGTAAAAGGCTGAAGATCATCATCTTCTTTGAAGATAAAATAATACATATATGTAGTATTGTTTTTAGTGAAAATTTTTATCGAATTCGATTCTTGAGTAGAATCTTCTGTGCCTGTCTCAATTTTTAAATGCAATTGAAGATTACTATAAATTGAATTTGCAATTTCATCTAGATTCTTACCTGACGGGAATAGTGGTTTGGGTTTATCTCGAAAAACAGAAGGATTCTTGATCAGTAAGGAACTTAACGAATCACGGACATTTTGTTTAGAAATATTTTTGCAACTAGTAGGTTGAATTATATCTTGAACTTCGGCAAAATTTTCTTTTAATTCTAGAGGATGAATCTCGAAACCTGCGAGGTAATCTTCACTAAGAATCAATTTTGGTTGGGATGTAAATGTCTTGCAACCCTGCAGAAATCCTATTGCGCTAATAAAGATCAGATATATAATTTGAATCCAACGCACGGTTCCAGATTATGATTTCACGAAATTACTTACCAGTTCATTTCAGATTTTTTTTTGTGATAGGACTTCTATATTTTGCTTTTGTATTCACGATTACATCCAAAGAGAATCCAACACTTCCTGAATTTTCGCTACATGATCAATTTGGTAAAGCACACAAAACATCTGACCTCAAAGGCAAATCGACAATTTTGGTTGGGTGTCTTCCTCAAGATAGAGAACTCTGCCGAAGGCTTGCAAGAAAGATCTTTTGGAAGATACAAACATACTCTTATGGCCAGGAAGAAAAAATTGTATGCTTAGGATACTTATCTTTGGGCGAAGAGAATCGATCCCAGATTCAGCCACTCGAGCATCTCCTCAGTAAGCCAGGATACGAACCAATACTATTAGATTGGAACAATCAATTAAGAGAAGGCATCATTAAAGGCAAAGTTTATGTTCGAGGTTTCAATCGTAGAGGTAAAGAAATAGTTTCCGAGCAATGGACCGAAACCAACAATCAGAAAGTAAAAAGTCTATTTGAAAAGGTTATGACTTCGAATTAATCATCCATTTTGAAAAATTATCTAAATAAGAATCCAAAATTTTCTTCTCCTCTGATGGAATATTCGTATCTTCCATTGCCCTTCGATAAGAATTAAGCCAAACCAATCTAGACGCTTCGTTGATTTCAAATGCGAAATGGCGCATTCTCATTCTCGGATGCCCTTTTCTATCCGAATAAAAACTTGGTCCACCTAGAACCTGAATCATAAAATCTGCTTGGTCTTTCTTTGCTTGATCCCAATTGCCAGGAAACATGGGGGCAATGCTAGAATTTTGTATGATATCATAAAAACAGCTTACCAGTTCGCGAATTTTCTCTTCTCCGAGTCGTTGCCATAAAGTACGAAGTTCCGGCATAGGAGGAACTTCTTCTAGCTTTGGTGTATAAATTTCCCGTTCCTTCATTTATACTTTTACTCCGATCCAATCTTTTTTTCGAAATTTTGTGACAAAGGCTATAGCCAAAATCAATAGCCATAGAAAAATAGAAGACCAAAGCCCAGGATTTCCATAATTCATATATACTCCAAAGAAATACGCCCAAGGAAGCATTACAATAAAGGAAGTCAAAATATAAACTGTTGCTACCCAGTATACCAAGCCCGCACTTCTCAAAGCGGAACCAACAACCATATGATAAGCGTCACCTACTTGAATCAGCGCAACAATTACTAAGGCAGGGTATGCTTCTCTCACAACCGCAATATCAATAGTAAAAAAAGAAATGATCCATTCGCCAAAAACGATAAATATCACTCCCATCGTTCCCATCACAATAGCTGAGTAATTTGCAGCTCGCATGGTTCCTTCATAAGCAAGACGGTATTTCCCTTGACCGACTGCCTGTCCTAGTATTGTGGTTGCTGCAATTCCAAATGCAAATCCAGGCATAAAAGATAAACTCAATGTACTAAAAACAATATTTGATGCAGCCATTGTTACGGTTCCAACTAGGCCCGCAAACTTGGTGAAGATAATAAATGAAATATTTGTTAGCATCTGTTCGATAGCTGGTGCCGTTCCCAAAAAGGTAATTTCTTTGAAAATCGCAAGATTGGGCACCCAACTTGTATGGAGAAAATAAATTCTAAACCTACGGGTAAATAAATAAATGACAAAAACCAAAGCCCCAGGTATTCCAGAGAGCGAAGAGGCAATCGCAGCTCCTTGAACTCCCATCGCAGGGAAACCCAAATTCCCATAGATCAAGATCCAATTGAAGAATATATTCGATCCTGTTGTGAGGAAAGCCGAAACCATTCCTACATAAGTAAACCCCAGTCCATCAAAGTATCCGCGAATAAAGAAAATGAAAAAGAATAAAAATGTTCCTATAAATCGATAAGACAAATATAACCCTGCTTCACGCTGTACGTCGGGATCATCCGCAAGCGCTGCCATAAGTGGTTCGCCGAGGTAAAAACCACCGATGGACATAACTAGACCCAAAGCTAAAGAAAAGTAAATTGCATTGACTCCTACTTTTCCGACTTCCAACATTTTCTTTTCCCCAAAGCGACGGGAAGTTAGAATCTGAACTGCTATTGATGCGCCCATAAGAAAGGACAAAACCGTAAAATACGTGACACCACCAAAACCAGTAGAGGCGAGAGCAAGGGCACCTAATTTGCCTACCATAGCTGTATCAGCGATCATTATCGCTGTATGGTTCACCATTCCAATGAATACCGGAATCGATAGAAAAATAATTTTTTTATTTAAACGACTAGGCTGAAAAACCCTGATGATTCTATGATACATAGTGGAGATAGACCATTTTTTTTATGTTTTGTGAATTACACAACCACCTTTACGGATCCATTTCAGCTCCAATGCTTTATGACATTGGAAAAAAAAATCCTAGTCCGAGATGGAAAATATTTACTGATTCCTATGAGCAAGTATTCGGTAAAATTATTGATACGGAGAATTTTTTCTCGGACTATCAGGATCCAATAAAGTTTTCCAGTCTCTACCATTTTAACTACCACGGTCCATTCCAAGAATTCCAATCCAAATTCAATTTGATCATTGCATTGGCAAAATTTGATGAAGATGAGATTAGATCAATTTCGTCTTTAGTTACATTAGAACATGCTAAACAAGGAATAGAGCATGCGGAATTTAGAATCATGTTCGCAGTTACAGAAACTAGACCGATTGTTGAGAGCAAAATAATTGCATCATGTGAAGGTCTTCAGGCTGGATCAGAATTAGCTAATAAAGCTGGATACAAAATTGAACCTAAACTTGCAGTATCATTGCATCGAAACAAATTATTTCTAGAGCAATACATTTGGCTAAAAGAGTTGCAATCTAAAAATTCTCTTGTAAGAGATTATCTATCAGGTATTGATTTCTGTCATATCGAGGAAGGATATCCGCCGTCTGAGAAAAAGGAATTCTTCGAACAGGTGTTAGCTGACAATCTAGCTCAACCTGATTTAGGTCTAGCGATACTGTATCATGTAGGTGAGAGCTACCAAGATAAAACACCACATTCAGCTAGTCGATGGGTTTTGGAATCTGCTCTATATGGAGCGCATAGACTTGGGCATTGTATAGCCTTAGGGATCCGACCACAATATTTTCTGAATAAGAAGAGACTGGAATCTGTAAGCGAACGAACCCAACAATTGGAATGGGAGCGTAAGCATTCTAAAACTATTCAGAAATATGGATATTTTCGAAAGCTCACCGAAATTGAATCCAATCTAGCTAAGCTAAAGGATCTAAAACCGGATTCACTGATTGAGATTGTTTATGATGAGCGTGAAGTTACATTTTTGGAAACTTTTCAAAACTACTGTATGGCTGAGATCAAGAAAACTTCGGCTGTCATTGAATCTTGTCCAAGTTCCAATTTTTACATTGGAATGATCGAAGAAAAAATTGATCACCCTCTACATAGGTTTATAGAAAATGATTTACGAGTCACGATAGGAGCTGATGATCCTGGAATTTTTAACACGAACATTCAAGAAGAATATAAAAAAGCTAAAGAAATGGGAATTAAACCAGAAGACTTAGATTTGATTAGAGCAAAATCTTTTGAATATACAAGTGAGAAGCTTTCACGAGGGATTCTTTCTAGTTGACGATTCCAATTGCTGGTAAATTCTAAACTAAAGATTGGAAAAAATTCCTATCGTTTACAAAGATGAATTTTCTTAAGAATTATTTAAATAATTTATATGTCTCTTTGGTGGACTCTGTGAAAATAATCACTGTTATACTGATCATTTTCAGTATTACTGGATTTAGAATTCAAGCTCAAACAAAAGAAGGTTTCTATGATGAATATGATATGAATCTTAGAAACATCCCAGGCAGTGAACCCGAGTCAGAATTTGAGGAACGGTATAGAACTTATAAAGTTCCGCCAGAAAATAAGAAAACCAATTTTCCTGTAACACCTAAGATGGTTCAAAAGCCTTTTGACCCCCTCGTCGGAATTCCTGGAGCTGGAACTGGTGCTTTACAAAATATCGGATCACTAGATCCAAGTCAATTGCCAAACAACAATCGTGGGCAACCTCAACTTATCAATCCATTGACCGGTCAGATCAACGAGCAAGCTATGCAAGAATCGTTTAACAATCAAGGTCGAGATCGTGAAAAGAAAGAAAGGGATAAAAAGAAATTCACTGAAGAAACAGTTTATCCTGAATCCAAACTAAGAAGATTTCAAATTATTTTTTTTCTGACTATGCCATTTGCGCTTGGAGTTTCGGCGGGATTGGCAGGTGCAATTGCAGCAATGCCTATGATACCTATGGCTTATGCTTCACAAGTAAGTTCCGCAATAATGATTACTGGAACTTTAGGTCTTTCTGGTGCCAATGCATACCAAGACCAATTGCATATGGATGAACATAAGAAAAAGCATGGAACCACATGGCAGGAAGAAGATCTTTCTTTTGCTCCTTAAGGTTGAAACTTGAATTATCCCCAGAAAATTATTTGCCTTACCGAAGAAACAACAGAGCTATTTTACTTACTTGGAGAACAGAAGCGTATAGCCGGTGTTACAACTTATACGGTTCGACCTAAGCAAGCCAAACAAGAAAAACCGATTGTATCCTCCTTTATTTCTGGTAATATAAAGAAAATAAAATCTCTCAATCCAGATTTGATCATAGGATTTTCAGATATTCAAGGTGATCTCGCTCGTGATTTAATAAAAGAAGGACTGAATGTTTTTATAACCAATCAACGATCTATCGAAGAAATTTTTCAGACCATGATTCTTTTGGGATCGTTGGTAGGACGAACAACAGAAACAATTCATCTTGTTGACCAATGGAAAATGAAGATCGATGATATTAAGAATTCAATGAGAATCTATAAATATCGTCCAAGAATTTTCTTTCAAGAATGGAACGAGCCTATCATAACTGGAATCAAATGGGTTAGTGAATTGATACAAATTTGCGGAGGCGAAGATGCTTTTGATAATCTCAAAGAAAAATCTCTCGCAAAAGACAGAATTATTTCAGGCTCAGATGTTGAGAATGAAAACCCTGATATCATAATCGGATCTTGGTGTGGAAAGCCTGTAGATTTTGATTGGGTAAGAAATCACACCCAATGGCAAGATGTAAATGCTATTAAAAATAATCAGATTTATGAGATTGATTCTAGTATAATTTTACAACCTGGTCCAGCTTTATTTATCGATGCGTTGGATTCAATGAGTAGTATTGTAAAAAAATATCATGAATCAGAAGCCAATCGATCACCAGCATAGAAAAGAATTCCAAAAACTAAAACTATCAAACCCCAATAAAAGTTAACATTGTAATTCAGGGATTTGATGTACATCGGATCATCCCATGTAAAAATACCGTAGCCAGATAATATTATTCCAAGAATTATAAATAGCGAAGAAAGTATTTTTGCAATTGGTAACATTGGAAATCTACTATCAAATATTATTTTGACTCGTCAACATTAAAAACTTTCGATATCTTGTAACTATGTTATTGTTTGATATTGATAATACAATTATTCCTTCTAAGAAGGCATATGATTATGCTCTAGATAAATTAGAATCGATTTGGACTAAGAAAACAGGTAAAGCGAAATCCCATTTTCATCAAACTTATGAAATTGCACGTAGTCAGATCAAATCAGAACTCAAAGATCATACGTCCAATCGCCTTAGAATTTTATGTTTTAAGAAGCAATGGGAATCTACTTTTGGAAATTTGACTGGATCCAGTTTTCAAAAGATTCTAGATTTAGAATCCAAATATTTCGAATTTTTTACAGAGTATTTACAGAATTTTGCCAAAGAAAATAGAAACTCATACAAACAATTGTGGAAGATTCTAGAACCATTTGGTAAATCCAATCAATTGGTTTTAGTTTCAAATGAGAATCTTCGTACCCAATTTCTAAAATTGAATAATATCATTCCTCGTGACTTTCCTTTTCATATGATTGTCTCTGAAGAATTGGGCATCGAAAAACCCGATAAGAAAGTTTTTCAGCGAGCACTATCTATAACGCAATCTAAACCAGAAGATTCATTTATGATTGGAGATAGTTGGGAGGATGATATGAAAGGTGCCGCGAAAATGGGCATGCAACTCATTCATATAGAAGATATTTTTGGAGATCGTGAATACTTTGAAAACGTTGGACCGAAAGCTGGCATTCAAGCTGTTCGAGTTCGCAACGTTATTAAAGCAGTTGAAATTGCAATTTCTATAGATCAATGACTCCTGAATAGACTTCAGATGCCGGACCAGTCATAAAAACATGTCCGTTCTCTCGCCATTCAATTTCCAAAGTGCCACCTCTAAGATCTATTTTTACTTTAGAGCTGGCTCTTCCTGTTAATCTAGCTGCAACGGCAACTGCACAAGCACCAGTTCCACAAGCTAATGTTTCACCGGCACCCCTTTCCCAAGTTCTTTGGTACAAATGATCCTGGCCACGGACAGTAACAAATTCAACGTTTACTCTTCTTGGAAATAATTCGTGGTTCTCAATTATAGGTCCAATTTCCCTGACTGGAAACGAATCTGCATCATCAACAAAAATTACGCAGTGTGGATTACCCATACTAACGGCTGTAAAGTGAAGATCAAGATTTTGGACTTTGATAATCTCATTTACAACGTTTTCGGTATCTCCCCATTTAATGGGAATCTCAGATGGTTTAAGAATGGGCTTGCCCATATCAACAGTTACCAATTCTACCTTTTCACTAGAATTAACTTTCATATCGAGAGTCAATATGCCGGCACCTGTTTCAATTTTGGGTTTAGTATTTTTTGTTAGTTTTTTATCATAAATAAATTTACCAACACAACGGATTCCATTTCCACACATTTCTGATGAAGAACCGTCCGAATTGTACATATCCATTTGGAATTCACCTTTACTTGATGGACGAATAAAAATTACACCATCACTTCCAATGCCAAAATTACGATCTGAAATAAATTGAATTTGTTCTGATGACAGCTGAATGTCTTCTTTAGTTGCATCTATGTAGACGTAATCGTTGCCGATGCCTTGCATTTTAGTGAAATTGATCTTCATTTGTCGACCTCAATCCAATTTTTGTTCCGCTCTACACTGCGACAAGGTGAAAATTTTGTTTTTGATTGACCAAGTTACCAAATAATTTTTTACTAAAATTAGAATGAATCATAATTGTATACTTTGTGAAAGCCAAGACCATGTTTCCGTTTTTGATGAGAATGGCATTGCGATCGTTAAATGTTCTTATTGCGGTCATGTTTATTCCACTTACGAACAAGATGAACACTATGAAGGTTATTGGGATGATCCAACAGAAGAGTTCGATTTAGAATGGTGGGATACAGCACACAGAGATATTTATGATGATTTTATCAATCGGTTCTTGAAGGAAAAGAACGGTAAGCTTTTAGATATAGGTTGTGGCTTAGGTTTTTTTGTTAAAAAAGTTGGTTCGGATCGTAGCGGATGGACAGCGATTGGATACGAGATCTCCGAGCGCGCTGTAGCTTTTGCACGAGAAAAAAATAGGATGGACAATGTTCATTCTGGACTCGTTCAAGATAGCGGAATTGAAAAGTCAAGCTTGGATATAGTAACTCTTTGGGATGTAATCGAACATATCCCAAAACCTCATTCTCTTTTAGATTACATCAATTCAGTTCTAAAGCCTGGTGGAGTTTTATTTATGCAAACTCCGAATTTTCCATTTCAATTATGGAAAGCTAAATTAAAAGTCCTGATCAAAGGCATGAAACCAGGAGTCCATTATCTCGAAGCAAAAGATCACGTTAACAATTATTATATGGAAACGCTTGCTCGATTGGGCGAACAGACCGGGTTTGAGAATCCTAAATACTACATTCTCAAGCCAATAATGAGTGTTGCAGGTTCTAAGAGCAAATTAGCCCTAATTGCGAAAGTGCTATACTACCATGTATCTCGATTTATTTTCTGGATAAGTCGTGGGCGTTGGAATATTAGCAACACCTTATTTGTTACGATGACTAAGAAAAAAAATTAAGCTACTGCCGGCAATTGATTTGCTACTCGATTCAACCATGATGTAAAATAGTTACAAATTGTTCTCAGCATAAAAAGATCCATTTCTTTATTAGCAGTAGCATCTTCCATATTCATGAGAGATTGCATTGCTTTAGTATACACGGACCTAAATTCATTGAGTGAAGAATCGTTTGGAAAAAGTGGCAAAATCCTAGCCGCTTGATCCTTGCTGAATCCATATTCTTCCATCCAACCAGATAGCAAATTTCTAAGTGCATATTTTGTTGCGAGAATGTTCTGAGCGAGAATCAGACTGAACATATTGTCCAAAGCCATAACTGTTACCATCGGATTCAAAGTAGCAATTTTTAGTATGATTTGATCTGTAAGTTCAATTGCCTTTTTTAAATTTCCCAGTCTTTGGAATTGTGCCGCCATAAGATTGAAAGCTTTCATATGGTGCAAAATATTTTCCATATCGGATCTGGTTAAGGAATCCGAATTGGCTGCCTCAAAATAGCCTTGAACCGATTGAAGTGAGTCCTTTTCTATCGTGAGAGTTTCGATTACTTGAAAAAGAATATCAATTGAAAATTGGTTGTTTCGATTTTCGATATATTGCAACTCTCGAAGATAGCAATCATACAATCGGAAGATAAAATACTCCAACTTCTCAGAATCCATAGTAACAACTGTTTTCATAAACAACTTCATATTCTTTGTGAAATCGAAACGATTTGCTTCTAGAAATTCCTGAGGCTTATTGATGAGGATCCGGAGTGTCACTTCTTTATTGAGTCGTACCAAGCCAGTCTGAACTTCAGATTGGCGCTCAATACTCTTCCATAAAAGACCCGCTTTGGAGTTTAAAGTATTATTGTAGTTCAGTTTAGCCATATTACCGCTTAATTTTTAAACAATCTGTTTAAATTTTTATTAGATTTAAGATCCTACATACTGAATTGCATGTTTCGTACCAGAACTTGGTGAAATGGAATCAGCCTGCAGGAATTGTTAGAGTTTTGATAATAAGTCGAGAAAGAATTCTGAAGTTAAAATGCGATTTAGAGATTAAGACTCGATATGAATTTAGGAGAAAATTTTCTCAAGATCCTCGCCCTGGAGAAAACTAGCACCTTTTTCTTGATCTTCCATAATATGAAGAGTGGATTCGATGATGTCTTTCATATAAAACCGCTGATTGTTGTTATCACTAAAAACATTCCGTATTGTCACTTTCTGCTCTGAAGAAAGTTTATTTTCGATCGCCAATTTAGAAAGCGCTATAATTCCTATGGCTGATCGGATCTCATCTTTTTGTGATGCAATTTTGATAATTTCTTCTGGATCCATTTCAGCAAATGTAGGGAGAAGATCGGAGATTAACTCGATAGCTCCGAAAGGAATATTTTTATCTAATGTTTTGATATAATTGATAATCAACCTATAAGATTTACTATCCCCAACTTTTGTTAGAATGGAGATTGTACTCGAAAGTATCTCTTTATGTAGCGCCCAAGATAGTCTTCCTGAATCTGCATCTCTCATGATCTGGTAAATCACTGACCAAGTATTTTTATCATTGGATATCGCTAAGTCCGTCATCAAATCTATAACGGATTTGAATTCTTTAGTCTCCTGAATTTTCTTGAGTTCAGTAAGACATTCATTTACGGTTGCAGTGTTGAGAGGAAAGGGGCCTGGCATGATTATTGATCTTGAATAGCCTAAAATCCTACATAATCAATCCAAAGTAAACTAGTTTTTTGAAGAGAAAATTATCTTTTCTGTCAAATTTTCTTATTCACCGACTATTAAATCAATAATGAGGAATTATAAAAAATTTGTAACTTTGGCATTGGTATGTTCTGCCATGAATCTCTCATCTTCAGACCAATCCAATAAGTCGACTCAGTTGATAAAAGTTACAGAAGGGATGCGCGCAAATTATAACTACCTAAAAGATATTGGTCCATCGATTGCAAATTTTGGGGAGCCTCAAGATGAAAAGATTTATACTCGAGCTCTACAACACCAGATAGAAACGGAGCTATTGCAATTGCAAATGGACTTAGGAAAAGGATACAGTGAAATGAGGAGAACCCAATTCATCACTCTTCAGCTGTACTATCGAATTGTAGATGCAGGAATCAAAACATTAGAATATGAGATGATTCGGTTGACAAAATTATCAAACAATCGAACAAAAACCAATACACATTTCTATCTCAAATTGGGATTTCGCGAAATCGCAGTAGCGAAAATGAAAATTCTCCTCGCTAAAAATAAACATCCCCAACTCTACTTGCTTAAATTACAAGATGCTTCCTATGCTTTGCAATCCTTGAAACAATGTGAAAAATATATTATAAGATTAGGATTATTGCATGATGGATCCTATGAATCTGAAGAGGATGAACTTGAGTCTTTCGAAGCATTGAAACTTGAAATACAGAGAGTAATTCCTAATGATACGGATCGCTATCTCAGATATCACTACGATAGTTATTTTACAGTCTACGATAGAAGAGATATTTTTTATGAGGTCTGGAATGATCCAAAACTAGAAGAGCTCGCAATCCCACTTGAAGGGGTTGATGAGGCTTATATTCGAAAAGAATCTTATCCAGATATTCCAAGACAAGTATCAAATTCGAATTGATCTGCTCAATGATTATAATGATCCTATTATTATGAGCAAAGTTTTCTGGGAATTCCCACTTACGGCATCACTCGTTGTTTTTCTTTTTGTTTTTTTCTTTGCAGCGATTTTTTTTATACCAGATAGTTTCGTTGCAAATTATTTTCTCTCCTATCCAAGAGAATGGAATCCAATCAATTGGTTTCTTTCTAGTTTGATGCATGGGAATTTTAGCCATCTCATTTCTAATCTTATGTATTTATTTATTCTTGGAAGAGCTGTCGAATACAAAGTTGGACCAAGTAAATGGATACTTTTTTATGGAATGGCTTTGATCGTATCAGCATTGTTAGATTCGATTGTTCGAGGAATTTTTATGGGAGATAATACACCTGTCCTTGGTGCAAGCGGTGCCATCTCTGGTTTAGCTGCTGTCGCTGCATTACTTTCTCCTTTTACTTTGAGAATGGGTGGAGTGACATTTCCGTTTCCCATGTTTCTTATAGCTTGGGGTTCTGTTTATACGGATATAACAAATGTTTTTGAGAAAGATCAGATTGCTCACTGGGCACATCTTGGTGGTTTTTTCTCTGTTATAATCACTGCCTATTTTCTTGAAGAAAAAGACCGAAAAAAATTGAAGAATGGGTTTATACTAAATCTTGTTTTTTTTACACTGACAGTAATACTTTTTTATTTCATTGAGGCAAGATACCAATGAAGAATATTCAATTCAAAGCGCTAGATTATACATCTGATGACAAATTTCAAACTGCCAATTATGAATACAATGGCGATGAAGAGACTGGCTGGACTATTCTTAGAAATGGTGAGAACTATTTAAATCTGGGGCCAGGCTATAAGTTATTGAAGACAAGATCTTGTGGAGTTTGCTCAACCGATCTGGATAGAAGGTTTTTGCCTTTTCCTTTGCCCCAAGTAATAGGCCATGAAGTAATTGCAGAAGATTTAGAAACTAAGCAAAGTTATGTGGTTGAAATCAATGACAGTTATGAGGCACGTGGAGATTTGTTGACAGATGCCTTCGTTCAAGCAGGTATCCCAACTCATTCACCTGAACGAAAAGTTCTAGGAATTGATCGTTTACCTGGTGGTTTCGGTTCTTACATTTTAGCGCCGAAGAACGCTGCCATTCCGTATAAGGGTCTGCCAGATCGAACAGCGGTACTTGGACCTCGCCGATTGGGAAGCCTTGTCATTTCTGCCCTCCAAGCGTATCGACTCAGCTCAGGGAAAAACTTTCGTATTATAGCTCTGGCACGCAGACAGAAATTACTCGATCTTGCGGTCAAGCTTGGTGCCGACGAAGGAATATTGATTGCAGATCCAAGTATTGTAAAAACTTTAGAAGGTCGCTTCGCAATAGTATATGATACAACAAGCACAGTAGATGGATTCCATTCTGCTATTCAATTGGCAAAAAGAGAAGTGCACCTCAAGACAACGAATGGGCAGTCGATGGAGGGCATTCGACATTTGACAGAGTTGGTTGTGGATGAGCTTTCGATTCTTCCCTTGAGTAAAGAGAATCTTCAATTTCACTGGGAGAAAGAAGTTAGACAAAATACAAAAATTTTCATTGCTCCCTCTTTGTCAGATGACTTTAAAAATACCAACTCAGAATTGAGTGCAATCCTCAAAGATTTTCGATTACAGAATCCAATGGTTAAGATCGATTCAGGTGATTGGTCTTGGGCAATAAATAATTTACAAGGCGTTCAATTTGAAGGAAGATTACCTCGTTATGATATTGTGATCATTGGTTCATTGGATGAGATTGATATGGCGATTCGCCCGCAGGAAGGTAAAGAAGAATCCCTTGTGCGTCCACGCGGAGCAATTTTGGTTCATACGAAAGAATCTGGAAAATCTACAGAAGACACACCCGTTCCCATGATGGAATTTTTTGCAAAAGGCAAAGGGATACGTTCATCAAGATGCGGTGATTTTCATTTGGCATTGAAACTACTTGAAGAAAATCCATCTGTTGCTAAGTCCATGGCTGAAAATATGGTCTCGCATGAGTATCCAGCGAGTGAGCTGGAATTGGCATTCGAGACTGCTAAAAGTCCCGACGCTATAAAAGTTATGGTGAAGCATGGATAAGTTCAAAAACGGGGATCAAATAAAAACTTCTCTCGGTCCATCGCTAACAAAAGAAGCCGATGACTTGATGAGCATTGATCTCTCCAAATTACAGATTTTCTGGGGATTGTCAATTCTCTCGAGAACTTTGGGCGATGAAATAGTACAAAGGATTCAGTCCTATCCTGGTGATATTTCCTTTCTACACAAAATCAATCCGAATATAAATAGTGAACTTCTTGAGATGCATATTGGATATATCCAAATTCATGCAAGGGCAGGAGTCTTAAAAGATATTCTCCTTTTTCGTGATGAGTTCCAAGATCACTTACGATGTGTTTTCGGAACCTTCCAAAGGCAAGTATGGGCCAAAATTATCCATCCAGAATTTTATGGTGAAGATCCAAAGTTCAGTCCGAGCAAGGCTTTGGTTTTTCCATTTCATCATACTAGTCCAAATGAAAATGTCGATTATCAATTTATTCTTGAACGGGTTCAAAATCAAGTTGAACCGGGTGAGTTTTTATTTCGATTAACGATTGAGAATTTCGATCGAGCCAATCTAGATCTAAAGTCATTGCCTCACGTGGTTGTTGAGGATCTTAAATCTAGGATCTATATTGCTGGCAGTACGAAAATTTCCGAATCAATTCATAGCAGCGTGATTGGTGGATGCCAGAAGGGCGAGTCCGACTATTCAGAAGAAAATAGAAGATTCAATCGAGTATTTGAACAGATCCAGAAAACGGCATTGGGCTCGCTTACTCAGATCAATTTCTTCTGGGAACAAGATTTTGCGAGATTTCTACTAACTTCAGATCCTCTAGTATCTCTGCCAATCTTCAAGAAATTATTTCTAATGCTTGAAGACCAAGAAGTGACTCGCTGTATTAAAGAAGGATACACAATTAAAGTGGATCTTGGATCAGCAATTGTTTACCTTGATCTTTCTCGCTTAGATAGAGTTTTGAATTATTCTTTTAACCGAAGAAGAAAAGCGCAAACCTTAGGATATTATCTTTCTCGAATGCCTGAGTTAGAGGATGTAGCTGACCGAAAAGAACACAAACTTAATCTTAGTGGATTACGAGTCTACTTAATTCATCACATAACATCTGAGATATTGGCTTTGATTGAAGCTTTTAGAAGATTGGATGCAAAGTCTATCACAGTGAGTTTTGTTAAGTATGGTGGTAATATTCCATCAGTATATTTAGATACTTTGCTCGATTTACCTACCGATAGTTTTTATATGTCTGGGCTTGAGTTAAAGGTGAGTCAAGACCGTAAGATATATTATTCGCTATCACCTCTCTATAGCGATATGAGTGATATGCGAGATGTTCGGGATTTTATGGATCGTGAACAGCTTGATTTTTTTGCTGCAATGAAATTGCTTTCAACAAATCGATTTCTCAAATTGTGCCTAGATGCTCAGCAAGATGGTGATAGAGTTATTCTTATAGAAGACGGTGGATATGTGTCCCCTATTACAAATCAGTATGCTCTGGAAGGTATGACCTTAGAAGAGGTATGTTCCGAATATTTTGTTAAGGTTCCAACTAATATCAAAGGTTCAATAAAGTTTTCGGAATTTCTAGACTCAGTATTGATTGGCTCAATCGAGCATACTCGTAATGGTTATGAGAGATTGCTTACTGTTGTTAAGGAAAAAAGTAAACTGTATCTTCCTGCCTATTCAATTGCTATCTCCAATCAAAAGGTTAAAGAAGAATCTAAAGAAGTTGCGCACTCAATTCTGAAGGCCATGGAAGATGTGTTACACGGTCAGGGCAAGATTCTATCGAGAAGAAAATTTCTAATCCTGGGATCAAGTGGAAATATTGGAACCTTTTTATGTAAATACCTGCGTGGTGGTAGGATGCATGATCAAAATGATCATCTTATTGAAATCGATATAAAGACTGACAGTCCATCTCAGTGGAAATACAATAATATAAGTCAAGTCCCAGAAGAAGTTTTGTTTGAGACGGATTTTATTTTGGGTGTTGTGGGTGAGTCAATTCTTGATTCAAATTTTTGGGAAAAATTTCTTATAAATTGTAAATCCAAAAATATTTATCTTGCGTCTGGTTCAACCAAGACAGTGGAATTCGCTCAATTGACATCTTGGTTAAACGAATTTTTATTAGGACGAAAAAATTCGATTCTTGGTTATGATGTAGAAGTAGAAGCAACAAGAATCATAGATCCGCAATCGCAAATGGATCAAGGTGGAATTATTATTTTGCAATTCAAGAAGGATGGATTGAGATTTGAAAAGAAATTATTTCTGCTCTCAGATCTTAGCCCAGTGAACTTTCTTTACTACGGTGCACCGACAGAAATTATGGACTCCATCATAACGCAGCTTCTCAAAGTATCATTGGGACTTGTTGATCAATATCGAAACAACAATCGTCCAAAGCCGAATCTCTATGCTGTGGATCATGAGATTGATGTATGGGGTAATCAATTGTGAGCGATCATGGCTTTTTTCAAATTACACAAAAGTTGTTTCTCCGTAGAGGAGACGAGCTACTCGTTTTGAGAGATAAAAAATCTGGTTATGGAGATTTGCCGGGCGGCAGAATGACAGAAAAAGAATTTTTTGAAGATTGGATTGATAGCCTAGATCGGGAGATGGCAGAAGAGATGGGATCTGGTTTTCTATACTCAACCAATCCAGAACCAATATTTATCCATAAACACAAAGTAACCGAAGGCAATCATCCGTGCATTATTATTGGTTATGAAGGGAAATATATTTCTGGTGAAGTAGAAATGTCAGATGAACATGACTATATGGAATGGGTAAATGTGAAAACATACGATCCTTCAACACTTTTTGAAGATTATATGTTAGATGCTGTAAGGAAATACTTAAAAGAATATGCATAATTTATATTTTCCTTGGATTAGAATAATTATTTTTTTTGGAATCATATCTGGAATTATTTATTCAGCAAGATTTTTCGAGGAACCAGATTTTGAACTTAGGGAAGCTGATTTTGCCGAGCTAGTTGATTTCCATAAAGAACATGTTGAGATAGAATACAAAGTGAACGGAACCAATCGTAAGTTTGGGAATTTATTGGCGAGTCAGCCATTTTTTCATCCATTGGATTTCTATTCCGAAGAAAATTATTATAAGAGCTTAGAACCTATGCTGATTAGGGCAAAAGAGGAAAAGATTCTAGATAGTAAATCATTGATGATTTTTCCAGAGCATGTAGGTTCAGGATTGGTTTTGGTAGGAGAAAAAAGGCCAGCCTATTTCTCTAGCAATGTCAAGGATGCAGTTCGATTTCTAAAAACCTCCAGAAAACTAGAAATTGCGGAAATTGTAGGAAAATGTGACCCGACTAAATGCAAAGAAATAGATAAAGAAATCGGCGCAATCCTTAGGTTAAAAAAAGATTTGATTGCGGAGATTTATAACAACACATTCTCAAAGTTAGCTGATGATTATTCTGTAAGTATTATTGCCGGATCAATCATGCTTCCTTCACCTTCCATTGTGAAAGGCGTGCTTGTCGCGGGAGATGGTGCGATTGAAAATGTGTCGGTCGTTTATCTTCCAAATGGAAAAGCATCCACTCTTATCAAGAAAGTTCACTTGAACGAATGGGAAAAGACAATTGCAGTTCCAGGAGATCTCAATCAAGATTTTGTAGTTTCGGTTCCTGCTTGGAAGGTTGCAGTTTTGATAGGGAATGATTCTTTTTATGAGTCTTTATATAAGAAATTTTATTCAACAAAGATTGATGGAATTGTATCTCCGGCATCAGGCTTAGGAAATATTTTTCATGGTTTAGCGGATTCTCAAGTGGATGGTCTTCAGGATCAGGATGTTTGGATCCGATATTCAATAGGAAAGTTCATACAACAATCTAGAGGCAAAGAAGCAGTTCAGGTTTTCTGGAAAGGCGTAGGTTGGGATTTGGATCCAAAAGGTTTAACCTACACAAATAGAGAATTTGATTCGATTTCTGTAGCTGAAGATAAACCTGGACCAAAGCTTTTGAATCTGTATTTTTAAAAAAATTGGCAAAATCAAGTTGACAAATCTTGAAAGAGAGAACGGAATAAGACGCATGGGAAAAACCAAGAACGAAAAGAAAAACGAATTTTTTTATTCGTTGTCCACTCTACACACAAAAATTGGAAGAATGCCCGAGCTCTAGCAATATTTTGATGAAATCAGATTTGGATAATTTAGTTAAGAAATGTTTGTCTGATAAATACAGCGCCTGTAAGGTTTTTGAAGAGCAAAAAGAAAAATCCCAAGCAGCTTAATTTTCTAGAACCTACTAATTCATTAAGAATTGGTAGGTGATAAATGGTCTCTATTGATTTGATTGCTTTTTTACTTGTTTATAGAGTTCCAAAACTTTCCAATCTTCTTCTGAATAAGCCATGTTGGCTAAAACCAATTCACCTATTTTATTTTCATAGATAATATGATCCCGTCCTACGCCCCAGGCTCTTTCACAGAGCAAAGGAAATTCTTTTCTAGGGAGCATTGGTCCCCAGCTAAAAATAGTATTGTTATAGAACGAAAGAAAATCATTCTTTGTAGTCAATTTCCAAGGCTCAACCTCTCTTAGAGTAATGGAAAATCCAGTGTTGATTTTCGGTTTGCCAGGATTTGTATAATCAACTTCTCTCAGTAGCCAATTTCCAATTTTTCCACCAATCATAAACACGGACTTTCCATGCGCATAGAATGCTTTTGGGCTAACTATTTCTTTTGTTAAAAGTTCTAATGTCTCCGATTTGGTATTGAAAAAATATACATTATATGATCCAGCAACACCTGTAACCAACAAGAAATGCTGATTGATTGGAATTAAAGAAAATTTATTTCTAAGTTTTGGATAAGGGGGAATAATTTTCGCTGAATCAATAATTTTGATAGGTTTCTTGGGATTAGAAGTTTTTTCTTTATACAAATTCTCATCTATAAAATAGTAAATGGTTTTACCATCTGGTGCTATTCCGCCTGAATTCCTGCATGCAATATGAGCTCCTGATTCATATAGCATTTCTTCATCTAACATCGATATAGCTAACATTCTGCAACCTTTTGTATTTTTGAGTCTAAATGAAACTAAAGAATATTCAGCATTACTCGCTATTCGAAATTCATAAGGAGCTTCGGGTAATTTCTGAGTTTTTACAAGAGGATTGGGAATATCTCGAAATATTAATTTACTATCTTCCGACCAGACAATTCTGTTTCTATCTTGCGACATTCTTAAATGTCGCTCCCTTCTTGGTTTGGTTATCGAAATTACTTCATCTGAATCACGCTTGGATTCTAATTTATCTTGAATTATCTGTAGAGCCTTATCATATTTCTGTAGGTTAACAAAATCATTTACCTCCTCCAGAAATGTTTCATGCTTGGATCGGCATGATATTATGAATATTAGAATAAAACAAATTACTTGAGACTGATATAATCTAGTCTTTGTCAAATCGAAGCTCCTTAGTTTCTTTATCTTTAGGAAGGGAAATGTTATTATCATAATCGAGAGTTTCAGATTCTGGAAGTATAACAATGTCTTTAGAAAAAATGTCGATAGCGTTTTTACCAACAGCTTTTGTATCAAAAAAAGCAAAAGATCCAGTTATTGCAGCACCCGCAAATGGCACCCATCTTGTAAGATTTTTTCTAAGGACTCTTTTAGAAATGTCCATACCTAGTTTTTGCAGAATCGATTGAAAAGCTCGAACGGTAGTTGGCCGAATTAAGATTCTTACGCCAGTCTCTTCAATAAATTTTCTAAAAAGGTGAGCTCCACCATGTTTAAAGAGACAGAAAAGTAGGAGTTCTCGAGTGAGTTGCGCTTCTTTTTGGTAAATTGCCGCTATATCTTTTACTAAGTAGCTTTGAAGTCTAAAAATCATAACCAATTCTGGAACTAACGTAAGAAAACCAAAAGCACCTCCAGGTAACGAGCAAGTTGCACTGATTGTTCCCGCTTTCCAAGCCGCATTCTTGATGATTTCTTCTGTCAATTCTTCTGGCGGACGATCTGAACCAGAATATGGGCTCTGATAATCTTCGATTCCAGACACTAGCTCTACCATTTTTTGGAGAAAATCATCCAATCCATTTGCTGAGGCTTTCATTTTAATTGTGGTTTTTTGATTTTGCAAAATCGGCTACCTTTCTAGACTTTCATTATACATGATAGAGAGACTCAAAAAAATACAAGAAAAATACCTCCGTTTGGATTCAGAGCTTAGTACGGCGAGTGACCCAAATAAACTAAAGGAATTATACAAAGAAAGATCTCGCCTAACGCCAGTTTATAATAAAACAATCGAATTTCTAAAGATTTCCTCAGACATCGAGGATGCTAAAAATCTTCTGCCTAATGAAAAAGATGAAGATATGCATGAAATGTTAAAATCTGAAATTAGAGATGGAGAAAATCGTCTCGATGAGCTAGCAAAAGAACTAGAGATCATGCTACTTCCTCCTGATCCTAATTCTGGAAAAAATATTCTAATTGAAATACGAGCTGGGACGGGCGGGGAAGAGTCGGGTCTGTTCTGTGCGGATCTTTTTCGCATGTATTCTCGTTATGCGGACAAAGTTGGAATTCGTGCAGATTTAATTGATTCTAGTCCAACAGGAATTGGCGGATTTAAAGAAATCGTTTTTGCACTTGAAGATGAACGAGCTTACGACCTTTTTAAGTTCGAAGCAGGAACACATCGAGTTCAGAGAATTCCAGCAACGGAATCAGGAGGAAGGATTCATACATCAGCTGTCACTGTTGCCGTTCTACCTGAGGCAGAGGAGAAAGAAGTAGATATTAAAGATTCCGATATTCGAGTGGATGTGTTTCGTTCTTCTGGATCTGGAGGTCAGCACGTCAATACAACTGACTCTGCAGTTCGATTGACTCATATTCCTACTGGAATCGTTGTTAGTTGCCAGGACGAGAAGTCTCAAATAAAAAACCGCGACAAGGCAATGCGAATTCTTCGTGCAAGAATTATTGATCAGCAGATTGAAGAGGCTAAAACTACTAGTGACGCCATAAAAAAACAAATGATTGGATCGGGTGATAGATCAGAGAGAATTAGAACTTATAATTTTCCTCAAGGTCGATGCACAGATCATAGGATTGGATTTACGAGCCATAATCTGAGTTCCATAATGGAAGGGGATATGGATGAGTTGATTGAAGCTCTATTGGAAGAAGATCGTGCGAAGAGACTTGCCGCAACAAAATAGTTAGTTGGTAAAATTTGAAAAATGCAGAAAAATAGTAATCTCAAATTTCTGCATTTTCAACATTCTTACAAAAACTATCAATGAGTTTTGCAACTTCTTCTGGTTTCTCCCTATGAACCCAATGGTTAGCATCCAGAAAATTCTTTCGAAAATGAAGTGCATGTTCAGATAAATTTTCATAGATTTCTGGCGTTATTGCAAAATCGTTAATGGGAACAATTGCTTGGCAAGGAGTCTCAATTTTATTGGGGATACCAATTTGTTCCCCTTGAATGAGCTCACGAAACATTTGAATTGGTCCAATACAAGATCTTAGAATCTCTTTAGTTCCATAATCCCACATTGGATCGGACTTAGGAACTCCACCCGCTTGAAGCAAAGCATGCCAGAATCCGAGCGATCCAAAAGTTAAACCTAGTTCTGGTAGGATTGGAAACTGAAAGAACAAAACGTACCATGACATGGTTCCTTGCTTGAAGAAGCGCGAGATCTCATCGGTATTCCATGACCAGATTCCTCTTTTCGCATAGGATTCCATTTGTTTTCTTGCAAGTGCTGGATGTGGACCAGCTATTCCCGTAAATGAAGAAATATAACCTGATGAAATTGGATCAGATGCAAAACACCAACCTATCAGTGAACCCCAATCATGTCCAACTAGATGAACGTTCTTTTCTCCTTTGGGATCTAAGAATCGAATAGCAGTTTCAATATCTTTATAAATCCTTCGAATATTAAAGGCGCTTCTCTCTGTTGGACGAGAAGATTCACCTGCTCCTCTCAGATCGATTGCTGCGACTTGGTATTTCTTCGCGAGTTGATTCATGAGAACATCCCAAGTTTTGTGCGTGTCTGGATATCCGTGAAGAAAAAGTAAAATTCTATCTTTCTCTGGGGCTGAATATTTTAGATAAATATTTAAATCTGTTTCTGGATGAAGGAAAGTGTTCTTATACATGTTAATATAATTAAATTATAAAATATAAATGTTTGGATATGGTAGTTAACTTATATTTTCTCGAGTAGAATTTATTGAATTGGCTGCATTTTTATTCAATATTGGTTCAAATTTCATTGAAAGAATAATTTTATCAACAAGATGGTGAGTCTTGGATTGAGCTGGATGGAATTCAGGTTTGAAATAATCGATAAATCTAGAAAATAATTTCATAGAAATTTTATCTCTCACAAATAAAAAATCTTTACCTTCTTTGAAAATTCTCTGCCAATTCCTAGGATCTTCTTGTAACAGAAGATGAAGATTCGCAGAGCCCATTGCAGTCATAATCAATATATAGGCAATAATCATTCCTTGCAATCTTAAAAAGTAACTATCATTAACTTCCTGCAAGACATCATAGGCAACATTTTTATGTTCTAGCTCTTCTGCTAGATGCCATTCAAAAATTTCTTTCATGTTCGGATCAGAATTTTTAAATAGATCCTCCTCAATAGAAATTTCAGCAAAAATTGTATTAAAATGTTCGATGCCGGCTATAATTGAGAGATTGAGTTCATCGGGTATAATGGATTGCCATGTTCTCAGAATAAAAAATTCGTAAACCTTAACAAAATTTGAAATAACAAATCCTTGGGATTCTAGCAATTCCCATATATTTTCGTGCTGACCTTTATGCTGTATTTCTTGTCCGATAAAGGATTGAATATCTCGGTTCAATCGAGGATTGCGGATCACGGGGAGAAATTTCTTGATAGTATTTACAAAATAGTTTTCTGTATTTGGAAAAATTATAGAAAGCGCATTGCCAATATGAGTTTTAAATATATTTCCATCGAGCCAATGGATAGGTATCGATTCATTCAGCTTGGTCAAAGGCTTACGAATCGTAATCTTCTCATGAATTGGATTTTTATCATTCGGATAAATCATCTTGGTACATTAGTATTCTTCTACCTTGCCTTTTTGAAAAACGTTTTTTTACCACATCTGACAAATTTATGAAAAATACTTTACAATGTTCGAAGGATAACTTTAATTCCTTCTTATGGCAAAAAAGGTTCACTTCTTAGTTAATCCCAATTCTGGTGGCGGCGATGTTGGTAGAAATTGGGAAGAAATTTCCAAAAGAATCCAGAAGAAAATTGGCAAATTTGAATTTACTTTTACTGGTTCGAAAGGTCATGCCTCAACTTTAGCACAAGAAAAGATTCGTGAGAAAACGGACATACTAGTTATAATTGGCGGCGATGGAACTGTATCCGAAGTAGTTGATGGAGTGATTAAGTCTAAGAACAATTCTGTCTCATTAGTAGTTTTGAACCTTGGAACAGGCGGAGACTTCTCGAAAACTCTTGGAGTTGCTGGAGATCTAGAGATAGCTTTAGAAAAAATACAGAATGGTAAAATCCAAAAAGTTGATGTTGGAAAAGTATCCTATAAAAAAGAAATAAATTTACCATTGGAAATAAGATATTTCATAAATATAACTGGCTGTGGAATGGCTGGTGCTGTTGTTAGAACTGTCAATAAATCTTCCAAGCGTTTTGGTGGCTTTAGTTATTATCTAGGTGGGCTTGCGAACCTAATAACATATCAAAATAAAGCCATCCGTTATAAGCTTGATGATTCAGAATGGGTTTCCACTAAGATTACAACTTTAGCTGTCTGTAATGGACAATATTTTGGTGGAGGAATGAGAATATCTCCCAAGTCGGAATTGAATGACGGCTATTTTGATGTGGTATTATTGCAAGATTGGAATTTATTTCAGAAAGCGTATTACTCTAAAAATTTATACAATGGAACGATTCTCTCATCAGCTCAAGTGGAATCCTATCGTTGCAAGAAAATTGAAATCGAGCCAATTGATCCACAAGATTACGTATATATTGATTCTGACGGGGAAGATATTGGAATCATTCCGATGAAAGTGGAAGTTCTCCCATCGGCTGTTCAATTTCTAATTTGAGAATCGTTAGTTAATTGAATTTCTAACTTTTAAACAATCTTCCTCGGTTTCCAAAACTTGTTTTAGATTCTTGAGAACTGGAGCCGAAAGTCTTTGGTTATTGTTGATAAACTTCTTTAGAATATGCTTATTTTCCTCGGTACAAAACTGTGGAGCCAAAGTAGAAGAATAAGATTCTAAATAATTCTCATCTCCAAAAACCTTCTTTTCTTTTATGTTTTGGTAGAAGAAATCAACAAATGGAATTTGTAAATTTTTCTGATGAATCGGAAATATATAATACATAATAGTTCGCAAAGTCGATGCTGAATACCCTTCATCATTTTTGGTGAGAATCGCCATCCATTTGCCTTTCGTCACTGGGTCAGGGTGAGCCGCTTCACAAGCGAGAGCTGAATCAAGTCCGATTCGAGACTTATCGCGAATCTTTTCTGCTTCAAGTAATTTTTTGACAGAATGATCATCATGATTGAAAGAACACAATTTTTTTAGAATAGACCAACGCAAATCTTGGTCAATCGTCAAGCCTGGAATATTTTCTTTAGAAATAAGAATTTTGTGACCGCGATCAAAGAATGTTTTTGTATTTCCCACTGATAAATAATTTCTAAACCACAATCTTTTTCGATCTGAATTAGCACTTGCTTTAAGAGTTTCTTCCCAAGTAAATTTCTCCAATTCTTCAAGGGCTTCACTTCTCTCAGGATCACGCTGAAGATATTGAAGGGAATGATAAGAAATAAAATGATTCGAAGTAATATGTCCTAGGTTAGATTCGAGCACAATATCATTGTCTTCTTCGGGTAGAATGCTCATTGCAATATCTTTATAAGCGCTGATGCTCAGTCTTCCATCCAAAACTTCATCATATAGAGATCGCCAGAGCATAAGTGAAGTGAGTGTATCTGGTGAATCCTTTAATAGGATTCTAAGGATTCTATGATTTTTTTCTTCAAGTATTTCCTTAGGAAATACAGTTCTTACAAAATCATAATCCTTGTAATTTAGAATTACAAAATCAGGACATTTAGTTTTTTCATTTCTGTCAAAACTGTGAACTGTATTTTCATCTGAATATTCCAGTCCGATTGTCTTATAAATTTTTGCATTTTCTTCTTCTATATCAACTAAAGCTATCATCATGCGGTGATCGCGAAGATATCGAGTGTTGGTTTTGAAATCTTGATTGAGTGCAATGGAATCAATTAAACCTCCAGAACACTTAAGTTCATATGCAACTCGATTGAAGCCTTCCTTTTCTAACCAATCACCAGACCATTTTTTTAAATCTTTCTTCGATACTGATTCAATGGATTTAAGAAAATCCACCAATTCAGCATTCTTGTAAGAAAATTCTTTCAGATAGTTGGATACTCCAACTCTAAAATTTTCTTCTCCAACAAAGTAGACAAGTTGTTTTAGAACTGAGGCACCTTTCCCATAAGTTATCCCATCAAAATTGGTGAAAGCTTCTTCCGTGTTCAGTACATTTCCTTGAATCGGATGAGTTGTTGAAGATCGGTCCGATGCATAAGCCCAAGTTTTCATTCCTGTAAAAAATGTTTCCCATGACTCTGTAAATTCAGTTGCATCATATTGTGCTTTGGCTGCCATATATGTCGCAAAACTCTCGTTCAACCATAATCCATCCCACCACTTCATTGTGACTAAATTTCCAAACCACATATGTGCCATTTCATGCAGGATTACACTTACTGTTTTCTCGCGAGATTGTCTTGTTGATTTGCCACGACTCAAGAATCTCTCAGAAAATGTTACAGCACCGACATTCTCCATAGCACCGAAATTGAATTCGGGAACTATAATCTGATCATATTTACTAAATGGATATTTTATATCAAAATACTTTTCAAAAAAAGCTAATCCCTGTTTGGTTGCCTTGAACCATAACTTATGATCAACATACTGAGCCATCGACTTTCTTGCTAATAATCGAAGAGGAATATTATTATAAGAATCCTTCCACTCTGAGTATGGTCCAGCATGAAGTGAGAAAATATAAGTTGAGAATCGACGAGTTTCGGGAAAGTAAGTTTTGGTTTTCGCTCCAAGACTTTCTGACTTTTCGGGAAGAGTTGCCGAAATCACTTTCCATTTCGTTGGAGCGATTACGTCTAGTTTATAAGTCGCCTTCAAATCTGGTTGATCGAAGCAAGGGAACATATGGTTTGCATGGTTCGTTTCAAATTGACTATAAAGGTATGTCTCATTGTCAACCGGGTCTACAAAAGTATGAAGTCCATTTCCAGATCTACTGTAAGGATGAGTGAAATGTATTTCAATTCGATTTGCATCTGGATTCAGGAAGTTTGAAGATATGATTAGAAAACCTTTTTCGTAAGGTATTTGATCAATATTCTTCTCGTTAACAATTAGTTTTGAAATTTTACCTTCATAGAAATCAACTCGAAGTGGTTTATGTGTATCTTTGATATCGAATAAAATCTCAGTAACACCAGAGAATTCTTTACCTGCATCGATTTCTAAGAAAATGTTGTAGCGTACATTCTGTACTTGATCATACCTTTCTTGAGCTGCTCTTTGAGTCAGAACATCTGGCTCAACAGTATCGTTTGATTGTAAGAATCCGCAGGATGTAATTAACAATCCTAGAATGAGAAAGGAACACTTCTTGGTCATAGTGTTTAGACGCTTTTTATATAGAAACTACGGTTGAAATTTACGATCCAATATTACCCAGTTGTTACCTTGACGATCATACCAATCCTTTTCTGGGAAGTACGTGCCACCTGCTTTTTCGATCACAAGTTTCATATAAGATTCTCCAGGATCAAAATCTTGAGCCATGAGAAAAATTGATCCACCGAATTTCTTTTTAGCTTGAGTATGAGAATACACTCCTTTGAATTCTTCAATCCGATGATTTGTTATTGGAAAAGAAAACTTGTTAGAAATCTCCTGAACTAAGGCAACAACTTTCTCTGATTGTGCTTCGTTTGCCATTAATTCTTCGGTATTGAGGCCAACGATTTCTATTTGAATGCACTTTTCATTTGTTCCATAAGCTGTTGAAGGAAGTTCATACAAACTATCCAATATCTGATACGCTTTCCCATCCGTATCAACCATAATTGTAGCATTGAGACCTCGTGCTTCAAGGATTCCTAAGGTTTTATTGTATTCTGTTGTAGCAGTATAATGCAAAACCAAACAAGTCGGACGAATTGTACCTTTGTAAGCGTATCTCACTCTCTTTTCTTCTAAAGCGAGACCATTCGAAGTTTGCTCTAGATTTTTAAGCTCAACTTTAGGAAGTTCAGATAAACCTCTACCTTTGTCTGGAGTAAATTTCTTTTTGATTAAGTTCAGATTCTCTTTTCGCAGAACCCACTTGGATTCAAATCTATCCAGCCATTGATCTTCAGGATAGTATTTGCCATTCAGTTTTTTTAGAATGGTTGCTAATAAATTCTCATCCCCATACTCTTTTAAATTTATGAATCCTCCGAATCTTTTTTTGGATTGGTTGTGTGTGAAGATTCCCTCTTTAGAAGAAATGTCGTGATTTGTTGTTTTAATTCCATAAACTTCAACCAGTCGTTCAATTGTTTGGATTGTTTTTTCCAATTGAATTTTGTTTTGAATTATTCTATCAGCAAAACCTTCAATTCCTATATGGATTGTGACTGGATCCATTCCAGGGCTTGCTGGTAATTCTATTGCTCCAGGGTAAGGTTCTCCATAAACGATTCCGTTTTTGTCAATAAGAAGTTGAATTGCCCATTGGTTATCCCAAGAAGATCGAATATATTCCTGAGCTGATAGGTCTTTGCTTGTGTGTATCATTATGGCTGATACTTCACGATCCCATCGCCTAATGGGTGTCGGTCCAATGTATTCTGAGTTCAATAAATTAATGAACGGTTTTGGATAATCGGATTCGATTCCTTTCCAAACTTCACGAGTAGGAATCAAAATACTACAATTAATTGTATAGAGAATTACAATGGATTGAAAGATGTGGAGGAAGTTTTTTTTGCTAGACAATTAAATTTTCCCAATGATAGTTACCCAAAGGTTTTACCAATGTTTGAAGCAGAAATCTCAAGAAGCAAGTTTTTAAAATATTTAATGCAAATATCGACCATTTCATTTTTCGCAATCAAAACAACTGGATGCGGAACTGACAGGCCAACTCCAAGGTTAAAGGGTCTCTCCGAAGTTGACTATCAAAGTTTTCGATCTTTGCAAGAAGTTATACTTGATGGCAATCCAATCGAAGATTACGATCTTGGACTATCACTAGATAACTACTTATATGGGCATCCAACTCCAACTGAGAACGAAGATGTTGTATTGTTTCTTGCTGGAATTCCTTCATCCATACTGATTGCCATTGCTCTAGATTTTTCCCTTACTCCGCTTGCTAACTTGGACAAAGAAGCAATGGACAAGAGATTGCAAAGCTGGAAGCATTCCACTCTCGTAATGAAAAGAGGAATATATAGTATACTAAGGCAATTTTCCTTTTTTCTACTTACCAGTGACAAAAGATTCCAAGAATATATGGGATATAGATCTTAATTTTGAATTTATAATTTTTAAAGGAATCATCATGGGAATACCTGGCATTAACAAAAATATTATCACTCCGAAGAAGCATGCAGAAGTCATCAAAGATCAGAATATAAAAAAAAATCTTTGGAAAATGAAAACGGATGTGGTTGTGATTGGATCCGGAGCGGGAGGAGCAGTTGCTGCAGCAGAATTAGCTAAGCAAGGTTTAAAAGTTGTATTGATTGAAGAAGGATCTTATTTTACGCCAGCTCAATTTACGGGAGATGAATTCATTGCCCAAGCAAGACTTTATAGAGATGCAGGGTTTATAGTATCGGAAGATCAGACTATTAGTATTGTCCAAGGAAGAACATTGGGTGGTTCTACGACTGTAAATTGGCAGACTTCATTGTATCCTCCAGACTATGTAACCAATGAATGGTCTAAGAGGTTTGGATGGACTGGATATGGATTGGACGAGATGCAAGGAATTGTGCAAGAGGTACATGATAGATTAGGTGTACATATTGTACCAGACAACCTAATCAATGCTAACAATAGCGTATTGTGGAGAGGTGGGAAGAAATTAGGTTATAATCCCGAAGTTTTAAAGAATAATAATAAAGGTTGTATTGGACTAGGTAGATGTGGACTTGGATGTCCTATCAATGCAAAACAGTCGACATTTCTTACTTGGATACCTGATGCCCTCGAACACGGGGCAACTGTCATTCCAAATATGCGTGCGATCAAAATCAGTGATGGAAAAATGAAGACTGTATATGCGGAATTTTCACCAGATGCATATGAAAAAGCACCCAATGAAATAATTGAGAAAATGGAAATTACTGCACCGATTGTGATTGTGTCTGCAGGTGCGATTGAAGGACCCGCATTATTGCAGAGGTCTTCTCTGGGCAATGATTGGGTTGGACGCAATTTGAAAGTCCATCCAACTTCCACAATTTTTGCAAGATTCAATTCAGAGATCAAAATGTATTCTGGACCACCGCAATCAGTTGTAATCAAAGACGGTCACAATCAAGAAGGAACGGGGTATGGTTATTGGCTTGAGGTCGCTCCTTTTCGTCCGACACTGACAGCTTCCTTAGTTCCATTTTACGGAAAAAAACAATTTGAAGTTTTGAAAAATTATCCCGAATACAACGCAGGAATTGTTTTAGTTCGTGATGGTGCCGATGGGGAAGCCAATGCAAGTGTTAAGTGGAGTTTTGGTAAGAGAAAAGTATACTTTGAGCTGACTCCAACTGATGGCAGAAATATGTTGCGTGGTCTCAAAGCCCTTGCTGAGATCAGTGTTGCTGCTGGTGCAAATGAATTGGTGTTGCCATTCCCGAGAATCACGGAACCTATGAGAGTTGATTCATCTACCAATTTCGATTGGATTCTGAATGAGAGTTTTGCTCCTGGACATCTAGCTGTTGGATCGGCGCATCCTCATGGCTCAATACAAGCATCATCCAATTCTGAGACTGGGGCTGTAGCTCCAAATTTAGAACTCTATGGTCATGAAAATATTTTCGTTATGGATGCATCTGTTTATCCAACCGGTCTTTCTGTGAATCCTCAGATTACAACTATGAGTGTTGCTATGAGGGCTGCTCGACAATTAGCATCTGAGAAAGAAAAAAGGATTTAATCTAGCACTGCATTTCGTCAAAATAGTTATAATGAAGAAATTATTCTTACCCACTCTTGTATTAGGAGTGGGGCTCTTGATTGTAACACAGACATCTGCACAGAGCTCAATTGATCCTCCAGAATTAAAAGAAGCTAAGAAAGCTTACTCTCAAAAGAGCTATACACAAGCTTTAAAATTGTTCCAGGCTTATGCTGATAAGAATCCGAATGATGGATCTCCATATTTGTATATGGGTTATATTCACGAGTCAAAAAAAGATTTCCCAAAATCTATTCAAATGTTTCGCAAAGCAGTCGAAGGCAATCTTTCCAAAAGTCAAAAGAGCACTTCGCTTCTTAAGCTTGCACTTTATTATAATTATTACCAAGAATGGGATCAAGCTGCTGTTTACAGTTCAAGATATCTAAAGGTCAATCCAAACAATAAAGAAGTTCAGAAGATCTATGAACGAGCAGACGCTAATCGCGGAAGAACGCCTACTCGTGTCTCATCCAATAACAATTATATCTCGACTGCACCTAGCAATGATCCTCCACCTGTAAAAAAAACCAAAACAGAGTATGAGGCCATTTTAAAACAAACTCCTAGTGATGAAGAAGCTAGATGGGAATTGTCATTAATTTATTTCAATGAAAAAGATTTTGTTCGAGCAGAATCAATTATGAAACCACTGGTTGCTTCATTTCCTAAAAAACCAAGCTATTCTTATAAATTAGGAGTTACTAATATTCGTTTAGGAAAATTCAATGAAGCGCTCGAACTTTTTAATCTTTCGAAGAAGCATGTTGATCGGGAAGATAAACAGTTTCTATATTACCTTTACTTAAATGAAGGTATGGCTTCTCATAAATTAGATCGCTACGCTGAGGCTGAAGCTGCTTATTTGAATTCTTATAAGATGAATGGTAAGTCTTCTCCATTGATCGCGTTGACGAAGCTGTATTATGATATGTCCAAATATGAATCCTGTATTACATCTGCCGATAGAGTTCTAAAAACCATGCCGAATCAATTAGAAACTATGATGTATAAATCTTTGTGTAAATTTGATTCCACTGCAAAGGATGCAGGATCGTTGTATGCTTTTGAGACAGAGCTTCGCAAAAAATATCCTAAATCGGAAAATATTCCAGATACCTACTATCCTGCGATGATTAAGCTTGCTCGTGACTATACCAATCAAGAGAAATACAAACAAGCTGAAGACTATTTTAAAGTTCTTGAGTCTAGTTATTCACAAGACAGAGAGTATCTCTTCTATCGCGGGAAAGCTCTCTATTATACTGGCAATCCAAAAAAAGCCATTCAAATGTTGAGTCTGGTCGAAAATTCTTCAGCTGCTATGTATTTAACTGCAAAAAGCTATGCTATGTTAAATGATCGTCTGAAAACACAAGAATTACTGAAAAAGGCTGGTGATCTTAAGGATATTTACTGGGGACTAGCAAATGAAGAAGATGATTTTATCGAGATGAGAAAAATCCCTGAGTTTATAGAATTCTTAAATAAGAAAGGTGCAGATAGCGAGAAAACTCCTGCATCAAGTAATTAGAATGAGCTGACTCCTGAAAGATCTCGTGCAATATTCAGCCAGAAATCTTTGAAGAAGTCTTCAACTGATCCCTTCTGATTCTTATTATCTTTATTTGAATCCGAATTGAATAGCGAAAATTTCTTTTGATAGGATTCGGATTGGGAACTCATAATAAAAGATGAATTGGAGCCTTTTCCTTTGAAAGTTGCTACAAAGCGATTCCCGGATTTTCCATCACTACCTTGAGTCAAAAGGGTTAGTCCTCGACGGAAGTATTCCTCTATGTTTCCGGGTATGAACAAATCGACTATACCTGGCGGAATGATATAAAAAAATCTTCCTTGGATTTCTGGATCAGGCGTATTTATAAATTTTCCACTTAAAGTTTCTAATATTCCATTATTCGAATAGTTTAGTTGGTATTTCAACTGCTTAACTTGAAATTTGACACCAAAGCTTTCCAATGAAAAATCGACAGTAATATGAATTTGCTTGGGATTAAGCCAGTCCTTAGAGTTTTGTCTTGGAAGCTGTACAAATAATTCTCTTTCTCTGTTGAAAATTTGAATCTGAGCAGATTGCTTATGATCAGGAATTGCAAATGCATTAAATTTGATCTGATCCATACGTGGCGCAAAAGTTTCGTAGAAAGATGGATAATTAATTTTCGTATCATTGGTGATTCGATAAGAAAGAATTCTCCCTTGTTTCGTTTCTTGCACCAAGCATTTGAAGGATTTGCATAGCCAATCTTGAGTTGTACTTGGATGAGGTTCTTTATCAATTAATTTGGCAATTGATAAGAAAGTTAAAGATGGCTTGGAATCACCTAATGATGAATATTGTTTGCGAGAAATATAATAGATATCATCTTTATCCCATTTTCTTTTCGTAAAACTTGTTTTCGAATGGAACTTAGCTTTTTTATTGATTTCAGAATCTTTGCTTACTTTCCATTTCAAAGGAGTCGATGAATTCTCTACTGCATTGATAACCAGGTAAAGGCTTTCATCATCAGATTTATATAGTAAATTTTCATTTTTTGGATTCAAATTTCCAAATAGGATCGCTCGCATGTCCGTGTCTTTAAATTCGGAACGAATCGCCTCATTTAAAGATACGAAATTTGTCCAATATCGACTACCATCGGGATATACCGATAGACAGTTTAAATTGAATGTTACAAGGCAAATGACTAATAATTTAGATTGAATTTTTGCAAATAGAATCATCGAATTTTTATTCATTGAGTATTTAGACTGTAATGAATCTAAGAAAATAATTTTACATCCGATTTCGATTTCTTGTTTTGTAAACTCTTCTGGAAATTATGACAAAAAGATTACAATTTACTTTCACAAGATCTTTCTACTAGAACATGAATATTAAGTCAATTTCACAAACTTATTCTAGAAGTATCCTGATACTTACTTTAAAACTATCTCTCTTTTTACATCCATGTTTACTATTTGCTGAGGATAAAATCTCTTCGGATCCTTTAATAAAAAATGATAATCCTACCAATAGCAAAGATAATGATTTAGAAAATCAGGATAAGTCGAATCAGAAAAGTAGTTCTGAAGAAGCCAATGATTCCAAGAAGCCCGAAGAAAATTTAAAAAATGTTTCAGAATCCAAGAAGGCAGAGAACAGTTTGTACGCAGCTCATTGGTTTACTTCAAGGATGGGTGAGGGCTTCACAATTACCAGTGATGATGCCGAGTCACTAATCAATATTCGAATCCGTGCTCAGTTGCGAGCTTCGCAAACCGTTGTTCCAGAAGACCGTTCGAAAGACAGTACTACATTCCAAGCGCGAAGACTTAGGTTGATGGCGCGCGGTAAATTGCGTGGAGATGAATGGCATTACTATGTCCAGTTTGGTTTTTCAAATTTAGATAACGAACCTGACAGACCTGTTCCCTTACGAGATTCAGTGATTCTTTACAACGGATTTAAATCTGTCAAAATTTCTGTTGGACAAATGAAAGTTCCGTTTAACAGACAACGTGTGAACTCCTCATCTGCTTTGCAAATGGTTGATCGCTCTATTGTGAACGGAGAACTGACTTTAGATCGTGACGCTGGGATTCAAATTTTCACAAATGATCTATTTGGTCTATGGGATAAAGTTGGAATCAATGTGGGAGTTTTTGGTGGTGATGGAAGGAATCGGACTACTGGCGGAAATGGAGTATTGACAGTTGCAAAAATATCCTATTTCCCTTTTGGAAATTTTTTGCAGAACAAACTTGCTGGTGTTGATGATGAACTATTGTCTGAGGGAGATTTCAAAAGACACAAAACTCCTAAGTTAGCAATTAGCTTTGGTGCTGGTCAAAACAATCAAACAAGGCGAGATCGATCTACATTTGGAAATGTCTATGAGTTTGCTAGATTCGATTATACTCATGGACTTGCAGAGTTATTAGTGAAATGGATGGGCTTTTCTTTCTCAACAGAATTTATTTCAAGAAAAGCAAATCTTCCTTATCAAGAAAGAGAGATCAATGGTGTGATTCGTAGAGAATATTCTCGATCTGCTTACGGATATTTTTTCCAGATGGGTTATTTGTTTGAGAACAATTGGGAGGTATCGACAAGATGGGGTCAGTACACACCTTGGGGAGAGACCAATCCGCAACTACAATATTCTCGTGAGGCAGGAGTTGGACTTTCATATTATTTTTCCAAGCACAACTTGAAATGGCAAATGGATTATTTTAAGTTAGATGGTGATCCAACTCTAGTAGTAGGATCACATGAAATACGGACTCAACTCCAATTGTTTTATTGATCAAGGAAAAGCAAAATTATGAATGAAATAAAAATAAATAAATCAGCTTTTAAAACTTTGATAATTTCCAGTATTATGATTATCTCTAATATTATTTTTTTTGCCTGTAGTTCGGAAGTACAAAGAGCAGAAGATAAAAAACTAGAAGACTGTGTGCGTTTGATTGGCCTATATCAACTACAACAACAAAGCAATGTTCTGAATTCTAACGCAAACCTTTCGACAGAACAACAAGCATCTTTGGCTGCAGAATTTTCTTATACTTGTTCAGCCGATTCCAATTCCAAACCTGCTTGTATAGAATTTTATTTTATTCAAGCTAAGCAAAAAGCCGAATCAAGCTTATGCATTTCAGGTTACAATAAGAGATCTGCTAAATGTTCTGCACAGAATAGAGTTGGATCTTGTCGCTTGTTTCTTGAAGCAGGCTATCAACTCAACGTCTACGCAGAACCAAATGATACAGAAGAGGAAGCTCGGTTGGACTGCAGTTTACGTGGCGGAGTTTTTACACCAAAAGAAGGTAATAATTTATTACCTTCAATCATACTTTCTTGTGATCTAGGATAAGAGCTATCAAGATTTAGTTGATTAGATTAGATCTTTAGAATCTTAATCTTAACCTAAATCTTGAATCCAAGCATCCAATCCTTGGCATATCTGACGAACCGTCTCGTTATGAAAAACTATTCCAAGATGTCCTTGCTCGTATTTCTCAATCACTTTATTCTTACTCGGAAGATTTGCTAAATCTTCTTCGATGCTCTCCATCGGTACGATCTTATCAACTGTTCCTAGGATTGAATAAATTGGAAGATCAAAGTTTTCTTGTTCTTTCGTATAGTTGATTCTTCCATCGGATGAAAGGAAGCATTTGTCATTTGATAATTGTGAGTGAACGAATTGCATGATAACGCTAACTGATTCTTCGCAAAATACATCTTCAACTAAGAAATACCACTCAGGTGGAGTAATTTCTTTGTAGCCAACGAAATCTTTAATCGTTAACATCTTCGTTCCTATATCGAATGAAAATGGACGCAAAGACTCATGCATATTCAATAACATTTTGAAAAACTTCTTCAGATCTATCGTCTGAATAGTTGTCTGCATGGAAAATGATGTCATATTCAAAAAGAAATCTACTATTGATTTGGAAGGAATCATATTGAGTCCTTTCTTGATCTGATCAATGTATAGAATATTTGAGTTGATGCTAATATAATTAGGTGAAGTGATCGATATGATTCCTGAAATATATTTCTTTGGATCTGGAAGATTGAGATCTTCACGCGCTTCGCAAATTTTATTGTATGCAGAAGCATAAAATCTAGGAATCATTCCACCCATGCTATGTCCAAGAACTACTGTCTTCTCATTTGGGTATTGTTGTCTTAGCCAACGGAGTACTTCTGGGAAATCGGATTGGATATAATCATCAACGGTCCAACCTTCTTTGCGTCCATTTCTGGGCATCGTTTGCTTAGAACGTCCTCGCATATCCATAGAGAAAACTCTATAGCCATATTTCAGTGCCATTTCTTTTGCAAGCTTATCCATTACAGATCTGCGACAGAAGAATCCAGGAATCATCAGAATATTTTTATTCGTATTATTTAGTTTCTCTGGAGTAAATTGCTTCAAGCTTACCGCATAGCCCTTGCTTGTCGGAATAATAAAGGACGCATCCATTCTATATTCAGTTTCATATTGATACGAACGAAAAATGATAGAAGTAACAGGTTCTTTCTGCTCTTCCGTTGTTGTGTAAAAAAGATTTTTGGAACTAGAATGTGTGTCTGCTTTCTCGATATTTTTTCGAGCCATATAGGTATCAAGCGCACCATCCAATTCTTTACCAATCACGAATTCAATTACATCAAAAAGAGAATAGAATTGTTGTCGAAGCTCTTCTTTCTCGTGATCTTCGATTGGATCCTTTGCTATTCCCCATAGAATTCCTATAGGATTGTCTTTTATGAATAGAGGTAGTCCAACCGCATAATTCATTGTATCGGATAAAAGAATTTTCTTATCCGGATGGATAGGTTCCTTTTTTAAATCAAGAAACTTGATTTCAGGTCTGAGTCCTTTATTGAAATCTATAATTGCTTCTTTGAGGTAAATGGCGGATTCATTTCTAGGATCCGAAAGTGGAATCGGTTTAGCTCGACTTGTATATTCATCAATGCCAGCCACCTTTTTATTCATTGCAAGCTCTTTGAGTTTGAAATGAGTTGCTGTTGCAACAACTTTCATAGCATCTTTATCAATGATTTCGAATATAGAATAAGAGAATGAAGGTGCATCATCGAAATAAATTAATGACACCATCTTATTCACAAAGGAAGTCCATACACCTTCTAGGAATTGGTATGTTTGTCTAGGAACAGGAAAAACGTAAATATCATCTGGGCGAACAGATAGACTTTCTGGTCTTTTAAGATTAGGGTTCTTGATGATACGGAGTGCATCCGAGTCGATTTTTGAGGCTTTCCCAATTTTCATTAGCATCGTTATTCCTTATATATGACAGAGACTGAAAAATTGAGTTTCTTAAAACCTAAAAATTTTATTTCTAAGAGTAAAATTGACTTTTCTAGACTGCCTAAAAAAAAGACATATCATGTATGGAAGATACGCCAGAGATATTGGAAAGAAGTTCAGTACCTGAGTTAGATAAAATATTAGGGAAAGCATTTCCTGTATTAGATGACGGTTTTATAAGAGTAGTGGATTATATGGGTTCAGACTCATCTATAGTTCAAGCTGCAAGAGTTTCTTATGGTAAAGGAACAAAAAAGATACATGAAGATCGCGGATTGATTCGTTATCTTTTAAGACATAAGCACACTACACCTTTAGAAATGTGTGAAATAAAATTCCATGTTCGCGTTCCTATGGATACATGGCGACAATGGATTCGTCATAGAATGGCGAATGTTAACGAGTACTCAACACGATACAGTGTGGCTATCGATTCAACGCAGACAACAAACGAATCAGAATGGAGATTTCAGTCTGTTGGTAATCGCCAAGGCAGTGATGGATTTTTGGACCCTGAAATTGGAAAACAATTGAGTAATGAAGAAAAACAATTTCAAGATCAAGCAATAGCACTATACCAAAAGAGATTAGATAAAGGTGTTGCTCGCGAACAAGCTAGAAAAGATTTATTATTATCAACATATACAGAAGCTTATTGGAAGATTGATCTACACAATCTATTGCATTTTCTTGCATTACGAATGGATGATCATGCGCAACTTGAGATCCGCAACTATGCCAAAACAATCGGCAATGAGATTGTTAGTAAATGGTGTCCATTTGCTTGGGAAGCTTTTATGGATTATCGTGTTCTTGCAAGCGGATTGACACGATTGGAAAAAGAAATTATATCTTCCTATAATAAAAATGGAAAAGATGCAGCGATAGCAAAAGCTATTGAATTTGGATTTTTGAATCAAGATATTTCACAGCCGAAGCAAAGTCGGGAAAGGATAGAACTTGAAGACAAATTTAGAGAATTGGGTTTTGTGATTCCTTGGGAACTTGAAGCAAAATAATTTCTATTTAATACAAGTTACAGTAGTAGTTCGAGTTGTGACGAACCCACCAATTGCGAAATGAATTACAGTATCTAACCAATTTCTTTCCATGACTACGCGACTTAGTTTTGAACTATCGCAGTTGGTAGTTTTTGTTTGGCCTAATTCCAAATAGCCAATTACGTAGCTATAAGTCTTCAGTGAACTTTCTTGTAGGTTTTGATCTTTTGGGGATTTCTGAAAGTTAATAGTGGTTCTGTTGCATTGCAATAGCGTAGCAAAAATCAAAAGAGTAACCAATCTCATTATAATATCTTTAATATTGGAATGCAAAAATACTTTCAATTGAGATATTTTCCAAGATCATAAGACGAATACCTCAATTGAATTCTTACAGATTTTTAGTTTTGTCGTCCTTCAATAATTTGTAGAAGAATCACGGCAGCAATTCCAAGTCTACGATCTAGAGCTCGGGAGCGATCTTCAGTAAAATCAATATTGTATTGCGGAACAAATGGATTAAATGTTTGTTTCAAAATTCCAGCTGGTTGATTGTTAACAGAGATATTGAAAGTCTGTGGAATGAGATTAGTGAGAAATCTGCGAAGTAGAGCTTTTAGCATACTGTCTTCAATCACTGATCCTATTACTTGGTCGCTTGCGTTAAGAATCTCCCATTCGTCTTTCAAAATGGATCTAAATCCTTTTCTACGAAGTGCTCCAACTTTTGAATTAGAAGAGGCATCAACTACATCATAACAAGATGAGAAATCGATTACACTTCTCGCTTGAATTTTTAATAATTCAGTTGTTTTAGATTCATCTGCATAAACAGTGATATCTTCCTTTAGTTTAAATGCTTTTTGCTTTACAAAGAAAAGAAGTCTACTTTTACTTTCATCGAATATTCGAATTTCACCACCGAATAGTTTCCAGAAAGTTTTTTTTGCGAAGTATTTATTGAGTTCAAATTGTTGCATAGGGTATGATTATAAAAATCCCAATGCGAATTCAAGCTTAAATTTATTCAGTATTATTTATAGCAAAGTAATTGTAGAGTCCGGGGAGAATAAATTCCGATCGTGATTTGTTCATAAAATCCGTCCATGAAGCTTGAGAATTGGTGAACTTCAATGATACCTTTTGGGCATTGTTCTTCAGCATTGATTTCGTAATTTTCCGGACGGAGTCCCCAGAAATAGTACTTTTGGGGAATGAGGATTTCTTGAGTCTCGGCTTTTTTTTGTTCTTCTTCTAACTTTGCCAAGGAGTTGATACATTTTGTATCTTTTTCTTTCTGTTCAAAAGGAATGCATGATTCAGGAAGATTTGGAAGGATTCGAACCCTTGCATGCTGACAATGAAATAAAAATAAAATTGAGAACGTAAAAATTATAATTCGTAGAAATAGAAATCTCATCTTAGAGATGAGACGTATTGATCCTATTCTTTCCATGCGGCAACGGCAATAATTATTTAATTCACATTCGATTACTTTTTTGTTCCAAAAAAGTATTTTCCTTCTTTGCGGATCAAGTTTCGAGTGATCAAGCCATCAGCGATGATAAGCATTCCATCGGCAGCAGCTTGCCTAGATTCTTCACTAGAACCTTGTTGTTGAGCCATTAGCTGATGCACATACTCGCGTCTTTTTGCATCTAACACACCTAACATAGAACCACACACTTTTTCCTCTGCGTTGAGGAAGGCAAGCGCCAATGTCTGAGGTGGTGTCTCATTGCATAGATACCATAAGGCAACATTATCGAAATAAGTGAAATCACCGAATTTTTGAATTACTTTATCTGGATCGTTAGACATTTGAGTTCTTATATAAATCAGGTCTTAATTTTTTGAAAGTGTCAATAGTAATTTGTCCCGGAGCCTTTGGTTCTCCGATGGTCATATAAGTAAAACTAGAACCGTATTGGTCACCAAAGACTCGAGAAATTATTCCTGACTCACCCATGCAAACTCCAATCAAGCTACTCTGCTTGGAAAGAACTTTTATATCTGCTAAAAATTCCGCTGCTTCGTTAATATCTTCTGGTGTTATTGCAAATTTAAAAACAGGTTTACCCGACTTAACAGGTACAGCATTGGATATGTAGTCACGCATTTCTTTCTGGGAAATGGATTTTTTAAAACTATGGTATGAATAAACAATCTGAAACTTTAAGGATGCATAATTCTCAAAGATAGTTCCATCGCGGTTCAATTCAATGTCCAGGTAATTGGAGCTATCATTAAAATCTTTGAGAATATCTACAACGTCCTCAGCAAATAATTTCACATAAGATCGCATATTACTATCTTCTGCTCTTCTATAAGTTAGCAAAACAGGAAGCGCTAGTGCTTTTACTTTCTTCTTAAGTTCTTTCTGGATATAATTTCTTGAGAAAAGATCAAGGCGAATCTCCAAAATATCAATATCCTTTGTATCCTTTTTCTGAAGATTTTTGAGGTCATCTTCACCGACGGCTGCAATTACTTTGTATTTCTGTGGCATTTATAATCCTTTCTGTAGCAAATCATGGACAGTCACAATGCCCACCAATTTTCTATTGGAATCAGCGATTGGAGCAGCAGATATCGGACGCTCTCTTGACTCCATACTAACCAACACTTCATAAGCCTTGCTTCCAGATGGAAAGTGTGCTGGATTTGCTGTCATAATTTTTTCGGCAGTGGGGTTTTCAATTTTTTCAGATAAGACTTTTTTTCGAATATCATAGTCTGTGATGAAGCCAATCAGAATTCCATCATGGTCTGTAACTGCCGCACATCCAGATAGTTTAGAAGTAATTTCCTTCAATATTGTATCCAGATTGTCTTCAGGTTTTACCTGCGCAAGTTCTGTTCCCTTTCGCATAACATCGTCTATTTTAAGTGCGAGTCTTTTGCCTAGTCGTCCAGCTGGATGGTAGAGAGCAAAATCTTCAGCTTGAAAATTTCGCAATTCCATTAGAGTCATAGCGAGAGCATCACCCGCCATGAGGGCAATGGTTGTACTTGATGTTGGGGCAAGTGCTAAAGGACAAGCTTCTTTGAGAATAGGAGTGAGAAGGATAACATCGGATTGTTTAGCAAGCGAAGACTTATCATTTGCAGTAATCGAGATGATTTTGGCTCCGATACTTTTCGCAGTGGGAATCAAAGAATTCAATTCTTCAGATTCTCCGCTTTTACCAATTGCTATGACAACGTCGTCACGAGCAATGATTCCTGCATCTCCATGTAGAGCGTCGGTAGGGTGGATGAAGATTGCAGGTGTGCCTGTTGATGATAGAGTCGATGATACCTTTTTTGCAATATCGCCTGATTTACCTACACCAGTTAGAATAACTTTTCCTTTTGATTGTAGGATTACATTCACTGCGTCTGCAAAACGACTATCAAGATTTTTGCGAAAATGCAAAATCGATTCGATTTCTATATCCAGAGCTTTTTCAATTTTGGAAATAATTTCTTGGCTCATACTTTTAACTCTTCTAATCCGAGGTCTTCAATTTGGATTTCTGCTCTCACAGTCTGACCCATCATCGGAAGGTTTACAACAACATAAAACTTATTCTTTTGTTCAAGGACTTCAACAATTTTGCCTTTGAACTTACCATGCTTGATTTCTAATTTTTTGCCAGCTTGTAAGGATTCATGTTTTTGAACTTTTAAAGTTTCTGCATAATTTTGCACAAACAAATCTACTAGATCCAAATCCTCTTGAGTAACAGTCGCTGGGACTCCCTTATAAAAAACGATATGATGTATTCCGGGAAGCATGAGTACTTTGTTTTTTTCTTCCCAGTAGGAAATTCTTACAAATAGATAGGATGTGAAAAGAGGCTTCTCAACCATTTTCCAACGATCGGACCATTTGGATTTGATATTTAATAAAGGTAAATAGTTGATAATTTCGTAACGATCAAGATATGTTTTTACCTTTTTCTCTGCTCGAGGATTGGTATAAACGATATGCCATTCTCTCTGGAGTGATTCGTTATCGGGTTCTTTATTTTCCATGGTCTATTCGAAATGAGACAGGAATTCTGATTACAGTTCCCGGTAATGAGGCAAATTCCCAATCTCGAACGGCATCTTCGAAAGCTTTTTCAAAAATTCCGTATTTACATTTCTTCGTTGTTTCCAATTTTTCAAGTTTTCGATTTTCCGCAACTGTTACAAGCCACTCGCAGTCAGATTCTAAATTTCTTTCGAGTGCAGAAGCAGGATAGATAATTTTTCGTTGTATGGATTCTATGTCATTTTCGACATCCGTAGAACCCAATTGCGATTCTAAAGATTGTTTTGAGATCTCATCTCCCAAACCTTTATTCACAAACCGCGCGACGATTCTAGAGGAGGAACCTTTTTCTAACAGAAAGTTGAGTTCAGTATCCGAGCTGCTCAACCAATAAGAAAAACTAAAGACAATTCCGATAAAAATATGAGAAATAATCGATATTAAAATTCCGAATTTTATGCTGAATGGGTTCATTTGAGTTCGCGTGCTGTTAATTATATTCGAAAAAATCAGATCTGCGCATTATTCTGTGCAGTTTGTCCATTGTAAACAGGATTTCAAGATGATTCTTGTAAACATTCTACAGATTATATTCTAATTCTACAACACATTCAAAAGAAAACAAATCTCTATTTTTCCATTTTCCGAAAAGCCTCCAAAAACTTGGTTTGTTTTCTTTCCAATCTCATTGAACTTGGCAGTATATGCCGAGCAGTTGGGGAAAAATTTTTAAGGTCAGTACATTCGGAGAATCGCACGGAACATCAGTTGGAGTAGTGGTGGACGGAGTACCAGCCGGATTACCATTTGAGTTGGAAGAAATTCAGAAAGATCTAGATCGGAGACGTCCAGGACAGAGCGATATTACAACACCTCGTGACGAAGCTGATCGAGTTCGGGTTCTTTCTGGAGTTTTTGAGAATCGAACTATTGGAAGTCCTATTGCACTAGTTGTAGATAATCAAAATACCATTTCTAAGGATTATGATAACCTAAGAGATGTTTATCGACCATCCCATGCAGATTTTACATATCAAGAAAAATATGGGCATCGTGCCCATGTGGGTGGTGGAAGGTCCAGTGTTCGGGAGACTATTGCAAGAGTTGCTGCGGGTGCAATTGCTCGTCGAATTTTAGAAAATGATTTAGGAATTCGGACGGTTTCATGGGTTGATTCCATAGGAGAGATTGATAGTAATATTGTTGATGGTCAATATCCAACTTCTCGCGAACAAGTCGATCAAAACAAAGTTCGTTGCCCAGATGCAGCAACAGCAACCAAAATGGAAGAGTTGATTTTGCAATTGAGCAAAGAAGGAGATTCCGTTGGTGGAGTTGTCAAAACTGTAGTTTATAATTTACCTCCTGGCCTAGGAGATCCCGTATACGATAAGTTAGATGGCGATTTAGGTAAAGCCATTCTTTCGATTCCTGCTTGCAAAGGTTTCGAGATTGGTTCTGGATTCTCAGGAACAAGACTGACCGGAAGCAAGCACAACGATGAATTTTATAAAGATAAAGATGGTAGAATTCGCACTAGAAGCAATCATTCCGGTGGTTTGCAAGGTGGAATTACAAATGGAATGGAACTTGTAGTGAAAGCTGCATTTAAACCAACTTCAACCATCAAGAAAGAGCAGAAAACTGTAAATGCGCAGAACGAAGAAACGATTTTACAGGCAAAAGGTAGACATGATCCTTGTGTGCTACCGCGCGCAGTTCCGATTGTGGAAGCGGCAATCAATTTGATTCTGGTTGATGCCTACTTCTATCAGAGAGCGCTTCAGCCTGAATGGTATTTGAAATGGGTGTTGAAAAAGTAGGAGTTGGAATATGCAAAAAGTTTTTAAAATATTATTAGCTGAAGATGATGATAATTCTGCAAAGGTTGTGATACATTCTTTGGATAGATACAATTTTGATGTTACCCATGTTGCAGATGGAATGGCTGCTCTATCAAAGGTTAGAGTTAATGAATATGACCTCATAATAAGCGACATAATGATGCCCTACCTTGATGGATTGGCATTTCTAGAAAAGGCAGCTGAATTCATTAAAGAAACTCCAACAATCGTTCTTACTGCAGCCGGCGAAAGAAAAAATGTTTTACGAGCAGCTCAGAGACAAGTTAGCCATTATATCCTTAAGCCAATTGATGTGGATGGACTTATGGAAAAAGTTCTCTCCACTCTCACTATATCCAAAGGAGAATTGGTAGAGAAACGGGGATTTCCCTTGAAAATTTCCCTCAATGATGGAGCTGCACCTTCAATCACTCTCAATTTGGAAGGCTGCCCACGTAAGAATAGTGCGGACGAAATTGCTGCTCGAGTTATGGATTATATTCAAGCTCGTTCGACTACCTCAGCTATGGAAATAAATATCCAAGATGTTTTCTTTGCTGAATCCGCAAGCTTTCGTATCCTCGATGAATTTCTAAACAAAATCAATAAGAATACAAATCTTAGATCTGGGCAGATTCAAATTTTTGCAGATGAAATCATCCAAGCGAAATTAGAACCTGATAAATTCCCAAATTTATTGAGTTGCAAGATACAATCTAGGGCTTAGTCTGTCTCTAAGGGCGGAGGTTAGCTTTTGGTTAAGATTAAAATTGATAGCGTAGAATACGAAGTAGATGAAAAGAAAAACTTAATCGATGCAGCCAAAGATGCCGGGGTAGAAATACCTTTTTTCTGCTATCATCCTGCTCTAACTGTTGTTGGAATGTGTAGGATGTGTTTGATCGAAATCGAAGGTGTTCCACGATTACAAGCCGCTTGCAATACTCCTGTGAAGGAAGGACTTTCTATCATCACCAAAAGTGATCGTGTAAAAGAAGGTCGAGCTGGAACAATGGAATTTCTTCTCGCCAATCATCCGTTAGATTGCCCTGTCTGCGATAAAGCAGGAGAATGCCAATTGCAAGATAACGCATTTGGATCAGGGAAGGGTGTATCTCGTTTTGAGTTCACCAAACGAAATGTTCCTCAAGAGGAAATTGGCACTAATTTAATCATAAATCACAATCGATGTATTGTTTGCTATCGATGTGTTCGATTCGAAGAAGAGAAAGTCGGAGAATCGAATCTGGGTTTATTCGAACGAGGTTACCATTCCATTATTGGATTGGCCAAAGAAGAACCAATCAATCATAATTACCAAGGTGCTTTAGCAGACATCTGTCCTGTGGGTGCCCTACTCAATCATGAAACCTTATTCAAATCAAGAGTATGGTGGTATAAAAATTATGAATCAGTTTGTCACGGATGCAGTACTGGATGCAACGTAAAAGCAAACGTAAGAGACAATAAAATGTATCGCTATATGGTGCAAGAGCGACCCGAGAAAGATATGTATTTTCTCTGTGACAAAGGTCGATTTGATTTAGATTGGATGAACGATAACCGTTTGCTTACTTATGTTAAAGACGGATCACCATCGATTTCTACAGACGTCTTCAGTAGCTTAATTGATAATTGGAAAGCTTCTTCTTCAATTGCTATACTCGGTGGAGGGCATGAAACTAATGAATCACTTTCAAGCTCTAAGGCGATTGTTGATCAACTAGTATCAATTGATAGCCAGAAGAAAATTGTATGGGAAGCTCGAGTTATGGATCCTCAATATAAAGACACAGAGCAAGTTGATTTCTTGTTAACAAAAGATTGGCATCCTAATACTCGTGGAGCTATGGATTTAGGACTTAAATCCAATGATGGAATTCATAAAATTATTGATTCATTCAATCAAGGCAAAATTGATATGTTAATAGTCATTAAAGAAACTTTGCCTTTGAATATAGATCCATCTAAGTTAAGCAAGGTGGTCGTATTGGATACAAATCTAAGTGATTCAGTAATGAAGGCTGGACTTGCTATGCCTATCCAAATATTTGCAGAACAAGGTGGAAGTTTTACCAATAAGAATGGACTTGTTCAATCATTTGAAAAATCTATGAAAGCGCCTCAAGGTCTTTTGAGCACTTCAGAGATTTTTAGCAGACTGCTAAAAGAAATTCAGAATCCTATAAAGGAGGAAGTTGCTCTTGGCCACAATTAATGTTGTAAATGTTGCAAAGCGTCACCAATTTTCTTGGATAGAGAGGTTTTATTTCTATTCAATCAGTAAGGGACTTTGGATTACTCTGAAGCATTTTCTCAAGGTTGCCGTATTGAATCGTGTTCCTACAATTGAATATCCAGATAAGAAAAGGCAATACTCGAGCAGGTTTCGTGGAATGCATTCCATGAAGCGGGACGAGAAAGAGCGAGAACGGTGCACGAGTTGTTTTTGTTGTATGTGGATCTGTCCAGCCAATGCGATTTATATAGAAGCTGGAGAAGTAACGCCTGAGATTCAGCATTTGCATCCTGAAGATAAATTTGCTAAGAAATTTGAAATTGACTTATTGCGTTGTATTTTTTGCGGACTTTGTGAAGAAGCTTGCCCCAAGGGAGCAATCTATCTTGACGGAACGGGAGAAATGGCAGCGGATAATCGCGAAGATTTAATTCTAACAAAAGAAAGAATGATGGAAAAAACTGGTGGGGCTATAATAGGTCAAAGAAACTAGAAATATTCCAAGAATTTAGCAATTTTTTGTAAAAATAATAAATTTCTGAATTCTCATTGACCGAGTTTAAAAAATCCTATCTTCTGGATCATCGGGTTCGAATGGTTCAATATATTTGCTCATCAAAAACAAACCTTTCGATGTATATATCAGACATATTAATGTCTGCTTGGGATACTGTACCTATTTTGCTATCAGACGAATCTTATTTCTCTAGGGTTGAGAGAAACAGAGATTCCATATTCTTTCTAATTGAAGATTCAAATTCCAACCATTGGTGCAAGCGAGTAATCGAAGAATTTCCAAACTCCTTAACAGTTGTCATTACAGAGTCAGATAATGTAGATAAGAAGCTGTCTGAAAATGGTAAGATTGCTGATTTCTATATCACTGTAAAAGATTTGGCTTCAGACCATTTTAAACATATAAAAACAGCTATTGATCTTAAACAAAAAGATAAACAGAATAATGCACATATTAGAATGCTTGAAGAAACCGTGGTTGAATGGGAAAATGTATTCCGCGATTCCTTGGATTTAATTTTTATTATCGATGCAGAAACAAAAAAAATAGTTCAGCCTAACAAAACTGCTACCATAGTATTAGGTTATTCAGAAGTTGAATTGATTGGGATGGATTTTTCTTTCCTTAGTACGAATATGGATGAAAATTCAAGTAACGCTGAGTTTCACGGAGCAAGCATTGTCAATCAAGGATTACGTAGTAACTCTGGGAAATGGATTCCAATGGAATCTACTTGGAGAGTATTTCAGAAAGGACAAGTAGCACATATCATTGCAACCTTTCGCGATATTTCAGAAAGGAAATCTGCTGAAGAAAAGATTCACTCGCTTGCATACTATAATGCAACCAGCCAACTCCCGAATAGAATTTTATTTGAATCAGAATTAAAAGAAATATTATCAATCGTTAAGTCACAACAAGAATCATTAGCAGTAATTGTGATGGATATTGACAATTTCAAATTAGTGAATGAGTCATTAGGAAGTGTTAGGGGAGATCAACTTCTTAAAGGAGTTGCTGATCGTCTTGTCAAAATCGTATCCAAGAAATATTTTATTGGTCATTTTGGAGGTGATGAATTTGGCTTAGTTGTTCGCGGATATAGAAACCAGACCGAGCTTGAATCTATAATTCTTTTCGTTCAAATGGAATTACGCAAACCTTATCAATTGGAAGAACGAGAACTTCATATTACATTTAGTATGGGAGTTGCATTGTATCCTAAGCATGCGGATGGTTCAGCGGGTCTGATTAAGTCGGCGGACATGGCTATGTATTCTAGTAAGAATAAAGGTAAAAATCATTTCTCTTACTACTCTAATAAAATGATGGAAATTGTTCAAGGTCGCTTGGAAGTTGAGAATGATTTAAGACGTGCAATTCAAGCAAAAGAATTTGAAATTTATTTCCAACCACAAATTTCCATAAAGACAGGCGAACTATGTGGAGTTGAGGCTCTGATTCGTTGGAACCATCCGCAGAAAGGATTGGTAATGCCTGGAAAATTCATTGGAGTTGCTGAAGATACGGGATTAATTTATGATATTGGTCTATGTGTTTTGGAAAAGTCATGTCAAGCCGCGAAGTCTTGGATTGACGATGGGCTAATAGATTTTCCAATTTCTGTGAATATTAGTGCGAAACAATGGAACGGATTTGGGATTGCGGAAGATATTAAGCGTGTTCTCGCAGAATCTCAGCTCCCAGCTAATTTTCTTACAGTCGAGTTGACGGAAAGTTCTATCATGTTGAATCCAGAATCAAGTATCGCAATGTTTCGAGATTTAGTTAAGATGGGTGTCCTCCTATCTGTTGATGATTTTGGGACAGGATATTCATCATTGAGTTATCTAAAACGCTTAGATGTTCATCATCTAAAGATCGATCGAAGTTTTATCCAAGATTTGGTAACAAATGAAAATGATCGCGCAATATCTGCTGCAATCATCAATATGGCTCATTCATTAAATCTTTTAGTTGTCGCTGAAGGTGTGGAGGATCATGAACAGCTTATGATACTTCGAGAGCAAGGTTGTGATATGATTCAAGGTTTTTATATTTCTCGACCAATTCCAGAAAAAGAGTTTGAAGAACTTCTCAAAAGGTTCCGAACCTTGAAGTATGGAGTCAGCGTTCCTTAGAATAATTTATTTACTTATTTATATTTCGTGTTTTTCAATTGTCCCAATTGATGCAAAAGAGTCTAAGCTTTCTGTAATCTCTAAAAAAGAAAAGAAATTTATACTGGAGATGAAAGCAAGAAATTTTGCGCAGGGTGAAGTAATCTATGTTAGTATAAAATCCTTGAAACCAGGAGTCTTTAGTGAGAAATTCAAAATGCTCGCAGACAATAAACCTGTGCTGCTCTCACCAAAATCAAATACCGAAGAAATGATTGGCTTTATACCAATCAGTCCCGAATACAAAAATAAAACTCTCCAAATTGAAATCCAATCGAAAATCTTATTTGTAAAATATGGAACTAAGAAATACGAAATTGATATCCATACAACAGACTTTCTCGTAATCAAAAAACAATCTATAACACTTGATAAGAAATATACAGAAAAAAAATATTCCGATGAAGTTTTAAAATTCATCCAAGAATGTTCAGCAGCGAAAAATACTGCCTTCTCTTCTATGAGCGATCTGCAATTCACAAGCGGATTTGTTATGCCTGTAAAAAAAGTTTATCTTACCAGTCCATTTTATGTGAGGCGTGATTATAATAAAACCAAAGGGAAACCTCATGGCGGATTGGATTTTCGAGGATCATCTGGTACTCCTATTTTTGCAATTCAAGACGGAACGGTTGTTTTAGCTAGAGAAATGTATTTTGAAGGAAATTTCACGATCATAGATCATGGTAACAAGATATTTTCTTTTTATATGCACCAATCATCAATCGCCGTTAAGCCTGGTGATAAAGTCAAGAAAGGTCAAGAAATTGGTAAAATTGGATCAACTGGAATGTCTACTGGGCCCCATCTTCATTTAGGAATCAAAGTAAATGATGTGATACTAGATCCAATGTCAATTTTAAGTTTTAAAAATTTATAATAAACTTTAGAACTATTCCTTCCAGATAAATCGAATTGATTCCAGAAGACTATCCATTGAAGGCTCATGAAAATCCCCTTTCTCAAGATTTTCTGTTAGGTGTAGGAGAATCGAAGGACCTTTCTCTAATCTTAAGAAATAGTATCCAGTTTTGGCATATCTTGGTCTGATTATATCGTAAAAAGTCCAAAATGCATTCGTTCCCGAAGCATTTGGAAATACCGTTCCTCGATCAGGTTGGATTTCGTTAACATCTTCTATCTCGCCCTGCTTTTCTTGGAATTGGATATATTTCTCCACTTCCACACGAATCAGTTCATTCTCTACGGGAATAAAAGCAGGGAAATAGAATATTCTGATAAAAGGATATGCATTTGGATCGTGATCGCTGGCTGATATAATTCCCGCAATCTGTCCAGTTCCAGTTTTATCTTTGAGTCCTAAATCTTCAGGATTGTGAAAGAACATTGTGTCTGGCAAAATCATGGAAATAGGAATAGATCGATTCGATAGCGTTCTTGTTTCTTCTTCCCATTTCCATCCAGATAGATCGGCTTCGGTAAATTGAACTGCAGATCGAAACAAGTGATAGGCAGTATACAATTCAATTTTTTGCAGAAAAACAAATGATAGCAGACCATTTGCCATTAAAATCATGGCAAGCATAGCCAAAAGATAATGAAGCTTGGTTCGAATGATTCGAAATAGCGTAGCTGCTCCTAAAAAAATCAATACAAATACAACACCGGCTCGATTCTCTAAAAACCCAGACATTTGCAATGCAAAATAAAACACTACAAGAATGCAAAATTCATAAACTGGATGAAAACCAATATTCAATAACTTCGTATATATGATTATACTTGCTAGGAAGACAAGAGATCCTATAATTAATGTTAAAGTTGCAAGAATTAGAATATAGGAAGTTGGGAGATGCTGCTCATGCCAAACAATCAAAGGAAAGGCAATGCATATGTAGCCTAAAAGAAATAGAAATAGGGGACGTGTATTTTTTATCTTTTCAAATAAATCGAATAGTATTGATTTGAGTTTATTCACCATGACTGTAATAAAAGATGCCTATAACAAGATTTTAGAAGGAATTGCTGATCTTCAAGATTTTGCTAATTCGACTCAAAATTTTCTTTCCACCACCAAAACCATCGTAACAACCACTATAGATTTTCTCGAACCAATTTTTAATTTTTTGCCTTGGGAAGTTTTTCTTATCCTCCTTGTTGCAATCTTGCTTCTTTCTTGGGTAAATGTAATCTTTCCAACAACACCAAAGTTGAATTTTACGTTCGTTGTGATTTTCATTTGTTTTGGTTGGGGCTATTCCGAATATATTGCCTCTGGAAGTCTTGATTCCTCAATTTCCTTTAGTTCGAGAATTCAAACTGTTTCTTGGAGCCGTATTGCCAAGGCGGCAATTTATTTACTATTACCTGTTCATATAATTTCTATTCTGATTATGATCTGGAAATACAGTTCCTCCGCTATTCTCAAGAGAAAAAAACTCAATCCAGCCGATCTGTCAGTATATCTCAAAAATTTAAGTGATCAATTTCATAAAACATCCTCAATCGGACATAAGATTCTGGCTGGCGAGGAATCTGGAAAAAAGGACTTAGAGACCAGCATTATCGAATTAGAAGAAATCGTGAAGTCATGGAAAAATTTAAAGCACGATTCCAAAAACTGACCGATAGTCTAAATTAGAAGGTTATCTCTCGTGTTAAATAAGAAGGCAGCACTCACAGGTAGGCAAAAAGCAGCGATATTTTTAGTTGCTGTTGGGAATGAAGTAGCTGCAGAGATTTTTAAACATTTACGTGAAGATGAGATCGAACAGATCACATTTGAGATCGCACGTCTCGATAAGATCACACCGGAAGACAAAGAAAAAGTTTTAGTTGAATTCAATGAGCTAATGATGGCTCAAGAGTTCATTACGAACGGTGGTATTGATTTCGCTAGAGGATTATTAGAGAAAGCGCTCGGAAATCAAAAAGCTATAGACATCATCAATCGTCTTACTTCGTCATTGCAAGTGAGACCCTTTGACTTTATTCGAAGAACTGACCCACAACATCTATTAAACTTTATTCAGAACGAGCATCCCCAAACAATTGCCTTGATCTTATCATACTTGGATCCTCAAAAAGCATCGAATATATTATCAAATCTTCCTCATACAATCCAAGCAGATGTTGCCAAAAGAATTGCAACAATGGACAGGGTGTCACCGGATGTATTACGTGAAGTTGAACGGGTGTTAGAGCGTAAATTATCAACACTTGCATCAGAAGATTATACATCAGCGGGTGGTATAGATTCTGTTGTTGAGATTCTTAACTTGGTGGATCGTGGAACTGAGAAGACAATTATTGAAGCGCTAGAAGAAGAAGATCCAGAACTTGCAGAAGAGATTAAGAAGAGAATGTTTGTATTCGAGGACATTGTACTTCTTGATGATAGAGCGATACAGAAAGTACTACGCGAAGTAGATAACCAAGATCTCGCGAAAGCTTTGAAATCGGTTGATACAGAAGTGCAAGATAAAATTTTCAAGAACATGTCCAAACGTGCTGCCAATTTACTTCGTGAGGATATGGATTTTATGGGACCAATCCGTCTGAAAGATGTTGAAGATTCTCAGCAAAAAATTGTAAATATCATACGTAAACTTGAAGACCAAGGTGAGATCGTCGTTGCTCGTGCGGGTGAAGAAGAGTTGGTTGTTTAGTTTATTTCATGACCCAGCAAGAATCATCTTCAGTTACATTAATCAATCTTGGTGGTCCAGCCAATCGTGAAGAAATAGAAAAATTTCTGCTCGATCTCTTTTTGGATCCATATGTTTTTGATCTTCCTTTATGGGAACCGATCAGAAAAAAATTAGCTAAATTTATAGCAGTTAAGCGAGCACCAAAAGTTGCTGAGAAGTACGCATCCATGGGATTTGGTGGAGGATCTCCACTAGTATCCGAAACAAAAAAACAAGCGGATGCAGTCGCGTCTATTTTATCAGAAAAGACTAATAAATCTTGGACTGGAAAAGTTGCAATGGCTTGCGGATATCCGAATATTCGGGATTTGAGTGAAAAGGAACTTACACCAAGCGAAGATAACATTATAATTCCTTTATTTCCACAATTTTCTCGCTCAACAACTCTATCAATAGCCAAAATATTTGAAGAGAAATTGAGATATTGTCCAATCGGATTGATAGGATGGGTAGATGGATTTGCAATTGACCCAAAATTTCAAAAACTTACAGCTGATTTTATCCTAGAGTTTTTTAAAGGAAATTTGGATCACAGTCAATTCATTCATTTAGAGTCAGACAAATCTATAGATAATTGGAAGAATCTAGATTTAGTTTTCTCAGCCCATGGAATTCCAATGCGCCTAATCAATAAAGGCGATCGATACGTTGAAGAGATGAAGGTTTGTATTGATGGAATAGAAAAAGCACTTAGGACTTTTGGGTTTCTAGGTAAAGTTCATCTTTCTTTTCAGAGTAGAGTTGGCCCTTCAAAATGGACGGAACCGAATACAATTCGTACGGTTACAGAGTTAGGTAAACAAGGTAAAAATATAGCAATTTATCCAATTAGTTTTGTAAGCGATCACTTGGAAACCCTTGAAGAGATTGGAGTCGAACTCAGGGATATTGCTCTCGAAGCCGGTGCCAATTCCTATCATCGTATTCCTGCATTTGGAACATACGCAAGTTTTATGGAATATTTAGCGGACCTATCGTTACTCTCAACAAAGCCTCACCTCAAAGAAGAATGTCTTTGTCTTAATCTGGGCGGCGAAGTAATTTCAAAAATCTGTCATGCTAGAAATTGACCTATAAATTTATAAGATTCATAGTTTGCAATAAGTCCTATATGAGTTGATCGAATTTCTTGGTTGATCGCATTGGGAGATAAATTATCAATACATGCGTTCCAGCCTACAATGTTGTCACTCTTAGAATAGATAGAATATACTGGAATTTCCAATGGAACTTTGTATCTCTCATCGATTTCCTTTTCTAGTTCATTGATATCAATTCCAAATTGTTGCGCAAAAACATTTGAGATAGAAGTATATTTGGGGCCACCGATTAATGGTGCACCAATCGTTATCACTTTCTCAATAATATCTTGATTGTCTCTTGCGGTTTCGCGAGCAAGATATCCTCCTAGACTCCATCCAATTAATTTAATTTTGGATCCCGTCTCGGAGTGGATTTTTCTCATCATAACTGTTAGTTTCTCAAGTAGATAGGGAACATTGCCATGATTGGTACCAAGTCCCCATCCTAAACTATTGTAACCTAGACTAGAAATATAGGAACGAAGTGGCGTAGTGATAAGGTCATCCGTCGCGTATCCCGGCAGAACAACGACCGTTTCACCATTCCCCCGTGGCATAATGGTTCTTAATTTATTAAGTTTGAAAAGTAATTTTGCAGCATCGAAAATCCCGAGTATCTCTCGAGGTAACTGTATTCTAGTCGGAATATGGAAATGGGATCTTTCTTTCATAAATTATAAAGTTAGACGATAACCATCAAAGAGGTTTACAGAAAAATGAAAATTTATTTCAAAGCAAGATCAATTATACTTCTCAGCCCAATTCCTGATCTATAGTTTCCAATGAATCGAATTGGGCGTTTTGCTCGTTTAGTCTCCAATTCAATGTTATTTAAACATGAATTTAGTTTAATCAATTCTTTTCCATAAACCGGTAGGGCATTCTCCCATTTTTGACAAAAGGAACCTAGTGCAGGAAAATTCGAATTGTGAATACATTTTCTATCTTTTTCTACAAGATCATTTATTTGGTGTGTTGTGAATTCACGAATTGCATCGCCCGAATAAATCCAAGTCTCAGAATGGATTGACGGATCAATTGTTCTATTTGGAAAAATGTGATCATTGAATAAAACACCATTTGCTAATATGTTAGAATTTCTTGGAAATAAAATTCCAAATCCCTTTTTCTTCAGTAGTCTATCTTTAGAAAATCGAGTGACAGTAGCTATCGACGTTGTAGGAACTTTCGTCACTTTATATTCATCAAGAAAAACTTTTGACCAGGGATCTGACTGGAGAATGTGATATAAAGATTGAATAGGTAAGCTGATAATGATTTCTGTCTGAGGAAATTCTTTGCGTAGATTAGTTAAATTTAATTTGGACTGTCCAAATCGAATTTCTCCATGTTTGTGAATGTATAACGCTAAATGATCTATTAAGGATTGCATGCCTCCTTCGAATGAAACCGAACCCACATATTGTGGTTTATAATTTATTTTCCTATTCCATCGTATTCTAAATAATCTATTCAATAAACTTCGATTAGATGATTTTAATATTTCAGGGAATGCACAATTTGGATCCATCAAATTGAGAGGTGATGCATATACTCCGCCGATTGCTGGCTCAAGGAATTGATTGGTAAAGTTTGAACCAAAAATTCTGGAACTCCAATCTTTCATATCCTCTCGTTCAGTTGGTTGACAATTCAAAAAAATTGCACCAAATAGAAATCGACCGATATCTAGAAAACTTAGAGGTAACTGAGATACTTTGTCCTTGTACCAGAAGAATCTTTTCTTAGAATCTTTGAGATGCGGAATTGGAGATAAGCCAATTTTACTAAACATTCTTTCCAATGGTTTAGATAAAAGCAATCCGTTAGCTGCTCTCTCAACCAAACCAAAATCTGTTTGTATTGTCTGGATCATCCCGCCTAGTCGATAACTCGCTTCGCAGATGATTGGTTTTTTGCCATCTTGAATGGCACCATAAGCAGCTGCCAGACCGCTAATACCACCGCCAATAATTATAACTTTATTTGAAATTCGAGTAGTCATGAACAGATTTTACAATTTCGCAATTAGATTGCTCTGGAAAACATTTCTTCCTTTAGCTTACTTGCACGAAGTCGCTCATCGAAAGCAGTACATACCACTCTAAGAAAAGGCTTTCCCATCTCCGTGATGTACAAAGTGTTCGCTTTCCATTCCACTAGTCCATCAGCTTCCATCTCTGCAAGATATAATTTTATATTTTGAAGCATTTCATTTGGAACATCCAATTGCCATCTTGTCATCAAGGACAGTAGTAGTTTTCGATGAAATTGATCGGTAACATTGAGTTTATGACCACGCAATGTTGGGATATTTTTTTCATGAACAATTTTTCTATATTTTATTTCTAATTTTTCGTTTTGATGAAAACAGTCAGGAGTCTCAGAAATTGCGGACGTTCCGAGACCTAACAAAATATCCGTACTCTGAGGAGTATATCCCATAAAATTACGATGAAGATTTCCGGCTTGATAGGATTTCCACAACTCATCTGTTTCTAAAGCAAAATGATCCATCCCTATTTCTTTATATCCAGCATCTTCTAAGCGACTGCGACCGTACTCATATAAATTTCTTTTCTCCATTGCCTGTGGGAGATCTGCTTCTGTAAAAAGTCTTTGCGATGCTTTGATCCAGGGAACGTGAGCATAAGAATAAAAAGCAATTCTATCTGGCCTGAGCTCTAATGTTTTATCTAGAGTGATTCTCATAGTATCTAAGTTTTGCTTGGGTAACCCATATATAAGATCAAAATTTATAGAGTTATATCCAAGAAGTCTTGCTTCATCTGTGGTCTTTTTTGTTTGATCAAAACTTTGGTTTCTATTGATCAATCTTTGAACTTCTGAATCAAAATCTTGAACTCCTAGGCTGATCCTCCGAAAACCATTTCGGAACAAAACTTCCAATTGTGATTTTGTAGTTCTTCTTGGATCTACTTCGATTGAGAAATCAGAATTTTTTGTAATTCTAAAACTTTGCAATATTTTGTTGACTAATAGATCCAGGTTAGATTCTGAAAGATAGGTCGGGGAACCTCCACCTAAATGAAGTTCGACTATAGGAGTGTCTTTCAATTTTGGAAGTTTCTCAAGATAAGTATCAATTTCAAGGAAAAGAGCAGAAAGATATGGGTCTTCAACCGAATGATTTTTGGTTATAGAAGTATTGCATCCACAGAAAGTACAGAGTGTCTCACAGAAGGGAATATGAATATATATACTAAGCTTTGTGTCAGATTTTGATAAAGTTCGTTCAAGTGAATTGATCCACTCTTCTGATGTCGGACTGTCCGTCCAATATGGAACCGTTGGATAACTTGTATATCTTGGAGCTGGGATATCGTATTTTTGTAATAGAACAGAACTAGTCATAAATTATTGGAAAACCTCACGAATAATATTTACCATCCTTTTCACATTTTCTTCGGGAGTTGCAGGTAGTATTCCATGTCCCAATCCACTAACCCAACCTGCTCTTTCTTCAATGCTTAGGTTTTGAATTGGGCGTAGATATTGACGGAAAGCTTTTTCAAATTCGTTGTATGGAAGAAACAATAGAGTTTGATCAAAATTACCCTGAAGAAATCCATTTGATACTTTCTCTTGCATCAGTTTCTCAATAGAAAATCTATGATCAACTCCTATACCTGCCAATCCTTCGACATTCTGTAGCAGTATCAATTGATCCTTCGTACTATGTTTTGTATAGTAACCGATACGATTCGGAAATTGTTTAGTAATTTCACTTAATGGTTCCACAACATAAGATTGAAATTGTAACGGACTTAAGTCTCCCGCAGAAGTATCCAAAACCATCACAACTTCCGCACCACCAATAATTTGTAAGCGAATATTTTCAATAAGTAAGGGTAGTATTTTTGCATAGAAACCTTTGATCAAGTCAGTATTGGTTTTTGGTTTAACAATGGAACCTTGGTGATTCCCAATTGTCGCATAACTGTACAAAGTCCAAGCACCGCCCACAAACCCGATGAGAGAAACGTCATCGGGAAGAATTGCTCTGGTTTTCTGCATCGCAACTTTTTGAAATTCCAAAAAATGAACCGCATCATCCAATGAATGCAAATTACGCAATTCAGAAATATCTGTTAGTTGCTTAGAGAGAATTGGTCCTGGATTATAAGTTAATCCAAAGCCAAGAGCTTCCAAAGGGAAAAGTAAATCTGAAAACAATATGGAAACATCAAATTGAAATTCCGCCACAGGACCCAATGCTACTTCCGCTGCCAATTCAGGATTTTTACAGAGTTCCATAAAAGAATATTTTTCTTTTAGTTTTCTATAATGAGAATGGTATCTTCCCGCTTGCCTCATAAACCATATCGGAGGTGTGCTTTGAGGAATTTTTCTCAAAGCATTTGCAAATAGAGGATTGTAGTATCTAATATTCTTATTTTCTTCACTGATTTCGAATTTTGATTGGCTACCTAGTCCTAGATCAATTGAATTTTTTTCTGAAGAATTTGGTGTCATAATTTATTGCCCTTTGCGATCTGAATTCGTTTTACTTACCAAATTCTTTTTTTATTGCATTCTCTGCTTTATCAAGAGTGTCATCAATGATTGACTTGGTATGTGCTGTTGATAGAAATCCAACTTCGTAGCCACTTGGAGCTAGATAGATTCCTTGATTCAATAAAGCATGAAAAATTCTTGCAAACCTTTGTTTATGTCCAATCGGAATCGCATCAATCGAGCGGACAGGTTGTTCGGTCTTTTGCTTTAGCCAGAATAAAGATCCATAGGTCACGGATTCCCATTCGATCTCAGAAATGTAATTTTTATTTTGAGAGAAAATTGTATTGGTTTTCTCATCAATTCTTGCATATAGATTTAAAATTCTAACCAATCCATTCATTAGTTCTTTGCAGGATTTACTCAAAAGATCGTAAGGTTGTTCTTGCCAGATTTTTTGCATCATAGCAAGCCCGGCTCTCATTCCAAACGGATTCGCGCTCAATGTGCCTGCTTGGTATACTGGTCCCTGCGGAGCAACCAAATCCATATACTGACTTTTCCCTGCATAGGCTCCAACGGGAAATCCACCGCCAATGATTTTGCCATAACAAACCAAGTCAGGTTCAATTCCTAAATCACCTGCCATTCCTAAAGGTGACACGCGAAATCCAGATATCACTTCATCAAACAGTAGTAACGCTCCATATTTCCTAGATAGTTTGGCGACTTTTTCAATAAATTCTTTTCTTTGTATAAGCAAACCATAATTAGCTGGTAGAGGTTCAATTGCGACAGCTGCAATCTGATCTCCTTCTCGTTCGAATAATTTCTCCAGTGCTTCTTCGTCATCTAAAGGTAAAACTAATGTATTCGCAATGATCTCACTTCCGATTCCAGCACTATCACTCGAACTCTCACCGGCTAAACCAGATCCAGCCTTTACAAGTAAGGCATCCAAATGACCATGATAGCATCCATCAAATTTGAGAATTTTGTGACGTTTTGTTGCGGCTCGAGCAACTCTTAATGCACTCATCACGGATTCGGTTCCCGAATTTACAAATCGAATCTTATCTATAAATGGAATTCTTGATACAAGGAATTCAGCAAGCTCTAGAGAATACGGTTCACAGGCCCCGAATGACCAAGCCATATCGACAGTTTCTCGAACTGTTTTTGAAATCGTTTCATCACGGTGCCCGAAAAGGAGAGGACCAAAACTTTGGCAATAATCAATGTATTGATTGCCATCAACATCAGTCATCATCGCTCCTTGAGCTGTCTCAAAAAAAATTGGAGTTCCTCCGACAGAATTAAAAGACCGAACCGGTGAATGCACGCCACCTGGTGAGACAAGTTTTGCTCGTTCAAAAAGTTCTCTAGATTTCATGATTGGTCTCCGTCGAAATAATAAATTCTCTTTTCCAATGTTCGTAACTCAATGTAATATAAATCTTCGCATCTAGCTCTTTAATAAGATCATTTCGTATAAATCTGTAAGTTGATCCAGGTCCACAAAAATGAATGAGCTTTTTCATTTGAGGATAAAGGTCTGTGAGTTTTTTATACTCACTACTGCTGCTCCAGTATGCGGCTTTTAATCTATCCGGATTAAAAGCCTGAGGCAAAGTCATATTAGAAATTCTGTATGTACTAACTATTCTGAATTTGGATTCTTTTTGTAATTCTTGTGATTGATCATGCGTAAGCTTTACAAAATTGATTACACGTCCAGTTAAGTTTTCAAGGTCTACGGAATCAGATTCACCTAGCCCGTCACTGGTTCCATTTACCCAATATCCACGCCGAGCAAGTTCTTTCCAAGTTTTGGTTCCTGCGGTCCAGATAAGTTTAGGTGCAGGTAATTTTTTTGGTAAAGCAAAGCTCTTTGTTATCCACAAATCAGCGTTAGATGCTATTGCGCATGGAATTCTTTCACGGCTCTTTATAAATTGGTTTATGGATGGGTGCCATGTTTCATTCAAATGGAATTTTTCTATTGAATTCGTTCGTATGATTTCTTCAGAATGAAGTTCAATACCTTGATCAGTTAATCCTCTCGTGTAGACAATCTGTCCATAATCTCGTTCAAGAACAGCAACTCCAATTTTCTGATGGCAACCTCCACCATATTTTTTTAGAATTTTCCGCTCTAAGTGCGATGAGGAATCTGCTTTTGCATCTTGTAGATTCATGAACAGATCTTTGATTCTATGATCGGACTTACGTAATTCCAAGACCAATCCGCCTTGAGCAGGTGCGTTAGGATTTAATGATAGAGGAAGAATCATAAACTGGCATAAGGAAATTCCTTGTTGGATGAATTGTTTAGTATGAGAAAAATCATTCCAATCGTCTTCAGAAATAAGATCTGGGTTTAGGCTATTGAATCCAATCAATCGATCGAGAGCTGCTTTCGCTATAACGAGTCCAGCATAATCTCCATCTAAGAATTTTTTGATCCTTGTTTGAATATTCCCTCGAATGGGAGTGAAGGAAAATTTACAATTCGAGAATTGAATTGGAAGTAGCGAAGGTAAAAATTTACCAAGGTTGTATTCTCTTCTTGGTGAGGATGTACAGATTTTTAGAATTTCATTGAGTTTGTTAGGTGATACGGATTTTGCAGTTTCCCATAATTTTGATTTGATTAGCAAGACATCTCTCTGGTCTTCCCTTGGTAGTATTGAGAGTGTTTCTGTCTCGCTTCTTTCTTCTAAATCAAGATCTTTCCATGAATGAACAACGCAATCGATACGATTCTCTATCAATTCAACTTGTAAATCTCTAGTAAAAACACCTTTTCCTTCCATCTTCCATAAAGGGCTTGTTAGGTCTTTATCACCAGCTGCTTCTTGAAAGCAGTATTCGATGATAAGGTTAGGATTTAATTCAAGAATCGATTGTCCTACTCTATAAGCTTGAATTTTTGCAAGTGCAGACTTGCGTGCTCCGATTATTATCGTGTTAGACAAATTAGATCATCCCAGCCATGCGGAATATGGATCTGCTCTTTCTTGATTCCATTTATAATTTCTTCTATTTTGGAAAGAATTTCTAGATGCAGATTTTTTATATTTTCTTCACATCCACGAATCGTATCCATTATTTCTAGAAGTGAAATATATTGAATATGAGTTGGAGTAAGCGACTCCGAGACCTCACCTCTAAAATCTAATACGATCGAATCATCTGACATTCGATTTATCCAATCCGTGATAGGAACTGGGGCACAGACTACCATAGAAGAACTACTTGGTTCGTAATCTTCCCATAAGCAGGTTGAGACTTTGTATTTTAGTTTGAAACGTTCTAAGTTTTGAGGATCTCGTCCAACCACTTGAACTGCTCTATTCTTTTTTAATAAATGAACGATAATGGATTCGGCAAGTTTTCCAGTTCCTATCAATGAAACGGAAATATTTCGTGGAAGGAGAGAGTCAGCAATTCCACCATATGTTGTTCTGCCATGACCTGTTAAATATTGAGATCGAATGGATCTGGCATTTTTTAAAATATCATCTCGCAATTTTTGAAGAAAGCCAAATGCTTGAGATTCTCTATTGATGTTCTCGTTCGAAAACCGATCTCGAAATTGGGCTTGGATTTCGGATTCTCCAAATAGCTTCGAATGAAGTCCCGTGACTAATTCTAAAAGAAATTGATAAGCTTCCATTCCGAAATAGGAATCGTAATTTGCTAAATTCTCATAGGAATCTCTCTCAACAATTCTTGAATCACTGATATAAATAGTTCGAAGGCAAGTATTCCAATCTTCAAATCCACTGATCTGGATTTTAGATCGATTGGGATCGTTGCTATGTAACAATACTAAGTTATTCCACATCAATTTTATACTATCATAGAGATTTAGTCCAGTGTCACAGGAACGTCAGGATTGGCAAAAAAAATCTCAATCTTTCTCACCAATAAAAATTTATTCTTGGTAATAGTTTTATGTCTTATTCAATTGAGAAAAGATGGAAGCAAATACTCCAGGTCTCCTTTTTCCAGCAATTTCTCTCCTCATGCTTGCTTATACAAATCGGTTTCTCGGACTTGCTAGTTTAATGCGGCAATTACTTGCAAAGTATGAAGATTCCGGTCGTGATTCAGATTTTCAACAGATTCAAAATCTTAGATATCGCATATCTTTGCTCCGATACATTCAAGCACTTGGAGTAACGAGTTTGCTTCTCTGCACTGGTTCTTTATTTTCAGTTTTCCTGGATTCGATAATGGCAGCTCGTGTATTCTTTGGATCTGCAGTGATTTTTATGGCGATATCACTTTGCGTATCTTTATTAGAAATTCATCTATCAGTTCGCTCTCTGGATATAGAAATAAATAATGTCCAATATAGGCGAAAGAATCAGTGAAGTGGTAACCTATCGTATGTTAGCAATTAGTCTTTTCTTTATCGTGATTGGGTCATTTGCCCTATATGCGGGATTTCAAATGTATTCCCATTCCAAAAAATGGAATACATTTAAAGAAACGACAGGTAAGATTCTAAGCAAAAGCATTGATTTAAAAAAAATAGCTTCAAGTTCAGGTCCTCGTGCAAAATATAGAATTGATATTCGATATAAATACTGGGTTGAAGGTCGAGAATTCGAGAATGATAAATTCTATTCAATTGAATTGGAAGGAGGAGAAGTCGCATTGTCTGAATCGGATGCTGATAATTTATTGAACAAGATTATTGATGAATCTACTGTTTACTACAATGCAGATAATCCGCAGGAATCTTTTATAATTCAGAATAAGCAGCTTCCTTGGATTTTTTTATCTGTAGGGTTTGTACTTATAATTGCAGGAATTCTGATTTTTATTTCAAAAATCCTGCAATAAATTGTTTCGCATTTTATTATTTTAGAAAAACCATATAGGTTCTAATGCTTTCTTTCTTAATCAATTTGCGTTGAGATTGGATATTGTCGTAATGCTTGTTTACGGTTGTCCAATATTCTGGAACGCCACCCCATTTTTTGACAGCACCTGGACCTGCGTTGTAAGCAAGAGTTGCTTTTTCCAAATCTCCCATTTCTGATATAAGATAGTTCATGTAGGTCACACCGATCTCAACATTAACTTCTGGCTCAAGAATTGTTTTTGGATCAAATTTCTCTCCATGAATCTGGCGCATCCACTTCGCAGTTGGTGCCATCAATTGCATATACCCACGAGCGTTCTTTTTGGATTTAGCAGTTTTTTTGAACTCAGATTCTGTTTGAATCATTGCCATTATGAAATAGGTTTTTTCAATATAAATCGCTTCCTTACTAATTCCAAGATCTAGTCTTTCGGAATTTTCTAGGATGGATTGAGTCAATCGATTCAATTCTTCTTCTGGAATGGATGGTCTCTGTCCCTGTATGTAGGATTTGATGAATTGTTCTTCACGAATGTTTTGATTCTCTTGAATTCTAGACTGAACTTGGTCGTTCGTAACCTGAATCAAAAGAACCAGACTGAGAATTGCAGTAATTCTCTTTTTGTAAGGGATTCTTTTGTTCTTTTGTTGTCTAGTTGCGATTTCTAAAGTTTTGTTTTCATTTGTTATTTTCATTTTGTCCTCTTTGTGCAGTGCACTATAGACTCTGAGACCATTATTTGTGCGTCGCACTATAAGGGAAGTCTTTTTTAGACGCATAGAAACTGCCGAATTTTTCAGAAATTAGCAGATTCCTCCATTCAATCTGGAATCTGGGAGATTCTTCCAAAAAATTCTGAAACTTGCGAATTCTCGAATGTCGAAATCTGGGATTTTGTCTAAACGGTATACTATGGAATACAGAAATTTAGGAAGAACGGATATCAAGGTGAGCGCTCTCTGTCTCGGAACGATGACTTGGGGTAAGCAGAATACAGAATCTGAAGGGCACGAGCAAATGGATTATGCACTCGATCGAGGTATCAACTTTTTTGATACAGCAGAAATGTATGCAGTTCCACCAGCGCCTGACACTTACGGAAAAACAGAGACAATCATTGGGACTTGGTTTGCGAAAAAGAAAAATCGTGATCAAGTGATTTTGGCATCGAAAATTGCCGGACCTGGCCTTCGATGGATTCGCGGTGGTGATTACAAGATTGACCGAAAGAATATTCTCGAAGCTTTAGAAGGCTCTCTAAAAAGATTGCAAACCGACTATATTGACCTCTACCAGTTGCATTGGCCCAATCGAGGTTCCTACCATTTTGGACAATTTTGGGATTACAATCCGAATCCAAGCAATACAGAAGAAGTTCTTGAAAACTTCAACGAAGTTTTGGAGACTCTGAATGATCTGATTAAACAAGGGAAAATTCGAAACATTGGACTCTCCAACGAAACCGCTTGGGGAACAATGAACTATCTGAGAATTGCAAAAGAGAAGGGATTCGCTCGGGTTGTATCTATTCAGAATGAGTACAGTCTACTTTACCAATTGCATAGTCCTGATCTTGCAGAGGTATCGATTAGGGAAAATGTTGGACTACTAGCATGGTCACCACTAGCTTCAGGAATGCTAACAGGAAAATATGCCAATGGCAAAATTCCAGCAGGTTCAAGATGGACAATGCTTCGAAAACACAATCAGCGAAATACTAAACAAGCACATGATGCAGTGAATGCTTACCACAGTGTTGCAAAAAAACATGGAATCGATCCAAGTCAGATGTCACTTGCTTATGTTACGATGCAACCATTTGTTACATCGAATATAATTGGTGCTACTTCCATGGATCAATTGAAACAAAATATTGATTCCATCAATTTAAAGTTAAATGATGAAGTTCTAAAAGATCTCCAAGAAGTGCGAAAAGACTATCCGATTCCGTATTGAATTTTAGTTTCCGTAGACCGATCCAGGATAATTTTTTGGAACGCGAACTCTATACCGCAGACGAATCGTTTGTTTGGATTTGGGTTCCAAATTGATATCCCACCGCAAAATACCAGGATTCTCGACTACAGATCCTGGTGTGGTTTCTTCCATTTGTTCTACTTTCACATCCTCAATTTCGGAGACTGGAATTCTCTCATAGGTTGAAACTTTCTTTTTCTCGTTTGAAGGATTGGAAATCTCAACAATTATATCCGTAAAATAGTATATGTCAGAACTGATTGTTCCAACTGTTTCTCGTTTGGTGGAAACATTCCGCTTTACCGCAACTGAACGATCGGCACCAAAGCCAACCAAGAATGATTGACCGGATGGAGTGAACTCAATCGTGGATCGCCCTGTAAATCCAGAATCGCGAAAGGAATCAACTCTTCCTGCCATCAATGGAAAATCTCTCTTGTTCGGAATGATAGCCGCAAGATGAGTAGATTGTTGAATGCTCGGAACCAATCGATAAAAAACTTCCTTTGGTTTTTCTTCGAATTGAGCAATCGTAACTCGATGGGCTCTTTGTATGGAAGGCGCTGTAACTTTCTGTGGAATTTTGAAAAGATAGGATTCTCCAGTGCTCGATACGTCTGTTGAGCCTGTAGTTGGAATTGGTGATTCTTCTGCAGTTTCATCAACTGATAGATCATCTACATTCTGTTGCGCAATGGATTGAGTCTGAACATATTCAATCTGAGGTGAGATCTCTCTTGCAGATACTTGCATGGGTGTTACTTTAGAACGCTGTGCTCCACGAGATGGACTCGATGTTGAAAGACTTGCTGTAACTTGATTCCAGTCTTCACCGGTAGTTTGTACTATATTTCCATAATAATCAATCTGGACTGAACCATTCTTAGCTAAATGCATTCCATAAGAAACTGACCAAGACGCTCCCTTGATCACATAACTTAAACTAATGGTAGTCTCCTTGCCAGTTAGGCTCTGAACATTTACTTCAATGACTCTTGATTTCTTATCTCCCGCAGAACGAATTTTATTGATGTTGCCATTGATGATTTTTATTTCATCATTCATTTTTGTTATTTCTTCATCGGTTGATTGGAGTTTACTTTTTATACTATCTCTTCTGGTTGATAAAGCAGACAATGATTCTTTCCAGGTTTCTGCATTCTCATTGATTTTGGTTTTAGTACTGCTTTCCGAGACAACATGGGATAAATATTTACTATAATTTTCAATATTCTGTAAATCATATCGATATCTTTCGTTTCGCTTGAGATGGTTGTCTCGAGCATATTCAATCTTCATCAGTTTATCTTCGAGTTCTTTCAATTGAGCTAAAGGAGTAGATACTACTCGTTCAACTGTTGATGTGATCCCATGAACAATACAATCATTGGATGATGAAAATGCGCGCAGACTATTTGGCTCAATCTGGATGCTTCCGTTCTCAAATCTCAAGATTTGCCGTCCAGGTTGAATCGAAATTTTGGCCTTTCGTGTGACCATTGCTTGATCAGGATATACAATCACTTCTTCGATCGATGGATTGAACTTGGTTATTTTATATTCAAGATTACGGATCGCTATTGGTTCAGTTGATATTGTTCGTGCAGAATCTTGAGCCAATAGATTATAGAAGCTGAATAAAGCTGCAATTAAGGTAATACGATGAAAATTATATCTTACCATTGTGGACTTCCTGATAGATTGAATACAGGTTGTATGTTTTCTGGATGAATCATTTTGTATTGGATGGTGATCTTCTGTTCCGTCCCAGGATCTAAATTTAGTTTAAATTTATACATTCCGTACGATTTGTACGTTTCGTCTGGATTGGATGAGATTTTAATATCTGTGATTTGGACTCTTTCATCCGTAGAAATCGGAATTCTATCGAATACGTCTATAGATATCTTGTTTTTCTTACGATTTTTGATCTGAATCGTTATTGTATTGCTATTTACAAAAGATTTACTAAGAAGTCCTGATTTCTCCCGAAATTTATCTTCCGTTCTCTTAATCTGTACATCTTCGATTGCACCCAATTGTAGAGTAAAAGGTTCATCGATCGACACATCATTAATCACTGATTCGCCGATATAATCATTTTCATAAAAAATTGTAACTGGTCCTGAGAGTAAGGGAATTTTGTTTTCAAATTTTACATTGCCCGCAAGAAATGTTGTCTTCTGAGTGATCGGACTTGCTTCATAATTGAGATCAACCTTCCAATCCTTCTCATATAGGAAAATTTTTCTGAACGCACCATCAGATGGAATATTCTCAAGTGATTGAGAGCTATAATTGAAATCAAAACTTCCTGTTTTTGGAGGAATCAATCTGCTGATTAATTGTCTCTTCTCTTGCATTTCCAGGGATTGCCTTTTGGCTCTCTCTGTCGCAATCAATTCTTCAGTAAAATACTTCTTAAACTTAGGTTCGAGCGAATTGATATTTTCTAATATTCTCTCACTATAATGGAGAGCATTATCATAATCTTTGCTTCTCAATGCATTGTCTCGTTGAACAATATTTTGTTGGAAATTGTTCAGAACTTTTTGAGTCTCGGATGTTTTCTTATTAGCTCGAGCATCAGGAATCTGTGCAATGTTTGTGTTATAATATCCTTGCGATTGATTGGCTTGCTGGGAAATGCTTCTCTGTCTCTCCATATCTTTTTTGCCTATACTTGCTGACTTAGGAGATTCGTTCTTACTTGCAATAGGCATTGCTTCTTCTCTATCCATCGCTTCCATTGCAGGTGCAGGACTCACAGAATTTTCCATCAAACGTTTAGATTTACTTGAAAAAAAGCTATCATTTGATTTGGTAGAATCAACGATACGAGATTCAATTTTCCAAATCTTAAGTGATGGAAGCTGTGCTGACTCAGATGGGTTGGCTGCAGAAAAGCTTACTTTTGCATTATTCCAATCTTCACCTGATTCATTTTGAATCAAAGCGTATGCATTGAAGTGAACGTTCGATCGACTTCCTTCCCCAAATACACGAGCGCTGTAAACTGGATACCATGATGCACCAAACATCCGATAGGATAAGCTTATCGTTTCTTTGCTTTTATCTTTGCTATAAATTTCAACTGTAATTTTCTTCTTGGAAATAGATTTTCCTGATTTGTATTTTTCGGAAATAAAAATTGCAATACTCAATTCTTCCCGAGCTTTATCAATTTGGTCTAACAATCCCAGCATTTGGTCATGATTTTTTTCTAAAGAAGTCTGAATAAAATTTAAAGTAGAGATCCAATTGTTTGGACTCACTTCTCCGATACTATCTTTAGATTTAGATTTTGTATCAGGGATTCGTCCAACTTGAATTGATTTCAATGATCTTTCTTCTTCTTGAAGAGATGCAAATTGATCACTGAGATTTCGTAATTTTGATTCTGCTTGGCTGAGCATAAGCTCAGAAGATTTTGCCTCTTCAGTTTTATATATCTGAATATAGTCAGATTCCACTTCTATAGTTTGGATTTTCATTGTGGAATTGGAGGCTCGAGGAATAGAAACTCGAATTGTATCGTCAAGCATTTGCGAAGTCAAATTGTCTATTTCAATACGATTTATGCCAGGCTGCAAGGACACTTCGCTTTGCCTCGTGACTTCAGCTTGGTTGGTATAAAACTGAACTGAATGAACTGGGAAAGAAGGTGCATCTATAGTTTGCGATTGCAATGAAGGATATGGTTTATCAAGTAAGATTAAGCAAAAAAGCGTAATTATAAAAAGTCGAGCTTGCATAGGGATAAACCTTGGATAAGTTTAAATTATTGTCAACTTTATTCGTGGCTTCAAATATTAAGAGGAAGGATTCAAATTGAAAAGATTTTATTATATAGTAAATTTATTGATCGTTTTATCAATGTTTTCGTACATAAACGGACAAACTTTTGATACAACAAACAAGCAAAAGCTAAGCCCTGATGGAACTACAATCGAGAAAAGAATTCTATTGCTGGATGGAAGCAAAAGATCGAATGAACCTCAGGAAAGTTTTTCTACCTATTTGCGCACTCTCAAACTAAAAGAACATGGATCAAAGGTTCTATTGTATGATGGCAATAAAAAGGGAAATCAGAATGCTCACGTCGCCATCATTGATATGGATGTCGGAAAAGTTGATCTCCAACAATGTGCAGATGCGATCATGCGTCTTCGAGCTGAATATTTACTGAAGCAAAAAAAATATGATGATATTAGATTCAATTTTACAAATGGATTTGTTGCAAGCTACTCTAAATGGCGACAAGGCAATCGTATACTTGTCAAAGGAAATAAAACCAGTTGGATTCCAACAAAAGAAGAATCAAGTTCTTACTCAAGCTTTCGAAAGTATTTGCATATTGTGTTCAGCTACGCTGGCAGTGCTTCCTTATCTAAGGAATTGATCTCTATAAAGTCAAATGAACTTCAGATCGGAGATGTATTTATCCAAGGTGGATTCCCAGGCCATGCCGTAATTGTAGTTGATAAAGCAATCAGTACAAAGAGTTCAGAAGTTTATTTCTTACTTGCACAGAGCTATATGCCTGCGCAAGAAATTCACATACTAAAAAATCCTATGGATCCAACAACGAGCCCTTGGTACAAAGTAGAAACTAGCGGACAAGTTGTCACACCTGAATGGACATTTGATTGGAAAGACTTAAAAAGATTTCGAACCAATCATTGAGATCATTGTCCTTTTAATTCTAAAACCACATCTCGCAATCGATTAGGATAATCAGTTATAATTCCATCAACTCCGCATCCAATCAATCTTTTCATTTCCTTTGGTTCATTAACTGTCCAAGGGATTACTTGAATGTTTTCTTTTTTAGAATTTGCAACAAAACCAGGTGTCACATATAAAAAGTAAGGTGAAACAATGTCAGCCTTGAATTTTTTTGCTGTTGTAAGAATATCTTCTCTATACCCATTTCCGAATCCAAGAATCATCATCAGTCCTTGAAATTTACTTGGTGCAAAAAGTGCAGATGTTTTGATCTTAGGATTTTTTTGTTTTACAACAACTAAAGCTGGAAGATAGAAAGATTGAATCGTTGTGTATTGCGTGACTTTTGCCTTATCAATCGCTGCGAGAAGTGCGCTTACATGCGCTTGAACTTTCTCATCGCTAACAGTGGATTGGTCATCATTGGGAAATTTTGTCTCAATATTGAATTGGAGCTTAGTTCCTTTAGCGCCTAATCCTTGTCCGCGACCATCACGCTGTTTCTCGGCTTCCGCTACTAGTGTAAAAAATTCCTCAATCGTTATTAATTTAGTTCCAGCAACGGTGATTTGCTCAGGGAAGTTTGGATTCTTCTTAGATCCACAATCAAGTTCTTTCAATTCAGATAAAGTAAGATCGTAAATATTTTTTTTCTCGATAGGTGTTCCATCGAGTTTCTGACAGATTACTGGATTGGTGTCGGAATCGTGGTGAACAATAACTTTTCCATCTTTGGTTAAAACAGTATCCAACTCCAATGTTGTCATCTTATAGTCAATGGCAGCACGAAAAGCTGGCCAAGTATTTTCTGGCTTTAAACCACGAGCTCCACGGTGACCTTGCATATCCAACAAATCTAAGTTACTTGGCTGGACTTGAACGGATGAACAAGAAACAACAAAGTTTAAAATAGTCAAAAAACTTAGAATTTTGAACACGAGCGAATGCAGAATATTATGAACCGTATGCGTTAAGTCGTAGAAGAGCATGAGATTTTCCTTAATGTAGTTTAAAAATTATTTCTCGATATCCAGACGATCGTCCAACTCTTTCATATCATTCACAGTTTCAAGAAGTTCCTTGAATCTTGCATGATAATTGGTTACCGCCTCAACAATGAGTTCTAAATCTTGTCTCGCTGTTGCAATATCGTCTTTGGTAGGTTTCTCATCACGGTCGACTGTATCGATTAAATTTTTTAAACTATCAATCGAGACTCTGAGCGTGAAATTGTTGCGGCGTTCATCATTTAGCATAGCTGAAATTTTCCAAATTTATCGAAAGCTGTCAAGATGTTTGCGAAAAAATTAGCCTTTATTCCAAATGGAGAATAGAATTTGGAACACTGTTCCTTTTCCAGGATTGGAATAGACCCGAAGTCTTCCGTTCATCTTGAGCACTATAGTTTGTACTACAATGAGTCCCATTCCAGATCCCTCATCGGATTTTTTGCCTGAATAGAAAGGTTTGAATATTTTCTCAATTTCTTCGTCAGCAATTCCATGTCCTTCATCCTCAATTTCTAGAATTGCATCTCCAAATTCTTCGAATAAACGAATATGTATTGTTCCTTTTTCTCTAAACCTCATGGCATGAAAAGAGTTCACTACAAGGTTATCAATTATTTGCTGTATTCCAGATTCTTCGCCCAATATTGGAAAACGACCTTCCGAAATTTCCAATTTCAGTTCAATATTTTTGGGTCGGCTCAAATTTAATATTTTTATTGCTTTGGGAATCTCATTTTCTAGAAAAATCGGAACCAATTGATAGATTCCAGACTGCGAATACTGAAATAATTTCTGGACTAATGTTTTCGCTCTCTGTGCAGATGTTGATATTTTTTCTAAATAATTTTTGAGTTTTAATACGAAAGGATCACTTGGAGTTGGAAGATTGTTTATTTCTTGCAAAGCTATATCAGAAATCAAAGTCACTGGCAATAGCATATTATTGAAATCATGCGCAATGCCACCTGATAATTTGCCTAATTCTTCCATCTTACTCGATTCCAGTAGCCTTTGCTGTAACTCTCGTTCGTCGGTAATGTCAACGTAAGAACATATTGTAAGATAGGGTTGGTTGAGATCATCACGAATCAGATTCAAGGTTTCCGAAATAGTTCGAATCTCACCATTGGATCTTTTTAATTTCTTCTCAGTTTTATAATAGTCCGATTCCCCTTCGATTAGAGACCGAATTAAATTCGATTCATAAGATGAGCCTATACTTGGAAATAAATCTTCAGGATGCAATTCAAGCAATTCATCTTTCGTATAACCTGTGATATCGCACAATCCCTTATTTACTTTGTAAAATCCACCTTCAAAATCTTTGATCGCTAAACCAACTGGTGCCATTTCGTATAAAGTTTTAAAAACTTCTAATTGCTCTTGGAATCTTTCTGTTAATTTTTTCTGCTTTCGAATCTGTTCTGTTATATTGATTCCCGCGATTATGTAGACAATTTTACCATCAATAGTATTTTTCTTTACACTGAATTGCATGGAAATATCTGTCTTGATAGTGAATCGTTCATTTATAAAGTTTTTGTCGGAATTTTCCAATTCGATGATTGATTCACTGAGTTGATCGACAATAAATTCAAATTCACTATTCTGTAAAAGATCTCTTAAATTTTTTTGAATCAAGAAATCAATGTTCGTAATCTCTTTAAATCTAATTTTGGCATACTCATTGATTCCAACAATATCGAATGATGAATCAATCGCTAAAGCGGGCTGTCCAATATAATCTAGAAATGTAAACTGTGACATAAATATAATTGTATAATGTGCTAAAACTGTTCTTGAATAGCAAGTTTTATCATGCTTTCTACAAGATTTATTTTCTTGCCACATATTTGCATTCCATTTCTCGTAAAAGTATAGAGGTTCTATTTATGAAAAATGCATATATTGTAGATTCAGTTCGTACGCCCCGAGGTAAGGGTAAAAAAAGAGGTACTCTTGCTTCTGTTCATCCTCAAGAATTATCAGCCGCAACTTTGAAAGCTCTTGCCGAGAGAAACAATCTTGATCCAAAAGCAGTAGAAGAAGTTGTTATGGGTTGTGTATCTCAAGTTGATGATCAAGCTGCTTGCATTGCACGATATGCTGTGATGGCGGCGATGTGGCCTAACTCAGTTCCAGGTTACACAGTGAACAGATTCTGTGGTTCTGGATTGCAAGCGATCAATAATGTTGCTAACCATGTAGGTTCTGGCGCTATGGATCTTGGAATTGGTGGTGGTATCGAATCTATGTCAAGAGTTAAGATGGGCGCAGACATGGGTGGTCGTGATTTTACAGTTGGTAATACTCATATTGCTGAGAACTACAATCTCGTTCCTCAGGGAATTTCTGCTGATTTGATAGCAACTATTTATGATATTTCTCGTGAAGAAGCTGATAGATTTGCTGAGTCTTCCCAGATCAAAGCTGCAAATGCAATTAAGAATGGTTATTTCAAAAAATCTGTAATTCCTGTTAAATTAGATGATGGTACAGTCGTTACGGAAGAAGAGAATCCTAGAATCGAATCTAACTATGAGTTTTTGTCAGGACTTGCACCTGTATTCAAAACAATTGGTGAAAAAGAATTGGATGCGATAGCTTTAAAACAATATCCTGATGTAAAAAAAATCAATCATATCCATACCTTAGGAAATTCTTCGGGAATCGTAGATGGTGCGGCAAGCTTGTTGATTGCAAATGATGATGGTCTCAAAAAATACGGACTTAAGCCAAGAGCAAAAATACTTGCTACTGTTGCAACAGGAGAAGAACCAACTATCATGCTGACTGGTCCAGTATCAGCTTCTCGTAAGGCATTGAAGATGGCTGGTCTTGAAGTAAAGGATATTGATCTTTGGGAGATAAACGAAGCATTCGCATCTGTTGTTCTTTATGTGAAGAAAACTTTGAATATACCTGAAGAAAAGATCAATGTAAATGGTGGAGCTATGGCTCTTGGTCATCCACTTGGTGCGACCGGTGCAATACTCACTGGAACTGTGTTGGACGAATTAGAAAGAAGAAATCTTCGATATGGACTCATTACACTTTGTATTGGTGGTGGAATGGGAATTGCTACAATCATTGAGAGAATCTAATTCTCAAAATATTTTTGTAATTCAGTAATCGAATGGAAGATCTTTCGAAAACTCAAGAAAAATCTGATTTTGAATTGCCCCAGGAAATTTCTGGGGTAATCTACAGTTTTACAATAGTACATGTTGGTTTCGGTCATATGGCAGATAAGGTGCCGTATGCCTTGTGCCAAATTCAAAAAGATGATGGATCCATGCAGATGGAAATATTCGAAGATCAAGAATTGCTACAAGATCTAAGAATTGGACAATCTGTAATCTTGCAAAAAAATAAAGCAGGATTCACACTAAACTTCTAAAAACCCTCTTTTTTTTCCAAAATACGTCAAATGCCGTATTTACAACTCCTAGATTATATTGTAAACTTACAGTCTTATAATAATATAAAAAGCTAATGCGAAGTTTAGTTTTTTAGAAATTTGATTGAGGAGATTTTAACAATTTATGAATTACAATCAAATTTTTCTATATCGTAGAAGAATCATCAATATAAAGGTATGTGCTTTCATTTTTGGAATCGCTCAACTCTATACGTGCGCTTTACCTTCCCTTGATGATCCTTTGGAATATTTAATTCAGAATATAATTATACGTTCATCACAAAATACTCAAGTAGACTCAAACATTGATAACGGAGCGGTTGACGGAACTCAAGATGAAGACGAAGATGAAGCAGTGGTGAACCAAGTCGTAGCAAATGGCAAGGATCTTATTCTCACAGGCTATTATGATGGCAATGCAAAGATCATGCGAGTTCGTCAAGATGGAACGATCGATTCATCATGGACTAAAGTTTTTGATCTAGATGGCGTACCTGGTACCACAAATTTAGGACATGACTTTTTTCGAAATGTCGCATGTTCATCGAACGGTGATGTATACATTGCAGGTGTTTTCAAAGGGCCATCAAGTTCTTTGGATTTAAACACCATTGTCAAAAAGTTTGATAAAACTGGTGGAGCTTCACCAGGATGGGATAAAACTATTAATCTTTATGTAGAATATGATGATCCTTGGTCGCTAACTTTTGATCAAGATGAGAATGTTTACCTTTCAACTAGAAACAATTCCGCTACTTTTACTGGACAGGGAAGAATCTTTAAATACCAACCAGATGGAACTGCTTTCGGAGCACCATGGCCTTTAGTAATCCCTTCAGTGAGTGCTCATAACTTTTGTGGAGGTGTCTCTGTTGATAGCAACGGAAATATCTTTGCTGGCTGTGCTTACTACTCTGCAACCTCTTCAACAGCTGGAAACAATGCTTGGTGGATTCGCAAATGGGATCCAACTCTAAATGAAGACACCACAAATTTTGACTTAAGAATCAACAATCCATTGGGGAATACTGGAGGCTGGCATAACTTACCTTATGTGAGCATTCTTGATCAGGATGAGAATTTCATTGTCGGTGGTCATATGAAATCTGCAGGCGTAACCGATAATGATGCTTGGTACGTTCGAAAATTCAATCGTGATACCGGCGCCACAATTTGGGCTCATTCCTGGGACATCAAAACCAATCTAGCATATGATAGCGAGGCTGTCAGAGCCTTGGCAGTTGATTCGGATAATAATACATATGTGGTAGGAAGTCTGAATTCAGTAAATGGTGATTTAACAAAGCATAGATGGGCGATCAAAAAGTTAGATGTAGCTGGCATTCCAATTCCTGCTTGGACGAAAATTATCGAAAGTCCAACTGCTTCTCCTGATGGGCATTCTTATGTCTTCTCAGTTAAAATCGCAGATGATGGAAAGGTGTATATGGCTGGTTCATGGGGAACAGGACCTGGAACTACTGGAGGCAAAGGAAGAATTATTAGATTCAATCCAGACGGAACTGAAGATACAACATTCGATCCAGGAATTTTGGATATAGCAATTCGCGGAATGGAATTGTGTAATAATTGATTTTTTAATAATTAAATTATAATTTATGGTTTTACTTATTTAATTATACTATTAATTATGCCAACGGATGAGATGGAATCCGATTTTTTGAATTTGAAATCAGATTAAAAGATTTTTAAAATTAAAAAACAGGTATTCAAAATCTAAAATATTTTAGATAGGTAGATCAAGGAACCTTTCTCAGGCGACGAGAGAATTCTAAATTTAGAACCGATACTCTTTGCACGGTAATTCATATTTTTCAATCCATTTCCTTTGTGATTTCCTTCGTAACTTTGTTGGTTGATTCCTGAATATTTTAAAGATTTAGAAATTTTACCATTACCATTGTCTCTGATTGCAAAAATCAATTTATTACTTTTGAATTTGAGCGTAATAAATAAATTAGTTGCTTCACTATGTTGGAGTACATTGCTTACAGATTCTAAAAATATTTTATAGATTTCATTCATTTCACGGAATGGAAGTTTATTTTCAATATTTTGAATATCGGTTGTGACAGTTAATTCAGGAATCGATTTCAATCTTTGAATATAATTGTTTATTTTACCATTCAAATCACTGTTAAAATTTTTATCACCGTTTAGAATTCCAATAAAATCTTTTATGTTTTCTAGAATCAAAGAAATTCGGTCGTTAAACTCAGAAAATAACTTGATTTTACCCTGATCTGAATTGAAGAGATGCATCATCCCAGTCAGTTCAGCACCTATAATATCATGAATGTCTCTAGCAATATTTAGTCGCTGCTGTAATTGTTGTTCTCGAAATTCTGATACTTTTTTTCGCGAGTCGACAACTTCTTGAGTATGGATCACAAAAATTAAAATAGAATAAATCATAGAAAAATAATTAAATACAAATGGCATATTTAGAAAATGAAACCGTACAAGAAGATCCCAAAAGCTAGCCAAAAATGAAATCAGAGAAGGTACAAATATTATATTTGAGTATCGTGATGTTGCATACCGATTATCTTTTCCTAAATATGAAAACCAAACAATAGATCCTAATAAGAATGTTACATAAATATTGATCCACTTGGCGATAGAATAAACGTATTGGAAATCTAATATTAAAAAATGTAATGGAACCAATAGTATCCCAAGAAAGCAGAATGATATATCCGTAATTTTAAAGTATGACTTAATAATTCTTAGATAGAAAAGGGAGATTAAACTTGCTGTTATTAATCCTCCAGAAAAGTAGAGTTGGACTGCTGAAAGATAATCTATACCTATATTAACAGGTAAAAAATGTAAAATATAAAATAAGTAAAAATTTGCCGCTCCCAAATAAAGATAGTAATATTTAGGTAAATTATTAAAAAGCAATGCAATAAAGATAAAGAGAGTGATAAAGCCACAGATTCCAAATATTGCAAAAGGTAGAAAAACATTAAATATATACTTCCATCTAAGTAAATCATTTGCAATAATTTCGTCAGCTAATGCAAGAGGCTCGCTGTATATTCCAGCTTTTTCATCATAGACTCCAATTTCTACTTGGATAACATTTTCACCTGGTATGAAATACTCGGAATCAATTCTATATTGCCGTGGAAGCATCCAGATAGCACTGATACGATTAACATCGAATTCCCGACCAATCGAGCCAATCATCTTTCCATTAATCAGAACTTTATCTGTCGAACCGATTGCACCAGCAATAAAAAGAATATTATCTTGATTCTCCGAACTAATTCTAAATTTTTTTGTGAATACAATTCTTCCATAAAAATTTGAATCAATTTTTCTTAAGTCTCTCGGTAAATGAATCTGAGCACCTTCAACTAATTTATCACACTGAGAAATTTTTATACATTTTACTGATTCTATTTTCCATAGTCCTGACAGATCGATAAAGGATTTTGGATTCTCAACTTCACTTTGATTGTTTTGACAATTTGAAAATAGCAAAATTCCAAAACAGATTACTATAAAGAAATAACTTTTAGTAGGTCTAGAATTTTTCATAACATTATTCGCGTTTTAGTATTCCTATTTTAATTCCTAATTGTATCGCTTCCAGTTTAGAATTTACTTTCAAATTCTTATAAATGTTTTCTATATGTTTTCTGATTGTCCTAGGAGATTTATTCAATTTATTCGCAATTGATGAGTAAGTCATTCCCAAGGAAATGTAATTCAATATTTCAATCTGTCGATTTGTCAGAATACTTTTTCTTTCAGTTTCATTTTTGATAGGCTCTGGTTCAAGAACATCATTTTGAGAAATATATTCTTCTAAAATTTTTTCTGCGACTCTTGCCGTTAAAGGTGAACCACCTAAAAGAATCGATTCCAATTCATGGATAAATAATTTTGGTGAAATATCTTTTAACAAATATCCATTTGCACCAATTTTTATACATTTCAATATATTTACAGGATCTTCAATCGAAGTGAACATGCAAACTTTGGAATTAGGGTGGAGTGATTTAATTTCTTTTAGAGCGTTGATTCCAGATTTTCCAGGAAGTCCAATATCAATGATCCAAAAAGGACAAAATTTCTCAAATGAATTCTTAGCAATTTCATATGAAGGAAATACATCTGTGATTTGGAAATGTGCTGACTCTTGAAAAATAGATTGTAAATAATTTACTGAATCAATATTATCTTCAATTATCTGAATTTCGACAATTTCCTCATTGTTGAGCTTTTTCATCAATAAATTATTCCCAAAAGAAGAAACTATCAGGTTTCTACATATTTAGCAATTTCTTTTTAATAAAAAATATTTGCTCTCTAAAATGAGTTTTTAATTCCTTCTTGTGATCTAGTTAACGATTATCCTTCCCACAGCAATGCCTGATATGGCAAAAGAATTATTTCGTGAGCAGGAGATAATTTTTTCTTTAATATTCCCGATTGATAGCTATCCATCATAAGATTCTTAGGTTTCCAATCAGCAGGAATATGAAAAATCTTTTCATCCGAAGAGAAATTTAGAATGATATGACTTTTTTCCTTACCGATACTTCTTGTATAGTATAAGAAGGATTCTGTCGAATCGATACCTGTTTCAATCGTTCCAGTTTTGAGTGCTTTACTTGATTTTCTTAATTTGATAATATCTCGATAAAAACACCAGAGACTATCCGGTTCTTTCTGCGCTGTTTCAACATTTCGTTTTTGAAATTTTGAATACACAGGTAACCAAGGAATTCTTTTCGAGAATCCTCCAAATTCAGAAGCATCCCAGCACATTGGTTTTCGTTCTGAATCTCGTCCAGGGTGAAAAGGCCAATACCGAATTCCTACTGGATCCTGCAAATTTTTCTTAGGAACTCTTTCACTTTCCATACCAATTTCTTCACCATAATATAAGAAAGGAGTTCCTCTTAAAGTTAATAGCATAAGTGCTGTTAGCTTTGCTCGAAGAAATGACAATTTTCCATCAGCATATCTTGAAAAATGTCTTCGGAAATCATGATTACTAAGTGTATAATTCGGCCAGTTCTTTTCGCCTAGTGCATCTTCCCATTCATCTATAACTTTTTTGAAATTACCCGCTCCCCAGAAAGAGTAGAGAAACGCAAAATTAAAAGCCATATGCAATTCATCATTATTTCCATAATAAGAAGCTGGAATGGAAACTTTACCAGGTGGATCCATCATCACTTCGCCGACGGACATTCTGTCCTTATAAGAATCCAAAAGTTTTCTTAGATCACGTAGCAGATCATGCATTTCTGGTCTATCTCTGTCATAGATATGGACTTGCCGATCAAAAGGACGAATTCCTTTGAATATCCTTGATGGATTGTCCCGCCATTGATCATCTTTGTAGAATAAGTTAACTACATCTAGGCGAAAACCATCAACCTTCATATCCAACCAATAACGAATCATTTTGAAAATTTCTTCTTTAACTGCAGGATTTCTCCAATTCAAATCTGGTTGTTCAGCAAGAAAAGAATGGTAATAATACTGGCCTGTCTTCTCATCCATAGTCCAAGCTTTACCGCCAAAAGTTCCCAGAAAATTATTGGGTTCTTGTCCATCCACCGGATCCTTCCAGATATACCAATCACGCTTCTCGCTATTGATAGATGATCTAGAATCTAGAAACCAAGGATGAAGATGGGAAGTATGGTTCACTACGAGGTCCATGATGATTTTGATCTTTCTCTTATGTGCTTCTTTGATCAGCTTTTGGAATATCTTAAGATCACCAAACACTGAATCTATGGAATTGTAGTCCGAGATATCATATCCGAAGTCATACATGGGAGATGGATAAATTGGAGAAAGCCATATTGCATCGATGCCAAGTGATTTATCCGTTCCATCATTCAAATAATCTAACTTCTGAATGATCCCTTCTAAATCACCAATTCCATCACCATTGGAATCATAAAAACTACGTGGGTATATCTGATAAATTACTGCGTCTTTCCACCAACTCATTCAATCATCTCCTAAAAATATATCTCTTGAATCATATCAGATTTTTGGTTAGAGAGCAAAAGGTTTGCAGCTTGAAAAATTTTCTGCCTAAGCTCAGTTAATTGCTTCTGATCTTCTAACTTAGATCCTGATTTATCTAATAAATAGAAAGTGTCATAAGCAAAATCTGCACTTGTCGCAACTCTTGCAAAATGAATTTCTATTCCCTGCGATAATAACACTTCCAGTATTCGATAAAGAAGTCCGATCGAGTCAGACAATCGGATTTCTAAAATTGTATAAATTTCATTTGCGGTGTTGTTGAATTCTACCATCTCATCAACCAATCCTTCCGGGACTTCCGTCTTCTCTGACCATTTGTTGGACAGCATCGCGGACTCTTCTAGATTGATTCGCCCAGCTAGGGTTCCATCTAAATTGCTTCGAAAGATATCTAAAGTATTAGATGGAATATCTCCTGAACCAATTGAATCAGTTACCAAAACTTGACTGATGAGAAAATCATCTCTATCATCTGTTAAACGAAAGGGTCGCATTCCAACGAGATTCAAATCTAATGAACTCACAGCTCCGGCAATATGCAATAAAACATCTCGGCGAAAATGAGAATAAACAGTTATTGTAGTATAGGAAGGTTCCTTCTCATATTCAATATTGAATAGCATGCTATTTTGTTTTAGAACCTGCAGTTGAGTAAAATGCTGAAGAATCCTTCTATGAGTATGGAAATTCAAATACGATGTAGGCTTGACATTTTGTGCAAAATCACAAACCGCAAAAACTATATTATCTGGCAGTTGTTCTTTTGATTGTAAGTAGTTCTTAAGGCCTTGAATATTTGACTCTTCTGTATCAAAGGTTTTACTTCCGCCGTCAAGAAATTCCTTTGTGGATATGTACAATCTGTACAAGATATCTTTTTTCCAATTGGTTAAAATGGAAGGCCCAACAGATTTGGTGTCTATAATTGTTAGAACATACAATAGAGACAATCGTTTAATATCCGTTACAATCTCTGCAAATTCTTGAATTAAATTTGGATCAAAGATATCTCGTTTATTCGAGATTTCGGACATATCAATATGGTGAGCTACCAAGAAACGAAACAAGTCTGTTTCCGAATCCGAAAGAGCCAAGCGATCGGATATTGCCAATGCTAGTTCAGATCCATATTGACAGTGATCTCCCTCTTTTACTTTGCCTGCATCGTGAACAAGTAGAGCGAGATACAATATATGGATCTTCTCACAATTTGCAAAAACTTCTAAAACTTCTTTATCTGGATAATCTCCACTGACTAGTAAATCCAACTCTCTAAGAATCAATAGGCTATGCTCATCTACAGGATATTCATGATGGTAGCTAAATAATGGGAAATTTGTACATGCTCCGAATTCTGGAAACATCGCTCCCAATATATTGGCATCATGCATAACGCTTAGCATTTTTCCAACATTGCGAAGATTCTTAATTAAAGTTAAGAAATGCTCGATAACTATTTTACTATTTTTGAAATCATCATCTAAGAAATTGGAAGCGAATCTTAGTTCATTCAAGAGGGTGGGCGATGGCTCTTTGCCTTCTTCCTGACAAATAAGAAAAACACTGATTACATCTTGGTACAAACTGTCCGGATTAGCGAACAATCTTTCTGAATGCGGAGGATATAAATATTTATCTGTTGTAACAAGTTGCAATCCATATTTTGAAATGGTTCGATGACTAGTTGCAGTCGGACGGAATGCACGGTAATCAAGATAAGTTGCTATAAAGTGGTAAACTTCTTTCTGGTATTTGTAATAGGTTGATACAAAAGATTCAAGAGAATTCAAACCTCGTGGCCCAAATCCCATTTCTTCTGCAAGATCGGGTTGTAGGGCTAGATCCAGTCGGTCATTCTTTCTTCCTGATATTTTATGTAGAATCACTCTCGTTCTTAGAAAGAAATCATAAGCTTGGACAGCAAGTAGTGTATCACCATGTGTAAAAAAATCGAAAATACCCGTTCGTCTAACATTGATATTTTCATTGAGGGTTTTTTCAATCCAATAGATTGCTTGGATGTCTCGAAGTCCAAGCGGACCGTTTTTTATATTAGGTTCTGTAAGAAGCAGGGGTGTGTGACTGGATAAAATATTCTTTTCTAAACTGTCTAATTTTAACTTATTGTATCCATTTACTAGATCTTGTGGGAAATTTTCTAAAAAATCCTTTTCGTACTTAGCGTACAATAGTTCCGAACCAACAAGATAACGTGAATCGAGAATCGCATGAAAAGTTTGGATGTTATCAATATATAGTTTAGATTCTTCTATAGTTCTACAAGTATGTCCGACTTGCATCCCAGAATCGTAGAGAAAATTATTGATTCGAGAGATTACTTCACTCAATAGATTTTCTTCCATATTGTCGTGAAGATAAAGCAAATCAATATCTGAATGCGGAGCGAGTTCCATCCGTCCGTATCCACCAATTGCGATTAAGCATAATTTATCCCATATCAATTTTTCTTTATTTATTGTATGGAATAATCCAGTAATGGAGGAATCGATAATATAAGAAATCTGTCGTGTCAGAAGGCGACCAGATAAGTTATTACTGCCTTTACTGAGTGTTCTTTGGATTCTGGATGGGAGGTCGAGCTTCATCTTGGATTCTAATATGAGTTTTTTTTCTTATAGGATTCCGTCCATAAGATATTGCAGAGTCCAACTAAGTATGCTGTACTGTCGATTCATATTAAAATATACGCTCGCTCATATACCAACCTACCTGTTCTTCGGAATCCTTGGTTATACGTTTGTCAATCATGATTTCTATATAGGATCTGAGCCAGTTTTTGCTTCGTTTCTGGTAACACCGAACCAACCAGAATTATGGAACAGCGCAAGAATTTGGATGATACCAGCACAATTTCTGAGAGCCCTGATTATTGGATCAACAATGTTCCTTATTCGGGAATCACTTTTTCAATCTTCGTTTTATCAGAGAACTTTTATTGTTTTTTGCATTTATAGTTTAGTGGGTGGATTGGCTTCCGATGTACCAGCGCCTGGCACTATTGAAGGTTTAGTTTATATGCTTCCCAATATTGAATTTTCTGTTCATTTTATTGTCCTAACAGAAGTTGTTTTACAAGGATTCATTTCTTCGCTGATTTTTTCTTACTTAATTAACAAAGATAAATTCCTAAATGCTTGATAAAAAATTGAATTAAAATAGAATTGGTGCTTGTTTTGGATTGAGCTCAACTCTATGATTTGGAAATTTATTATTTATACATTTATAATTCTTTTCCAAATCCAAGGAATCTATGCAGATTCTCTTTCGGAATTATGGCAAAAAAGGCAAAACTATGATAACTATCGAGTTTCTTCTTTTGATAAGTCGGGAGGAAATGATGATTTTGTCAAAATTATACCAAATGGTATATATGAGTTAGCTGATTTAAAAGGTTCTGGAATCATCCGACATATATGGATTACTTTATGGTCCAAGGATAAAATGATTCTTCGCAATGCCGTGTTGAGAATACACTGGGACGGCCAAAAGCATCCGAGCGTTGAGGTTCCTCTTGGGGATTTTTTCGGACAAGGTTGGGGTGAAGAATACATTATGAACAGCCTACCGATTGTTGCCGCTCCAAAAAAAGGAAAAGGTCTCAACTCCTATTTTTCTATGCCCTATTCAGATGGAGCAAAAATCACAGTAGAGAACCAATCTTCAGAAGAAATCGGAAGTTTTTATTTTTATGTAGATTATGAAAAAAGAAATGATATAACAAAAGATAGTCCAAGATTCCATGCAAATTGGAGAAGATCTACAACAAAGCCTGAGACAAATGATGATCGTGAGAATGATCGCGCTGTTCTTGGCCCAATGCATAAGGGCAAAAAGTCCCTGGCTGGCAATTTTGTTTTTGCTGATATCGAGGGAGACGGTCATTTCGTTGGGATACAATACTATGTTGATTCACCAACACCTCTCTGGTATGGAGAAGGCGATGATATGATTTTCATTGATGGAACTTCTTGGCCTCCGCGCTTGCATGGAACGGGAACTGAAGATTTTTTCAATACGGCTTGGTGTCCTAAGGAAGTTTTCCATCATCCTTATTTTGGTTATCCTCGTGTTACGGAAAGCATTGGTTGGCTCGGGCGAACTCATATCTATCGGTTTTTTTTGGAATCACCGATTCGTTTCTCGAAATCGTTTGTTGGAAGCATTGAACATGGGCATGGCAACTCTCTTAGTTTAGATCTAGCTGCGGTTGCCTATTGGTACCAGACTTTACCCAATAAAAAATTTCCAGAATTACCATCCGTTCAGAATCGGCAGAACAAACCTGCAATAACCGAAAATGATATACATAGATGGAGAGACAGTTACAGAAAGTCCAAAGGTGGAGGGGAAATATGGGGGAATCAGTAACCGTGATACCTTCTTCCCTTTTTGAAGAGATCATTGCGAAAGCATTGGATGCAGTTTGGGTTATCAATGAAGACAATGAAGTAGAATTTATGAACCCCGCTGCGGAAATTTTGTCTGGTTACACCAAATTAGAATTAGTTGGTCAGTCTTTTTCTACAATCATTCCTCCTAATTATGCCGGTGATCATTTAGAATATATTCGCAATTATTTGGATCGAAATACAGATGATAATTCAACAGTCTTAGGTAAAGTTCGGGAATTCTATATTTATTCAAAAGATAAAGTAGCGATTCCTATTGAATTAAAAGCTTTTGAAATTGGAACCAATGTCGGCGAAAAACGTAAATTCGCCGGTATCATGAGGGATATTCGAGCACGGAAACAATTAGAAGAGAATCAGAAAATGACGATGGTTACTCTTAAGAAGCTGGCTTTTATTGATGAGCTAACGATGATTCCTAATCGTAGATCATTTTACGAAACTTTTAGAAAACTACTTGCAGGTATTCAGAGAAAGCATCGATTTGCAGTTATCGGACTAGTAGATATCGATAACTTCAAAGAGATCAATGACAAGTATGGTCACGATATAGGAGACATGGTTCTGATCCATGTCTCAAAAGTATTCATAGAAAATCTGCGCGAAGAAGATACTGTCGGAAGAATTGGTGGAGAAGAGTTTGGATTGCTACTTCCAGAGACAGATTTGGAAGGAGCTTATATTGTATTGGAGCGTCTAAGAATCGCTGTTAAGCAATATAAGTTTTTTGTTTTTGAGAATTTCTATTTAAATGTTACAATTAGTACAGGTTTTGTAAATATTGGATCAGAACAAACTGTCGAAGAGATCATCAAATGTGCAGATATTGCATTGTATAAAGCAAAATCTGCAGGAAAAGATATCGTTTCTAGCTACTAATTTTGTTATTCTATTATTGCTCAGTACTACTTATTCAATCATACACCTTTCTAGAGTTCAAAAAGTTCACAAATCTAATTTAAGTTAAATTTATTTGATTGATCCAAAATCCGGGGATAGATTAGTCTAAAGGACAAGAGGACTCACAAATGGTTTCACTTATATTATCAATTCTCCTTCAAGCAGCGGTTGTCTGGTATGTTTTTCCATGGATCAATTCTTCATTTCATGTCAATGGACAATTTGAGAGTGCGGTTGTGGTTGTTTTGGTTTTTATTTTGCTCAACTGGATAATCCGTAAGTTATTTTTTATCTTTACGCTTGGAATTGGTTTAGTTTTCTATTATCTATCATTAGGATTATTAGGATTGGTTGCAAACGCAGTCGTTTTACTTTTAATTGCTAAGTTTTTTCCAAAATTATTATCAGTTCCCGATTTTGGAACTGCTTTCTTGGGTGGATTGAGTATGGCCCTAGCAGCACTTGTTATGGGACATGAAAGATCACGAAAGTAAATTGTAACGAGGTTTTAGAGAATGTCAATTTCAAACGATGAAGAATTATCAGGAATCCTGAAAGCGGGCAAGATGGTTGCTCGCATAAGAGACGCTATGCGAAATTTTCTAAAGCCAGGAATGACTACATTTGAATTAGATGATTTTGCTCGAAAGCAATTCGCAATATTTGGTGGAGTTTCTGCACCCAAGCAAGATTATAATTATCCTGGCTATACTTGCATTAGTTTGAATGACGAAGCCGCTCATGGACTTCCATCCAAAGATAGAAAAGTGAATTCGGGTGATCTAATCAATATCGATGTCTCAGGCCAGCTTGATGGATTTTATGCTGATACAGGAATTTCGTTTGTCGCATGTAGCACAGAAACCAATAAATGGACTCATTTATGTGATGCTGCTAAAAAGAGTACATTAGCTGGAATCAAACAAGCAAGAACAGGAAATCTATTGCGTTATATTGGAAGATCTATTCATGAAACTGCGAAAAATGAAGGTTATACGGTAATAAAAAATTTAGCAGGTCATGGAACCGGTAGAAAATTGCATGAAGCACCGGAAGTTCTAAATTTTGAAAACAAAAGAGAGAAAAAAATTCTAAACGAAGGTCTCGTACTTGCTATTGAATCATTTGTCTCAAATGGTTCAGAGTATGTTTATGAGGAACGAGATGGCTGGACACTCAAAACACCAGATGGTTCCCGGGTTGCTCAATTTGAACATACAGTAGTCGTTACTAAAAAAGGTGCAATCATCGCAACTGTTTAGATTTTGGATTCCACTTTGTTTTCTTTTTGTTGGATTCTCCAAAGATTAGCATATACTGAATTCATTTGAATCAGTGAATCATGGGTTCCAGTTTCTACAATTTTTCCTTGTTCTAAGACTATGATGGCATCTGAATCAACGATCGTCGAAAGGCGATGCGCAATGACCAGGCTAGTTTGACCTTTGCTTACTTCGGCAATAGCTTTGAGGACAAATTGTTCGGATTGACTATCTAGAGAAGAAGTGGCTTCATCAAAAACTAAGATATGCGGTCTTTTCAAAATCGTTCTAGCTATTGCAATTCGTTGTTTTTCTCCTCCACTTAGTTTTAATCCTCGTTCGCCGACAATTGTCTCTAATTGGTTAGGCAATGATAGTATAAAATCTTCAAGATGTGCGAGACGAATTGCATCCCAGATTTCTTCCATGGTTGAATCGATTCTTCCATATCGAATATTTTCAAGAATTGTCGTATTGAATAAAACCGTATCTTGTGGAACGATACCTATAGACTTGCGAAGAGAAGATTGACTTATATTTCGAATGTCTTGCCCGTCAATGCTTATGCATCCTTCATTGACGTCGTAAAAACGAAACAACAGTTTTACTATCGTAGATTTCCCCGATCCACTGCTACCGACCACTGCTAGTTTTTGTTTCGGTAAAACTTCGAAGTTCACATTCTGAAGTATGGTTCGATTCGCATCATAGTGGAAACGGACAGATTCAAATTTGATTCTTCCTTCTCGAATTTCTAAATCTTTGCAATTGGGTTCATCCTTTATGCTTGGTTTTTGATCAAGCAACTGGAACATTTTTTCAATATTGGTTAATGAGCCCTTAATTTCGCGATAAACAAATCCCAATAAATTCAATGGAATGAAAAGCTGCATCATGAAAGCATTCATTAATACAAAGTCGCCTAACGTCATCGTTGCATTAATTACATTTATTGCAGCAAGAATCATTATAGCTGTCATTGCAAGAGAGACAATCAATGCTTGTCCTCCATTCACAACAAAAAGAGATAGTCGGTTTTTTCTACGAGCAGTTTCCCATTTTTCGAGATCCTCATCATATCTTGACACTTCATACTTCTCATTGGAGAAATATTTAACAGTTTCATAATTCAAAAGGCTATCAACAGCTCTGGAATTGCTTTCGGAATCTGCTTTATTGGCTTCTCGAATAAATATGATTCGCCAATCCGTGACGATCACTGAGTAGGTAATGTAAAGAATGATTGCAATCAATGTGATTATCGCAAACCAAATAGAATAATTGATAATCAATATGCCTATCACCATCGCGATTTCTAAAATGACAGGTACAATATTGAATACCATAAATCTCAAAAGAAAGCTTATTCCCGATACTCCACGTTCGATATCTCTAGATAAACCGCCTGTACTTCGATTGAGATGGAATTCCAGATCTAAATTGTGAACATGTTCAAAAACCTTCAATCCAATCTTGTGCATGGCTCGCTCTGTTATCCTACCAAATAATGTATCTCTAATTTCACCAAACATAACATTGGCGAATCGGAGCAATCCATAAGTTACGAGCAATCCAACAGGAAGACTAATCATTAAATAACTGGATTTGATTGAGTCAAGATCATCAACTAAGTCCTTTAGTATGAAAGGAATCATTACGGTTGCAAGTTTTGCCAAAATCAGAAAAAGTATCGCAACTAAGACTCGAAATTTATGTTCCAAAAGATACGGTAATAGCGATTTCAAAGTTCCCAATTGAATAGGTGAAGAGTCCTCGACAGATGCAAATTTTTGACCACGCATTCTTAGATGGAAAAATACTAGAGAATCTAAGACAAGATGTTAATTGGATTTTAATCTAAATGTTCGGAGCTGAATTATAACGACACTCTATAAAAATGTAACCGACTCCAATTTGATTTATAAAAGATGGACAATTCATTCATATTTATGAATATCAATAATACACGGAATTTTATACTTAAGGAAATTGATTCCTTATAGATGGTTAGAAATTATCCAAGAGGTAGAAAAGATGGAAAAATTAATTAATACTAAGAGAAGAATAGCTTTCATACAAGCTTCCTGGCACAAAGATATTGTTGATCAAGCTAGAATTTCATTTACGAACGAAATTCAAAATGCAGGTTATGATTCCAAAGACATTGATTTTTTCGAGGTTCCCGGGAGCTTTGAGATTCCATTGCAAGCAAAACTTCTAGCTAAATCAGGGAAATATGTTGGAATCGTAGCGGCTGGATTTGTCATTGATGGTGGCATTTATAGACATGACTTTGTAGGTCGTGCCGTCATCGAAGGCTTGATGCAAGTTCAACTGGAAACATTAGTTCCAGTTTTATCAGTTGTGCTGACTCCACACCATTTTCATGAACACGAAGCACATAAGAATTTCTATTTTGATCATTTTAAGTTAAAAGGTCTTGAGGCAGCTAAAGCTTGTTTACAAACCTTGAAAAATATTCAAAATATAAATTAGTTAAAATTCAATATTTTTTCTTTTTATCAAAATAGATTTAGAGATTAGAATAAATCCCCTAATGAATTTAAGAATTTTCTAGGATTCTTCAGTATTAATTTTATTAATTAACTCTTCTGTCTGATTTAGGAATAGATGCAATGTATCAAATTTCGAAATCCAGCTCGAAAGATATGCAGCAGATTGAGATAGATTATTTATACTCTCATTGGTTGCATCGATTGCGCTGGATTGTTCTTTCGTTGAGTCACGAACAAAATGAGCCTGTTCGCTTAACTGTTGTATGGATTGAATGATTTTATCTTTCTCCCCTTCAAAGATTCCAAGGGATTCCAAACCTTTGTCTAGATTTTTGTCAATTAGAGAGAATCCGTCAAAGATGTTCTGGAATGTTTCGTTTACTTCAAAAACAGATTGTGTACCGTCTTCGGTTTTCTCTAAACTATGATTGATTTTTTCGGCAATTTCTTTCGTATGATTTGTTGATCTACTAGCCAATTTACTAACTTCATCGGCAACTACCGCAAAACCTTTTCCTTCTTCTCCTGCTCTTGCTGCTTCGATCGATGCATTTAATGCAAGTAAGTTGGTTCTGGATGCCAATTCATTCATAACTTTTAGCGTCCCAGCAATATCTTTTGCAGATTGATTGATATTACTCATCGAACTTTTTGTAATTTGAATTACGCCTCTGCCTTTGTCCAAGTCTATATTCAATTGCTTAATGCTTTCTTTGATTCGAAGGATCAGATTTTTAAAATCTTCAAATTCCAATTGAAGAACAGTTGCTTGCTTTTCTGCAGATAGAACTTGTCCTTGTTGCTCTCGGGTTGTATCAGAGATTTTTCGGGAAGCTGCGGAAATTTCTTCCATGGCGGCAGACGATTCTTCCGACGTTGACGCTTGTGTTTCCAATCCTTTCTGCAACTCGGATAAGAATTCATTCGCAAAATCTTTGAGCTTGTGAATTTGGTCTTTGGAATTTTGAAGACCTATGAGAATTTCTTGGTTTTTCTCATTGGTATTTCTAGCTTTGGATTCATTTGCTCTTGATTCCTTTAGATATGTATTCATGATTTTGGTTGCTATACATAGAATGGCGATCGTACCTAGGAAAAATAAATTTCCATTGATTAGGCTAACGAGATTCATTTCATTCTTTCCAAAACCATTATCCATTGCATAAACATAACCTTGATTCGATGCGAAGGCTAGAAAAGCAATCTCAGCTAAAAAGATTAAACTACCAATGATAACACTAAACCGAAAATTATTTCTCAATGGCATTAGAGCAGCAAAGATTAAAAAAATCATAAAGATTCCTTTCCCCTTCATTTCTTGCTCTAATCCATCGTCAGTAAAAATAGATGTAATGATTCGAATTATGAGAACAACGAGAACATCTGATACAGCAGAAAAGTAAATCATCCAGAAAGGCAACTTGCGATACTTTAGCAGAAAAAATGACAGAGTCGTTAGAACGAAAAAATAGGCTGTTGATAGATAGTAGGCGATTATGGGAATGGTCCAGCCATTTGTCAAGGTTCCAATGACTGATGCTAACAAGAATAGTCCTGTTAGATAGAATCTTACTTGAACAGCAACTCGCTCGCCTTTGAATGTGATTGCTTGTTCGATTTCCTTTTCATCCATTGAATTTTCCATTACCTATCTCCTGGAAGCCATAACGTAAGAATCAATATCCTAGTCCAATAAGCAACATTAATTCTGTTCACATTCACTGATTCTTTTTTTGTTAAAGATCAAAGTTAGTAAAGAAATTTGTTGAATGAAACATAAGGATTGTTTTATTATAATTAGAACGATCGACAATCCAATCTGATTGTAAAAAGTCGAAAATAAATTTAGGACAGAATTATGAATTTAAGCTTTATAAAAACCGAAATGATATTTTTCCTTCTGCTGGCATTTGGTGCAAGCTCAGTCTATTCTCAGAGTACGGAATGGAAAGAAGCTAAAAAGAAAAATGGAATTACTGTATTAACTAGAGAATATTCAGGATCCAGTATAGATGAATTTATGGGTAAGACGGAAGTCGAGGCGAGTCTTTCACAGGTTGTAAGTCTGCTATCCGACCCAGCCGCGTGCGAATATTTGTATTTCAACTGTAAGGAACTGGTTGTGCTTTCTAACGCGAATAACAGGGCAGTTTTCTATTTGCGAAATGGGGCTCCTTGGCCAGTTGCCAATCGTGATGTTGTAGTTGAGCGTTTGTTGAATCAGAATCCGAAAACCAAAGTGATCACCATGAAGCTTAAGAAAACCGAATCTGTTTCTAAGCCGTCGCCTTCTGGAGTTGTTCGTATCGAAGAATTTGACGCAGTTTGGCGACTGACTCCACTTTCATCAGGTAAAGTTCGTGTCGAATACCAAGCACATTTTGAGCCAGGTGGATCGGTTCCACAATCTGTAATCAATCTTGTAATCACCGATACTCCTTACAACACTTTAGCGAACATCAAGAAAGTCGTTGGTGAAGGCAAATTCAGAGAGGCTAAAATAGATTGGATTGCAGAATTGGAATAAAATGTGCCGATTGGTTTTAATTTTATTATTTATAGCAGTAAACATTCAATGTTTATTTTTTAGAGAGAACGATTTAGATCCTAATTCTGCGTTCGGAAATTTGTTATTTCTTGCTAGGCTGCAGGGCAATTCTTCTTCCGTTCCTACCATTAGTTTTCAGCCACCTGGCGGATTCTATGATTCCTATCAAGAAATCAGAATTTCGAGCACGTTGGAAAACGCGAGCATCCATTATACGATTGACGGCTCTGAACCAAATATTGATTCGCCTATCTACACAAATCCTTTTTCTATTTGGAATATGGCAGGTAGAAATATTATAGCAGTTGAATCGCGAGATGGAGAAATTGTTGGAAAGATACGTGATAGTGGCTTCTATAAATATCCAAACCTCAAAACTGGTGCTGGGATACTAACAAGTTACACTTTAGTAAATGGCGAAGACGGGCAATTGCAATCGGGAATTGAACGAAGTTATACTGGACCAACTCAACATCCAATCTATACAGATGATTATACGACAAGAGATAATGCAACTGGACTAGTATGGAAATCTTGTGTTCAAGGGTTAACAGGAGCGAATTGTTCTGGGGGTGTTGTCCTACCGATGACCTGGCAGGATTCTCAAACAGGATCCAATGGATGCAAATCTTTAAACACCTTGAATGGGGGTGAAGGTTACGCAGGATTGAAAGACTGGAATTTATCTACTCTAACTGAATTACAAAGTCTAGCAAGCTTTGGAAAAGAAACACCAGCAACTATTGATGAAATCGCTTTTCCTGCAACTCCAGGTGGAAACACTTTGTCCAGAACCGAAAGAGATTTGACAAATGCTTATCCCGTGGACTTTTCTTTCGCTTCAGGAGGAATTTTATTGAAGTCAAGTTCGGGTAATGTTCGTTGCGTTTCAGGATCAGATCAAAATTTTCGCGGATATCAATTCATGGATCTAAGCAACGGAACAGTTGAAGAGCTCAGAACAGGATCCATTTGGCAAAAATGCCTTGCGGGTCAGGACCCCGTAACTTGTGATGGTCTGTCCAATACTTTATCGTGGACACAAGCACTCGACTATTGTGATAATTTACAACTTGGCGGGCGATCTAACTGGCGCTTGCCTAACCGCACAGAACTCAATTCTTTGATTGATTACCGAATTCAATCCGGTATAAAGATCGATCTTGCTTTTTTCCCAAATGCTACAGGTGACAATGTCTGGACATCTACCACAAATGCTATAGATAAGACTCGAGCTGCCACAACGGGTTTTGGAACAGGCGTTGGAGTAGTTGATTTCAAAACTACTCTCAACCGAGTTCGTTGCATTTCTGATCCTTAATTCCTCTAAATTTTTAGCAGTCTGATCGATAGACTGCGAATTTTTTCGCTTTTTCTTGACATTTTTTCAAAAAATCCGATCTTAGATGTAAGTCTTGGCACTCTAATACATAGAGTGCTAATGGAGAGACTGAACTGAGAATGTAGAGCCAATGGAACTTTCACCAAGACATAGAGTCATCTTAAAGTCCTTAATCGACGAGTTTGTCGCAGACAATCGTCCTGTGGGATCGAAGACCCTCTGGGAACGGTATGATATTGGATTATCTCCGGCTACAATTCGGAGCGTTCTCAAGGAATTAGAAGACTGGGGATATTTGCTCTCAAGGCATACATCCGGTGGTCGAGTGCCAACAGATCGAGGATACCGATTCTACGTAGATAGCCTAGTTGGTCTCTATGAGCTGACTCTTAAGGAGAAGCAGAGAATCCAGGAAGAATATCTTAAGATGCAGTTCAAGCTGGATCAGATTCTAGTGGCTACCAGTCGAGTTCTATCCAACTTGACTTGCAATGCGGGAGTTGTTCTTGGCCCTGAAAAGAATTTGGATACGCTCAAGCATGTTGAGTTGATTCATGTGAATGGCGGTGAAGTTCTTGTAATTCTTGTTATGCGATCAGGAACTGTGATCAACAGAAATATTTTTCTGGATGCACATGTTGGACAAGAATCATTATACAATATTTCTCGCTATCTCAACGAGAATCTTGCGGGCTATGATCTCAATGAGATCCAAGCAAGTGTGATTCCTACGCTAAGAATTCGTAGGGATGGACCAGAAGATTTCAATCATGTTGCGGATCTTCTCCATGTTGCCTTTCAAATGGATAATAGCTATGATGATAATATCTATATTGATGGGCTTAAGAATTTGGCTGATAATTTTCGAGAAGAAGAACATAGGTTGCATAAGGTTCTTTCTCTAATGGATGAGAAACAGTTTTTGAAAAAATTCTTCGGAGATTATGTGAATCAAGATGGGATTTTTACAATCATTGGGAAGGAAGGAGATGACTTCCTGGGTGGTATGACCATCATTGCGACCAACTATAAAATGGGTGAGAAGAGGATTGGATCAATGGGAATTATTGGTCCACAGAGAATGAACTATCATAAAACACTTCCTTTGCTTGAGTTTACATCCAAACTTGTAAGTGAAATGATAACAAAGATTAGTCGATAAAAAAAGTGAAAGTGGAAAATTACATGAATATGAAAAATATTATGAAAGATTTGAAAAATATAAGCAGAATTGATCGGAATAGGGAATCATTATAAATTATAGTTAGAAGATAAGAAAGAGGTTATTATGTCAGAAGAAATGAATACAGATACGTTGGAGACTATGGAATCAAAAAACGAAGAGTTTACAAATGGAGAGAATTTGAATGGAGAAGGTTCCGCGAAGGGATTTTCACCTGAAAATAACTCGGAAGTTTCCGCGAATTCGGAAGCAAGTAATACAGAAATTACAAGAGAGATGGAATTGGAAGAAGAACTAAAGAAAGCTCGACAAGAGGCAGAATCTTTCAAAGATTCTTGGCAACGAGAAAGAGCAGAATTTACGAATTATAAAAGGCGAACAGCGGGCGAGCTCATGAATTCAAGAAAAGAAGCTGTAAAAAACTTCATTCATGAATTGCTCAATCCGATCGATAACCTTGATCGAGTTACGGCTGTTAAGACAGAAAGCCAAGAATTCAAAGCATTCATTGATGGAATCGCAATGGTGAAGAAAGAATTTATTGGCATTTTAGACAAGGAGGGAGTAAAAAAAATGGAACCAGTTGGTGAAGCATTTGATCCCATGTTGATGGAAGCAATTGCCTCAGAAGAATCAGATGATTATTCGGAAGAAACAGTCATTGAAGTTTTTCAACCAGGCTACTATTCAATGGACGGGGACAATAAGCAGTCTATTCGTCCGGCTCGTGTAAAAGTGGGCAAACCTAAAGCTTAGTTTTTATAAAAGAAGGAGAAGAAAATATGAGTAAAGAAAAAATTATAGGTATCGATTTAGGAACAACGAATTCATGTGTTGCTGTTATGGAAGGTGGGGATCCAGTTGTTATCCAAAACTCTGAAGGAGCAAGAACAACTCCATCGATCGTTGCATTTAGTGCAAAGGGAGAAACTTTGGTTGGGCAATTTGCGAAGAACCAAGCTATCACCAATGCTACTAACACAATTCGATCTGCGAAGAGATTTATCGGACGAAGATTGAATGAAGCAAGCGAAGAGATGAAGCATGTTTCCTACAAAGTAATTCGCGCTGGCAACGACGGCGTAAAATTTGAAACAGCACAAGGTGAATTCACACCACAAGAAATTTCCGCAAGAATTCTTCAAAAGATGAAGAAAACTGCTGAAGACTATCTAGGTCATGAAGTAACCAAAGCTGTAGTAACCGTTCCTGCTTATTTCAATGACGAGCAACGTCAGGCAACCAAAGACGCTGGAAGAATTGCTGGTCTTGAAGTAGAAAGGATCATCAACGAACCTACTGCTGCAGCACTCGCTTACGGTTTTGACAAGAAACAAACCAATGCTAAGATTGCTGTCTATGATTTGGGTGGTGGAACTTTTGACGTATCCGTACTTGAGTTAGGTGATGGAGTTTTCGAAGTAAAATCTACAAACGGTGATACTCACTTAGGTGGAGACGATTTTGACCAAGCGATCATGGAATGGATGATTGCAGAATTCCGTAACCAAACAGGAATCGATGTTTCTGCAGATAAGAACACAGTTCAAAGACTGAAAGAAGCCGCTGAGAAAGCAAAGATTGAATTGTCTGGAACAACAACAACTCAGATCAATATTCCTTTCATCACAGCTGATGCTTCAGGTCCTAAGCATTTGGACATGACACTGACTCGTGCGAAGTTTGATGATCTAAGTAAGAAATTGGTAGAAAGATCTAGAATACCATGTATCAACGCATTGAAAGACGCAGGTCTGTCTGCTTCCGATATCAATGAAGTGATCTTGGTTGGTGGTTCAACTCGAATTCCAGCAGTACAAGCATTGGTAAAAGAAATCTTCGGACGTGAACCGAATAAATCTGTAAACCCAGATGAAGTGGTTGCGATCGGTGCTGCAATTCAAGGTGGAGTTTTGGCGGGTGATGTAACAGACGTTCTGTTGCTTGATGTTACTCCGTTATCTCTTGGAATTGAAACATTGGGTGGCGTTATGACCAAGCTCATAGAGAGAAATACAACGATTCCTACAAGAAAATCGCAAGTATTCTCAACAGCAGCGGACAATCAGAACGCAGTTTCCGTACATGTAATGCAAGGTGAGAGAGAGATGGCAAAAGACAACCGAACACTCGGTCGTTTTGATCTTCTCGGAATTCCACCAGCACCAAGAGGAGTTCCTCAGATTGAAGTAACTTTTGACATTGATGCAAACGGTATCGTTCATGTATCTGCAAAAGATCTTGGAACTGGCAAAGAACAAAAAATCAGAATTGAATCCTCGTCTGGTCTCAGCGAAGATGAGATCAAGAAAATGGTTCGTGATGCAGAATTGCATGCTGAAGAAGATAAGAAACTTAGAGAACATGCAGAAGCTAAGAACGAATTAGAAAGCATCACTTTCAGCTTAGAGAAAACTGTTAATGAGTCTGGCGATAAGCTGGGTGAATCAGAGAAACAACTTGCTCTAGATGAAATCAAGAGAGCAAAAGAAGCGATCGAATCCAATGATCTTCCACGCTTGCAAAGCGCTAAGGAATCGATCTTAAAAGTTGCTAATGATATTTCAACTAAGTTGTATTCACAAGGTGCACCAACAGGCGAAGAAGGTCCTTTCCCTGGAGGAAATCCTGGTGGTGATGCAGGTGGTTCTGGTCAAGACAACGGTAGCTCAGGTAACAATGAAAAGGTTGTCGATGCCGATTATACGGTAGTGGACGACGAGAAGAAGTAAGCCATGGCTGAGAGAAGTTATTACGAAATCCTAGGCGTCGCAAAAGGCGCCTCGGATGACGAAGTCAAATCTGCCTATCGGAAGCTTGCGATCAAGTACCATCCTGACAAGAACAAAGGCAACAAGGAAGCTGAAGAGAAATTCAAAGAAGCTACCGAAGCCTATGAAGTGTTACGCGATCCTAAGAAAAAGGCTGCGTACGATCAGTTCGGTAAAGCTGGGGTCAATGCTGGAGCGGGTTATGGGCAAGGTGGATTTGGACAAGGTGCCTATACTGATTTCTCAGATATATTTGGGAATTTCGAAGATATATTCGAGGGTTTCTTTGGTGGGCAAGGACAAGGCGGGCGTAGTGGATCACGGCGTGGTGGTCCTCAACGAGGTTCTGATCTAAGATACAATTTAGAGCTTGGACTCGAAGACGCAGCACTTGGTAAAGAAGTAAAGATCGAAATACCAAGAAATGAAACCTGTACAGATTGCAGCGGATCTGGTGCGGCAAAAGGAAGTACACCTTCCACTTGTCCAGATTGTGGTGGATCAGGTCAAGTTCGAAGAACACAAGGTTTCTTTTCTGTAACGACAACTTGTCCGAGATGCAGTGGTCGGGGTAAAGTGATTACCAATCCTTGCAAGACATGCCATGGAGATGGAGTCGTTGAGAAACGAAGAACCATCAATATCAAGATTCCTCCTGGTGTTGAGAACGGTAGTCGACTCAAAGTCAATAACGAAGGTGAGGCTGGACCAAACGGTGGTCCTCATGGTGACTTATATGTCGTAACTCATATTCGCAAGCATCCAGTATTCGAGCGAAACGGAAGTGACTTAATCGTTACCAAAACGATTTCCCTTGCGATGGCTTGTCTAGGTGGCGAAATTGATATTCCTACGATCGATGGCAAAACCATTTCACTTAAGATTCCTGAAGGTACAGAATCCAATCAAGTTTTTCGTATGAAAGGGTTGGGGATTCCTTATATCGGATCGTATGGAAAAGGGGATCAGCATGTGATTGTGAAAGTGGAAATACCGAAAAAACTTTCCAAAAGACAAAGAGAACTACTTGAAGAATTTGCGAAGGAATCTGGCGAAAAGCTTGGCTCAAAAGGAAAAAGTGGCTTGTTTTCCAGATAAGCTACTTAAGGATATATTTTTATGAAAGATAAAGTCCGTTTAGGAGTGATCGGAACCGGTCACATGGGACAGTATCATGTGAACGTTGCTAAGCAACTCACAGATGCTGTGTTAGTTGGAATATACGATGCGGATTTGGAACGATCTAAGCTTATATCCGAAAAACATAAATCAAAAGCATTCGCAACAGTAGATGAAATGTTAAAAGAAGTGGATGCGGTTGTTATTGCCGCTCCAACTTTTTTGCATCATAAACTTGCGAAGCAGGCTCTTGAGGCTGGAAAGCATGTTCTAGTTGAGAAGCCAATTGCAGAAACCGTGGATCAAGCAAAAGAAATTGTTGGCATTGCCCAGAAAAACAAACTCGTTTTGCAGGTTGGACATATTGAACGCTTCAATGGTGCAGTCCTTGAACTCGGCAAAATTATCAATAGTCCATTGCTTATTGAATCCAGAAGACTCTGTCCATACAATCCCCGCATAAAAGATGTAGGCGTTGTTCTGGATATGATGATCCATGATATCGATATTGTACTCAATCTAGTCAAATCCCCTGTAAAGTCCGTTAGTGCAAAAGGCAACAAAGTAGTATCTGATCATGAAGATATAGCTTCGGTTGTAATTTCTTTTGAAAATGGATGTGTTGCCAATATGAACGCTTCGCGTTGTACGCAGGCCAAGATTCGAACATTGAATATCTCCGAAAAAGATACTTATGTATTCTTAGATTTTACAGATCAAGAAATAGAACTGCATAGACAAGCGAGTTCCAATACTCAACTAGGTAACGGTGAGATAAAATATAAACAAGAATCTATTGTAGAAAAGATTTTCGTTCATAAAGATAATCCGCTTAAGCAGGAGCACGAACATTTTGTTACATGTATCTTAAATCCTGAGACCAAATACATTGGCGGAGAATCTGATATAAAAACGCTGGAAGTAGCTCATCAGATCTTAGAAGATATTTCCAAAAAGTGAATCCTGGAAATTCTAAAAATTTGAGTCTAATAGCCAATTGATGTTCGCTAGTTTCTTATATAGGATGGTATAGGATATGGAAAAGCCCGCTTCAACAAAAGGTCTAGTTCTTATTTCTAACTCTACTGTTGTTACCGACTTCTTTCATAAGACAGTCATATTCATGGTTGATCATGATGATACCGGTGCTTTCGGAATTGTTCTTAATAAAAAATCTGATAATACAATTCGAGAGATCGTGAAGAATGTTCCTGACGTTCCATCGGCTGAAGATCCAGTCTGGATCGGAGGCCCTGTGGACAGTATGTTCGTTTGTATGGTTCACCGAGATGCAAGTGCCATTGATCCCGGCGTGGAAGTGATGCCTGGAATCTTTATGGGCAGAAGTTACGAACTCTTGATGTATCTAACTGAGAATAATTGCGAATTCCGGATCTTTCAAGGTTATGCCGGGTGGGGTGCCGGACAATTAGAATCCGAATTTGATAGGTTCTCTTGGGTTGTTCATAAACCTACCGAAGAATTGATATTCAATGATTTGGATTCCGATGTTCTATGGAAGAAGTCCTTGGTTGAAAAAGGTGGAATCTACAAATATTTTGTTGAGCATACCAAAGATCCAATGTTAAACTAGATTTCTCTCAGATAAGTTTCTCTAACTTAGTTATTTCTATTTTTCTTTTCCGAATTCACGATTTTCGTGGGAACAATTTGTACAATTAAGTAGAAATTATTTATTTACTTTTGTTTAAGTTGTGTAACCTTTAGAATTCGAGTTAACTATGATAAAGAAACTTCAGTCCACGGATGCATACAAACAAATTTTAAAAGAAGAACAGACATATGGATTGCGCAAAGTCAATCAGATCAGGTATCTATTTATCTTTCTATTTAGTATTCCCATCTACGCAAATTCCCTAACGGATCACGGTTCAATTCTTCCGAATCTTATTGCGATTTCTGCATATACTTTGGTTACAATTTTGCATACTTGGGTGATTTATAAAGGTTGCGATCTCCACAAGTCTATTTCAAGTTATATTGCGATTTTTATTGATTATGTTATATTAACTTCGCTTTGTTATTACTATTGGCAACGAGAGTATCCGGAGAATTTCGCATTCATTGTCAAGAATCCACTTCTATTGTATTATATGTATCCTATTGCCTTATCGGCTTTGGAATTTAAATTCAAGCCGCTGATTTTCTCGATTGTGCTTGCTATATCTGCATATTTATGCATGGTCTGGATTGGTTTGACTGTCGATATGCCGATTGCAAAAACTTGGAAGGAATATGTCACAGGAGACGGCATGCTAATCAGTGATATTCAGAGTAAGCCTTTGTTGTTTATCACAGCTGGTGGTGCAATGCTATTTGCAATATATAGAGTTCGCGTGCTGTTACAAAAGACTGGAGATTTAGAGTCTAAAAAGGCATTACTTGCTAGGTATTTCTCACCTTCCGTGGTCAACGAATTGACAGAGAATGATTCAGCCGAGAGTGGAGATGTCTTAAAAAGTAATCGAAAATATGCTGTTATACTATTTTCCGATATTCGAAAATTTACAAATCTCTCGGAAAATATGGATCCTCAGGAGCTTGCAAACTTCTTGGCTGAATACCGAACAAATATGCTGGACTGCATATTCTCGGAAGGCGGAACCTTAGATAAATTTGTCGGCGATGCTGTTATGGCTGTATTTGGAATTCCAACTTCAAGAGGAGAGAATGAAGAGAATCACGCAGCCGTACGTTCTGCACGAAAAATGTTGAATAGACTCAATGAAATGAATATTAATCGTAAGTCGAAGGGTCTAGAGCCGATTCATATAGGAATTGGTCTTCACGCGGGTATTGTCTTTTCGGGTAATATTGAATCGGCGGGACAGATGGAATATACTGTAATCGGTGACGCAGTAAATGTTGCATCGCGATTGGAATCATTGACAAAAGAAAAGAGTGTCGATATTCTAATATCCGAAGAAGTTGCGAGTCATTTAGACAGTTCATACAATTTGTTGGAACTGGGTTCTACCGAAATCAGAGGGAAAAGTCAGAAGGTCAAAATTTTTTCATTAGGAGAGTAAAGAATGAAAGCTAATTTACCACCAGATGAAGAAGCAAGATTAGCTGAGTTGAAATCTTTCCAGTTGTTGGATTCAGCGACCGAGCAAGATTTTGATGATCTCGTAAAAGTAGCGTCCCAGATTTTGCAGACCCCGACTGCCCTTATTAGCTTAGTTGATTCAGATCGTCAGTGGTTCAAAGCAAAGGTTGGAATGGAATTGGACGAAACCAATCGAGATATAGCATTCTGTGCCCATGCAATACTTGATCCCAAGGAACTTCTAGTTGTACCAGATGCAACTAAGGACAAAAGATTTAGTGATAATCCTTTAGTTACTGGATCAAACGGAATTCGATTTTATTTGGGTGCTCCTCTTATTACTCAGAACGGTCATGCGATAGGAACCTTATGTGCAATCGATAGAATTCCAAGAGAAATCAATCAAGAGAAAATGGAGTGCTTAAGGATTCTCGCCAAACAAACAATGGCGCAAATAGAATTGCGTTTATTGACCGAGAAATTAGCCGACGAAAATATTGAACTTGCATTTGCTCAGAATGAGCTCGCACGTTATCATAGCCGCATTAGTAGTGATTTAGAAAATGCAATTGAGATACAAAATTCTTTGATGCCAACACAATACCCTACATCAGATGAATTTATTATTCATTCATATTATAAATCGATGGATGAAGTTGGGGGAGATGCAATTGGGGTATATCAGCCTAAGGATGGCGATTACTTTGATATATTCTTTTCTGATGTGTCTGGACATGGAATATCCGCTTCCCTAGTTTCTGCAATGAGTCTGATGATTTTTAATATCATTGCCGAAGACAAATTAACACCTTCTCAAATATTGAACAATATGCACGACAAAATGATTTCCCTTCATTCTATACATCATTTCATTTCATGTTGTTATGCTAGATATATTCCTTCTGAAAAAAAATTGCAATATTCTTACGGTGGCCATTATCCGATTTTACTTTATAGAAACGGAGAGCTATTAGAATTGCCCGGAGTCGGAACTCTATTGTTGACTCAAATGCCTCCTGATCATGTTAATTATGATATTCAGCTTGAACCAGGAGATAAGTTATTTTTTATTTCAGATGGTTTTTTTGATGTTTTTAATTCTAAAATGGAACAATTGGGATGGAAAAGAATTAAGGATTGGATACTGGAGCATTCTTCTAATCCAGAAGTTTTAGAATTAGGGAAAACGAATAAAAAACCTAAAAATTCTAATGTAATAATATCCGAATCTTCGCAAGTTCGAAACGATATTTTCCCAATTGGGAACTTAGTTGATCGAGTTATAAATTTTGCAAATGGGGATATTTCCGACGATATGACTCTGCTAGTTTTAGAAATCAACTAATTTTCAGGTATTTACTATTGCTCCATGTTCTTGACAATCTCTGAGAGAAATCGATACTAAGCACTATGAGCCTTAGAATAATTATTCTCATCATTCTTTTTTCCAGTTTGAGTAATTGCGGACAGATGATTCTCGTTAATGATCCAGTTTTGGATTTATTGGAAGAGAGTGATTCTGAATCTAGGTCAACCCAAAGCTCGAGCAGTTCTTCAGATGGATCTTTCAATGGAAGTGATAATGGTCTAGGTAGCCCATCAGGTTCAGATTCCTATTCCTCAGACACCGGTGGATTCACAACTTCACCAACCGGAACCAGCTCATCTGGTTCCACAGGAACTTCAGCAGGTGGGGCTGCAGGATCGGCTCCCGGCGGAGCTACCGGAAGCAATTAACTATTTATTTTAGAACAGTTTCGAATTATGGAGGTGTTGAAGCCTTGAAACTAATTGCAGCATTGGAAGGAACTCCATCAATAAATGCTTTTGATGTGATTTCGGATTGATCTAAAGTTCCAGCATCACTATAAGTTCGTTCGAAAGCACTATCCACGTTAGGTGTTCCTTGATTGGGAGAAGGATAAGAAGCGGGAACGTCGGCAGTCGCAACCTTATCTCTCTCGAACCCGACGTCATTGAATAAACCGTAATTGTTGTTAGTTCCCGAGAATGCACAAAAACCTTCTCTTCTCTCGTTATTTCCTGTCCAACCATATTTAGCGGTAGTTAGAAATGGAGATTGGAATTTCTGCATATAAGCTAGCGTATAATATAAATTATCTCCAGCTCCACATACAGCGTTTATGTTGCTAACTGTAAAAAAGCTATTATTTGCAAGACTGATTAGATTGGTTCTTGGAACACGAACAGCTGTCCTAAAACAAAGTTGCTCATTGTTCAAAACTTCATCTAGAACCACTCGCCCAACATCAGTTATATTCTTAGAAGTAACAGGAATCGCTTTCCAAGTATAAACTTGTCTTCTTGTTCCGTTTGCTCGCCTGAAAATAAACGTTTCAATTACCGAATTTGCATCACCAAAGTTTAAACTATTCGTCGTTTCTAGCTTTGGTAAATTATAATATAAAAGAGCACCATTTTCATCCAATGTATCAACACTATTAAAGAAAAGTTGAAGAGCAGGAGTATTAGAAGTATCTCCTGGAATCCAAATTTCAAATCGATTGGCAAAAGTTTTGTTACCTGAAAATGCTCCAGAAGCAACAGAGAAATTCGCACTTAGATCAATTTTGATATTTACTTTTTTACCATTTCCGAAATCTACATCCCTGTAGACTTGATTGTCACCCAATCGAAGCAAACCATTATCTCTCATATTTGCAAGGAGTTGGTCTATAAAAGTAGAGTTGCCTCTTGCCCATTGTGCTGATCCACGAACAAAACCCCAATCATTCTCTGCTGCATGGATAACAGAAAACAGTCTATCTGGATCAATTTGCCAAGCGACTGGATGTGCAATTTCAAACCAAGGTGTCTTTCTTATCGGAAGACTAATTGTGCTAACAATTGTTAAAATTGCGATTGTAAGAAAGATATTTTTTTTATTGAATAATTTCATTGGATCACCTAGTTACTTCCAATTCCTGGTGGAACGCAGATTGCAAAACTAGTCTTATAGTTGCAACCATCTCCGACCAGACGAGACGAAGCACCCAAAAGCAATAAAAGAAGATTCTCATCATCAGAGTCTGATTTGCTTTTACACTGATAGCCTAGAATAAGAATCATTCCTAAAGTAAGAATTGTAATGGTTTTTCTGGTAAATTTCATCATTTGAATTTATTAAAATTTTTATTTTCAGTCAACAGATTTTCTCAACAATTGATCCGTGAATGAAACGTCACTGGAATCCGCAAAAATGAATTAAAACTCGCAGAAAAATGAAGAAGTAAAAACAGGTTGACAGAGCATTTTTTTGCTATCAAATAGGAAATTCAATGCAAGTTAAATGAGCAAATTGCTCGATTTCTGAAATTTCCTTCAATTATACTGGTTTGGATTATGTCTATATGCTATAGAATTCGCCTTTTTGCTCATGATGTAATTGGTATGCTTCTTGCAAGTTTAAGTGTGGATGGTTATATTCTATGTTAGCAAACTACGATACAGAGGAATTTTTTGACGAAATGTTTATCAAAGCTGGGGAACCTCGGCTTGGTTATGATTATTTAAAAAATAGAATTGAATCTCTCGGTGAGACGGAATTGAGACGAAGGTCGAATTCTGCAGAGAAAGCACTTATTTCGATGGGAATTACATTTACCGTTTACGGTGATGATGAAGCAGAAGAACGAATCATGCCCTTCGATGTGATTCCGCGAGTTCTGCATAATGAAGAATGGGCAAATTTGGAGAAGGGTCTCAAGCAAAGAATCCAAGCCATTAATTTATTTCTACAAGACATTTATTCAGATCAGAAAATCATAAAAGATGGAATTATTCCAAGAGAAATTATAGAATCCAGTTCTGGATATTTAAAGCAGTGCATTGGCGTGAAACCTCCGAAAGGAATTTGGATTCATGTTACTGGAACGGATCTAGTTCGCGATGGAAATGGAACCGTTCTTGTCTTAGAAGACAATCTACGTTGCCCATCTGGAGTATCTTATGTTCTGGAAAACCGTGAGGTAATGAAAAGAACCTTTCCTGAGTTATTTGAGAAACTATCTATCCGACCCATCTACGATTATCCCTTTCGCCTACGAAATACTTTAGAAAATTTAACGGATTCTTACAATCCTACTCTTGCAGTTTGGACTCCGGGAATTTATAACTCTGCCTACTATGAACATTCCTTTCTTGCCCAAAAAATGGGAGTCTCTTTGGTTGAAGGATCGGATCTAACTGTTGAAGATGATAAAGTTTTCATGAAAACCACAAAAGGGCTTAAGCGTGTTGATGTAATTTATCGCAGAGTGGATGATATATTTATGGATCCAAATTCTTTTAGAAAGGATTCTTTGTTAGGTGTTAAAGGTTTGTTCGAAGCTTATAAAAAAGGAAACATAGCACTTGCAAATGCTCCAGGAACAGGAGTTGCAGATGATAAAGTTATTTATACTTTTGTTCCACAGATTATAAAATACTATATGAATGAAGATCCGATCATACCGAACGTTCCTACTTATCTATGTAGCGAAGGTAAAAATCTACAGTTCGTTCTAGATAATATTCATGAACTCGTTGTTAAAGCAGCGAACGGTGCTGGTGGTTACGGGATGATCATCGGACCGAAGTCAACGAAACAAGAACAAGAAGACTTCAAGGAATTGGTCAAAAAAGATCCGAGAAATTATATTGCTCAACCAGTTTTATCTTTATCAAGAGTTCCAACCTTAGTTGGTGATGAGAAGATAGAAGGAAGACATGTTGACCTTCGTCCTTTCATTCTTTATAGTGAAGATATCTATGTAATGCCAGGCGGACTCACAAGAGTTGCTCTGAAAAAAGGATCCCTTGTAGTTAACTCGTCACAGGGTGGTGGATCCAAAGATACTTGGGTCATGGGTTAACTCGAGAAACTCGCAAGAGAAGGAATATATTTATGTTAAGCAGAGTCGCGGGTTCTATCTATTGGATGAATCGTTATATAGAAAGAGCCGAGAATTATTCTAGATTCATTGATGTGAATCATCAATTGATGATGGATCTCTCCGGTTCTTATCCTAATCAATGGATGCCATTGGTTTATACAACAGGTGATCATGAACTTTTTGTCAAAAAATATGAGAATCCTTCCGTCGGAAATGTAATTCAGTTTTTGACATTTGATACGGAAAACTCGAATTCCATATTCTCTTGTCTGACACGGGCTCGTGAGAATGCGAGAACCGTTCGAGAAAATATTTCCACTACAATGTGGGAAGTTCTAAATGAATTCTATTTGGAAGTAAAAGTAATTCGCAATGATTATTTAAAACTTTCTCCAGACTCCATCACTTTGGACACAGTGTTCTCTTCCTCTTCTGGTAAGAATCTCAGTGAATTCTTCAAATTAGTTAGAAATAAATGCCAAATGTTTCAAGGAACAACTGATTCTACGATTAGCCATGATGATGTTTGGCATTTTGCTATGATCGGAAGAAATTTAGAAAGATCAGATAAGACAACTCGTATATTAGATATGAAATATTTTATTTTGCTTCCTTCTAACACGGATGTCGGATCGACTCTTGATCTACTGCAATGGATTTCTTTGCTTAAGTCTGCCAGCGCGCACGAAATGTACAATCGAGTATATCCTAAAGTGATTCCTCTGCATATCGCAGAATTTATGATTCAAAATCCTCAATTTCCAAGATCGATTTTATTCTGTCTCAATGAGATTGAGAAGGGAGTCAAAAAAGTTTCGGGAATCGAAATTGGACAGGAACACAAATCAACTTCCATAGAAAGAATGGTCGTTCAAGAAGTGAAGGAAACATCAATGGCTAATGTTTTTAAAGATGGATTTCATGATTATCTAGATAATCTTCAAGGGAGATTAAACAGTCTAGGTGCATCCATTCATGACCAATTCTTCATTAGTGAAACATAAAATATGTCAATAAAAATCGCATTAACTCATCGCACATCCTATCGTTATGACCGAGACGTAGAATTGTCTCCTCATATTATTCGTCTTCGTCCAGCTCCACATAGTCGAACTCCGATACTTTCTTATTCATTGAAAATCCAACCTGAAGATCATTTTATCAATTGGCAACAAGATCCTTTTGGTAACTACCAAGCAAGATTTGTATTTCCTAAGAAGACAAGATTCTTTGAAGTATTAGTTGATCTAACCGCAGATATGCGAGTTTACAATCCTTTTGACTTTTTTGTAGAAGGATATGCTGAGAAGTTTCCATTCAAATATACTGAACTTCTCGAAAAAGAACTCGCACCTTATTTAAACAAGATTCCACTTACTCCTCATTTTGAAAAATTCTTCAAGACTGTAGATACAACTCCAAGAGAAATGAATAATTTCTTAGTAGATCTCAATCAGAAAGTATCAGCTGATATTCGTTATATTATTCGAATGGAGCCGGGCGTTCAGACATGCGAGGAGACTCTACAATTAGGTTCTGGTTCCTGTCGAGATAGTGCTTATTTGCTTGTTCAGACTCTCCGGCATCTCGGTCTAGCCGCAAGATTCGTGTCAGGTTACTTGGTTCAACTTAAAGCTGATACAGTGCCTGCTGAAGGACCTAAAGGTCCCGAGACAGATTTTACGGACTTACATGCATGGGCAGAAGTGTATATTCCTGGTGCTGGATGGATTGGAATGGATGCTACTTCTGGACTCATGGCTGGCGAGGGTCATATTCCTCTTGCTTGCACTCCAGAGCCTGAGTCTGCAGCTGCTGTGACTGGTTTTGTGTCTGATGGAAAGTCGGAATTTGATTTCGAAATGAAAGTAGTTCGAATTTCGGAGACTCCTCGAGTAACAAAACCTTATTCAGATGATGACTGGAACTCAATTTTAGAATTGGGTTCAGATATTGATAGACGAATTGAGAAAAATCAAATCCACCTAACAATCGGTGGTGAGCCAACATTTGTGTCAACCGAGAATCGAGAAGACAACGAATGGAATTTCGGAGCAATGGGTCCGAATAAATACAAAATTTCTGAGAAATTAATTTATAAATTAAAAGAAAAATATTCAACCAATTCCTTACTTCAATACTGCCAAGGAAAATGGTATCCTGGAGAACTCATTCCGAGATGGTCAATCAATTGCTATTGGCGAAAAGACAATGAGCCGATCTGGAAAGATTTTAAGTTACTTGCAACTGAAAATGAACCTGGTAAGAACACAGTCCAAGATTCTTCGAAGTTTATAGAAGCTCTTGCTAACGAGCTGAGAGTTAGTAAAAAATTTATACTTCCTGCTTATGAAGATATTGTTTACTACATATGGAAAGAGGCAACCCTTCCTGTAACTTCTGAAGCAGAACTAAAAAAATTGAATGCTTTTGAGAAAGCTGAGCGAAAACGATTACTTGCTTTGCTCGAAACTGGACTCAAAGATGAAGTTGGTTTCGTACTGCCTCTTGAATACAATGTTATAGACAAAAGGTTCCAATCCAATCAATGGACATTTGAAAGAGACAAACTTTATCTTATTCCAGGAGATTCACCAATTGGATTTCGACTTCCATTGGATTCTCTCAATGGATCTTTTGAATCATTCCCATCTGAAGATCCGATGGCACCTAAGAAAGATTTGCCGAGTCGAAAGGAACTTGAGGATAAAAGAAAAAGTATTTCTGAGCAGAAAGAACAACCGGAGTTCCGATCGAAATCAGCCCTTTGTGTTCAGGTAAGAAACGGAAATATTCGAGTTTTTTTACCTCCAATGTACAATTTAGAAAGCTTCTTAGAATTGATCGTAGCTATTGAGAAGGCTTCAGAAATCACAGGGCTTTCTATAATATTGGAAGGTTATGATCCTATACGAGATACAAGATTAGAAAGATTTCAGATTACGCCAGATCCTGGAGTTATCGAAGTCAACCTACATCCTTCTTCTTCTTTTGCGGAAATTTTAGGTAAAACAGAAATATTGTATGAGACATCAGAAACGGTTAAGCTAACAGCAGAAAAATTTATGTTAGATGGTAGACATTGTGGAACTGGAGGAGGCAATCATATAACCGTAGGTGCTGCAACTCCTTCAGAAAGTCCATTCTTGAAACGACCAGATCTACTTCGCAGTTTGATTGCATATTGGCAAAATCACCCAAGCCTATCTTATTTATTTTCTGGTTTATTCATTGGACCGACTTCTCAGGCACCGAGAATAGATGAAGCAAGAATTGACTCACTTCACGAATTGGAAATTGCCTTTCGTCAAATTGATTCTAAGGACGAGACAACGCCATGGCTTTTGGATCGCTTGTTTAGAAATATTCTGGTTGATGTAACTGGCAATACACATCGTACGGAAATTTCTATTGATAAAATGTTTGATCCCGGTTCGGTGACTGGACGATTGGGTTTGGTTGAGTTCAGAGCTTTTGAAATGCCTCCGCATTTTAAGATGAGTGTTGTTCAGCAAGCACTTGTTATGTCTTTGATCAATATGTTTTGGGAGAAACCATATCGCAGATCACCAATACGTTGGGATACAAGTCTTCATGACAAATTTATGCTTCCATATTTTGTTTGGAAAGATTTCGGTGAAGTGATTTCTGATCTTAATCGTGAAGGTTTTGGATTCAAAGAATCATATTTTCAACCATTTTATGAATTTAGATTTCCTGAATATGGATTGCATGAAGCGGACGGATTGTCCTTAGAACTGAGAATGGCTCTAGAACCTTGGAACGTTTTAGGCGAGGAGACCAATGCATTTGGGACTTCACGAGGTGTTGACTCAGCAGTTGAAAGAGTTCAGATTCTCATTCGTGGACTCGTTCCAGGGAGACATTTGCTTTCCTGCAATGGCTATCAAGTTCCCTTACAACCAACAGGCATTCTTGGAGAATATGTTGCCGGAGTTCGCTTCAAGGCTTGGGAAGCAGTTTTAACTCTGCACCCACATTTGCCAGCACAACAGAGTCTGGTTTTTGATATTTATGATCAGTGGAATCAGCGATCTGTGGGTGGATGCACGTATCATGTATCTCATCCTGGTGGTCGAACCTATGAAACTTTTCCAGTGAATTCTTATGAAGCCGAATCACGAAGAATCAGTCGGTTCTGGTCACATGGTCATAACCCTGGAACGACTCCTCAACCGATTCCGAAAAAATTAGAAAATTCTGATTTTCCTTGTACTTTAGATTTACGAATGCTGTAGCCAGGAAAATCTTGTGGTTGCGAGTCGCGGTTTGGAACTAGAAAATCTTACACAGGGTTATACTCCTTTATCTTCCATTTACGATGAACTTTTTGATGAAGGTGGCAGCGTAAGGCCTAAGTATTCTTTTCTTTTGAGATCCTTTATGGAATTGGGTCCACAGGAATTGATGAAGAGAAGGCAAGATGCAGATCGTATTCTTCAGGAAAACGGTGTAACCTACAATGTGTACGGAAGCCAAGAACGTCATGAGCGTAGTTGGGCGATGGATTTATTTCCAGTTCTCATGGAAAGTGATGAATGGCGTAAACTGGAAAGAGGCTTAGACCAGAGAGCAGAACTTTTAAATAGCATTTTAAAAGATGTTTATGGATCTAGACGCTTGGTTTTTGAGAAAAGAATTCCAGCAGAACTGATATTCGGAAGCCCAGGTTTTTTGCGTCCTTGTGACATGATGTTTGCTCAACATGGATTGTCTTTTTTCGCTTGTGATCTAATTCGTGACAAGAATGGAAACTTCAATGTATTGAGCGATCGTATTCAGGCACCGTCTGGTTCGGGTTATTCGTTAGAGAACCGAATAGTGCTGTCAAGAATTTTTCCAAGCATTTATAGAGATTCCCAAGTTCATCGTGTAGCTTCTTATTTTCGATCTTTAAGAAAAAACCTCCACAATCTTTCTGGAGTTCAAGGCAGAGACCCAATTGTTGTTCTGTTGACTCCAGGTCCTGGAAATGAAACATTTTTTGAGCATGCGTACTTGGCGAGTTATCTTGGTTATACACTGGTTCAAGGTGAAGACCTAACTGTACGAAGCAATTTTGTTTATATGAAAACAGTTGAAGGTTTACAAAAGGTTGATCTCATTCTCAAAAGGGTAGATGATTATTTCATGGATGCTCTTGAATTAAAGGGTGATTCGCTTCTAGGTGTGCCAGGATTACTGGAAGTTGTGCGTTCAGGTAATGTAAAAGTTGCAAATCCTATTGGCTCAGCAATATTAGAAAACCGTGCATTTATGCCTTTTATGAGTGAGCTTTGTCGGTTCTATCTTGGTGAAGAACTAATTTTGCCAACTATTCCAAGTTATTGGATGGGTCGTAATGATGATTTTCAAACCGTAATGGAACATCCTCAGAATTATATTTTTAAATCTGTTTTTCCATCAGCTTTGGACAAAAGCTACTGGGTAGCACAAATGTCCGATGCAGAATCCAATCAATTACTAGCGCAAGTTAGGTTAAATCCTAACCACTACATTGCTCAAGAAATTCTTGCTTCATCCACAACTCCCATCCTAACCCAGAATGGATTGGTTCCAGGCAGAGCGATCTATCGTACATTTGTTACTGCATCCGATTCAGGTTATGTTACCATGTCTGGTGGTCTTGTCCGAGTGACTACAGACTTAGATGAGATTTTTATTACGAATCAACGCGGTGCATTGAGCAAAGATTTATGGGTTCTTGCGTCCGAATCCCAGAAGGAAGAGAGCATTCAAGTTGCTGCTCCCGAAAAAATTGCAATTTCTCGTAATCCGATTGGAGTTCCAAGTCGAGTTGCGGACAATTTGTTCTGGTTTGCAAGATATTCCGAGCGTGCAGAGAACACAGCTCGAGTATTGCGTGAAGCAATCAATGAGATATTAAAGTATGAAGATAGTTACGACAACTCTTCAATCCACGGAATTCTAAAACTAATTACACATATCACATCGTCCTATCCAGGCTTTCTTGGAGATGACTCGGATGAACTTTTGGGTAATCCTTTTCCAGAAATCCAAAGGTTGCTCTACAGCCAGCTTTATGGCGGTAGTATGGTTTTTAATCTCAACGGATTATCTAACTCAGCCAAAAACGTTCGTGACAGATTATCGGACGATACGAGAAAGATTGTTCAGATCCTAGAAAATCGAACAACCAATATGCCATCTAATTATGATTCAATGTTAGAAGATATTTTTCAAAATATAATATTGCTTTCATCTCTATCAGGATTGTCATTTGAGAATCTTAGCCGTGAATCCGGCTGGTATTTCTTGGAATTAGGAAGACGATTGGAACGATCTCTAAATCTTATTCGAATTCTTCAGGGTATTATCAATTTCCAATTGGAGGATGATCGCAATGCATTAGAGAGTCTTCTGAATATCAGCGATATTCGCATTACCTATCGTAGACGATATCGATACAAAATGGAAATTGAACCAGTTTTTGACATCCTTATGTTTGATGATTCGAACCCAAGATCTCTTGGCTTTCAATTCGAACAATTGAATGAAGTTGTCAAATATCTTCCAGGTAAGAACGCTAAGAAAATGTTCCCGGAAGATCGACAAGTATTGGAATTGTATACAGCCTATAAACTTAAAGATGCATCAATGTTGGTTGAGAACGGACGTTTGCTTGATGATGAATGCTTACAATGGTTAGGAGATCTTGAAATAAAACTAAAGAATCTATCGGAAACGATTACCGGGCGATATTTCAATTATACAGAATCTCAAAGCTTTCTCGGAGATACCAGTGCCTGATTATAAAATAATTCATAAAACCATTTACAGTTATGAATCGACTGTATCCCATTGCATCAATCTTGCTCATATGTATCCTCCGAATACACCCCACCAAGAATGCTATCGGACTTTTATTGATGTTAACCCTCGACCTTCCGCTTCATCCTTTCGTAAGGACTACTTTGGTAATAATTTATTTTTCTTTTCTATTGAGGATCCTCATAAACAGTTAGAAGTAAAAGTTGAATCATCTGTGAAGACTAATCAGCCTTCCTACGCAAATTTTGCTCGTTCTTGCCCATGGCCAGAAGCGCAAACAAGATTGATGAAGTCCACAACACGATCTGATATCGAAGCTCTTGAATATTTGCTGCCATCAGCTCATGTTCCTTTTAATCCAAAATTTGCTGAATATGCCGCGATTTCATTTGCGGACAATAAATCTATTTTGGAAAGTGTTCATGATTTTACAATTCGCATATTCAATGATTTTGAATTTGATCCAAAGGCAACGACCATAGTGACGCCTTTAGAGCAAGTCTTTGAACAGAAAAAAGGTGTATGCCAAGATTTTACTCATTTTGCAATTTCTGCGCTTCGAAGTTTTAAAATTCCAGCAAGATATGTGAGTGGTTACATAGAAACCCATCCACCTATTGGTCAGAAAAAGCTACAAGGTTCTGATGCAACTCATGCTTGGTTATCGGTTTATTGTCCTGATCAAGGTTGGGTGGATTTTGATCCAACTAACGGCAAATTTATCACAGATGAATATGTAATAACCGCTATCGGTCGTGATTATTCTGATGTATCACCATTAAAGGGAATTCTATTCGGTGGCGGTAAGCATAAATTGAAAGTTGAAGTAGACGTTCTTCGCGAGTAACTATATAGTTTAATCAGATTGATAACGAAGAATTTCAATTTCTTGCTCTTACGTCCTTATATTCATTAGCCTAACGAAATTTTTGCATAGTTCACATAGTCATTTTATTTTTGATTTATAAAAATGATTCTATCTTTCAAATTACAATTTTATAACAGATATTGATTCTCATTGGCAATATAAAATTTTTGAACAATATCAGATATAACATGATATAAAAAAATATTAGAAGCATTCGAAATATGCTTTCTATTTAATATTATGCAATTATCATGGAGTCAATCAACATGAATAATAAATTATTGAATAAACATATTTTGATTTTCCTTTGCCTTGTACTAGTTGCTTGTAAGACTGAGAAAGACAGTGGCGACAATGATCTTTTCCTTGCATTAGCTTTAGCATCTGCAGCTTCTTCATCATCACTTGAACAATACACACCGAATCAGGCGAATTGGGATAATTTTTCTAGTAAACCTTTCGAGAATACTACCAATAGATCCCATGATCCAGATGGAGTTGGCTGGCTAACTGCTGCTTCTTGGGAGAATGCAAAATGGGACGGGACAGTCTATGACCCGACCAAATATACAAGAGCACAGTTTACGAATATTATCTGCCCGAGCGGTGATCAGATTCGAGGAATCCGGGAAGTTTTTTATGCAAATCGACCGTTTGCAGACAATCGAAATCCCACTAAAGCTGAAGTGGACGAATGGCATCGAATTGCTCTCAATCATATTCGCGCCCTCGTTGGGTATTCTAGCGAAGATCGTAAAGTGAAGAAAGACCATTGCATGTTCAAAAGAGCATTGTGGGGTCAAGAGCGAAGATTCACAACGATGTGGGATTCTAAATATCCTGGAACCAATGGTTCAGCCTACGGGCCATGTGCAGGATCTGGAAACGCACACTGTGGTGCGACATTTATTCCCGATCTAGAAGATCAAGCCGCCTATCTACCTTCTGGACATCCTGGTTGCAGCACTCAAGCTGGAGCCGAAGGTGTAACTGGCGCTCCTAAAACTGACATACCATGGTCAATCAAGTGGTCCCGAGCTTTCTGTCAATATCTTGGATCGGAAGGATTTTGGGGAGGTCACGTAGGACCTTTTTTTCATAGAGAGAAATTTGGATTCAGCTTTTATGACAATGGAAACAATGCTACTCTCCGTGCAAAATGGACAGGCGAACTCATGGATAATCGCTACCCAGCCCCTTGATCTTTGCTCACTTATAAGACTTTAATATTAGTGTCAAAACTTTCAATAGGCGCATACTTGTTGTTTGGTGAAGATTGTCACAGCCAGCTCTTTTCATTGTCAAACTTTTAAACTAAAAGAATGAGGTAAAAGGAGGTAGCGAAATGTTAATAGTAATAAGAATGGTACAAATTCTATTAATTATTGTGATATTATCTTGCTCATCCAATCAATCTATGAAAGAATCAGTAACAGAAGTTGTGATTTACAAAGTGGGCAAGGAATATTGCGCAAATTATTTTCTTTGGATAGCAATACTGGTGCAAGCATTCTCAGTATGAAAGCCGACAATTTTCGAAAAATTCTATCAAGATCTAGAAAAGATTTGTAGAATATTATGATAAAGACAAATCCCAACACTTGTTATCTCAAATTAAGAATGACCCCATTTTAGTTGAGATTTTTGATTTATAAAATTTTATTCCCTTACAAATAAACGCCTTATCTTCGTTCGATCAGGAAGCATTGAATGAAGGAATCCATATTTTGAGACATAATCAACTTACAAAAAAATCAACCATCTGGAAAAAAAATCTAATTTTTCGTTGACAGAAATTGTGCGTTGCGTAAAAAGGAATAGTGCGGTGCACAATCGGGCTCCAAGAGACGGATTTGTATCGAACAAAATCATTCAGGAGACAATTGAAAATGGAAAAAATTGTAATCGACATTCTTAACGCTGGGATCGGACTTCTTCAATCTGGAAAAGAAGGATTAGGAAAAGCTACTGTAGATCTAGAAAAAACTTACGGTGAATTAGTTGCTAAAGGTGCACAAGACAACTCTGAAACAGCAGTACAACTCAGAGAGTCCGTTGACAAAATCATCAACGACATCAAAGAATTCACATCTGTTGCAGGTAAGAATTATGATGAAACAAGATCTAAAATTGTAGAAAACTACAATAAGATCACTGAAGAAATCAAAAGCAAAATGCCAGAAGGTAAAGTAGAAGAAGTGAAAGCAAAAATCAATGAAGTTGCTGAATCTATCAAGAAATCTGCTTCTCCAAAAGCTAACGCTTAAAAATAATATTCGCCCACCATCGCTGGTGGGCCACCTGTTCTAATTTTATTCATCCTCCAATCAAACTTGCCTCCTAATCAGGGAGGCATTTTTTTTATTTTATATATCACCTAGCAGAGATTTTGCTTGACAATTGATTATTTAAATATCAATTGTGACGAGTGTGATCTTTGCTACGATGAATGGAATCATTTGTCGTAGCCTTTTTTTAATTCATCTAACGCAACTTACCGTCTTCTCGATGCTATACATGCATACTTTTTAGGATCAGATATCAACCTATTGGATCATTTTTTCGTTCGCATCGCAAAAACTATGATCAGTTGTGCAATGATATCATATAACTCTTGATTGTACGTGGCACAAAGCAGTTATTTTGCGGTTAAAATGTTTTTTATTTGACATTTTAATATAATATTTGTTATGACTAAAAGCCTAATTTATTTAATAAAGTAAAGATATTTAATATAATAGATTTCTTAACAAAGAGGGTACCAAATGTTTAAAAGACTAGTATTATTATATTTTATTTTAATGGGGCCTATTGTACTTGCAGACGAAACAAGAAGTGGCTCGCGCTACTTTTTAATGTTTGGTATAGGCTATCAGTCTGACCTCGGAGGAATTGGTCCTCTCATCACGACTGGAGGATTAGAATCTGCTGTTTATGTTCCTAATTCTGAAGGGACTGGATCTCTCAAACCTCAGACAGCAATATATTCAGAAAGATCCTTGCAGTCTTTGAATGATACTACTCTCGGATTTGTTGGAGTTAATGCGAACGGCCAAATGAATGGACTCAATCTTAATTTGGGATATGAAGTGGAAGGAATATTTGGATTGGAAATGCTGTTTGCTCGAATGAATATTAACTACACAAAAAAAATATCAGGAGGTTATACCTCATCCACCGTTGCAGGTTACAAATGGCTTGAGCAGGAATGGGATTATACTGCGGTGACAATTCCAGGATATTTAGGATATAAAATTTATAATAAGAATAAATCAAGCGGTCTATATGCAGGATTTGGAATGAATTATTTCAGAGGTGGATGGACATTTTCTGGAACGATTGATGGTGATACTATCGCTCTTGCATTCCCAGGATTAGTTGGTCCGGGTGGTCAGTTTTTGAATGATGCACCATCACCATCCATCATTTATGAAAATGCTAAATTTTTAGTAAATGGTTTCGGGTTCAATTGGCTAGTTGGAATTCAAACTCAAATTTCAAGCCGAGGATTTTTATTCTTTGAAATGGAGACAATTTTAGCCGCTAATATGGGTAAAGCCTATACAAAATCAATTGGTGGTACTTTTGCACTTTCTCCTTATCCCGCATTTCCAGTATTAGTTGGTGGAGATACTTATAGAATAGGATATAAAATTAGTCTCTAGTTTTGAAACAAAGTTTAAATACTGGTTATTTGAAAATATGAACTACAAAACCAAGATACAATTCAGAGGATTCTTTTTTGTCAGGAAATAGATATTTATTATGAGAACGAAAATAATTAAAGGACATAGACCAGAACATATAAAAAGGTCCAATCGATTAACAATTCTTATGGAGCTTTGGAATGAGAAGTTTTTGTCTGTTTCTGAGCTATCAATTAAATCTGGATTGAGTCATACAACAATTCACAAGTGCTTATTGTTTCTTAAATCTCAAAAATTAATTGTAAGTATCGGTCATGGAGATTCAAGCGAGGAAGGAGGAAAACCTCCAGAAATTTATCAGATTAATGATAGCAGAGAATACTTCCTGACGATACATATTTCTAGCTCCAAGATTAATGTGGGAATTTTCAGTGTTCGCCCGATTCTTTTAGGTTCATTAAAAAAGAATTACTCTTATTCTGATAGTTTAAAAACTATCTGGGATATCGTAATTGATCTTACAGATAAAATTATTCTGGATAATAAAATTGATAAAAAGAATATTAAAAGGATTTCCGTAGCCTTACCAGGATTAGTCAACCATTCGCTAGGGATTTGGATATTGAATCCCTGGCGTCCTGATTGGGGGAAGAATATAAATGTTATATCAGAAATTACAAAAAAACTCAATATAAACTGCGATGTTATTGTAGACAATGAATTCAGATTCATAGCTCAAGCATCAAAAAAGAAAGATTGTTTAGAAAAAGAAAAAAATTTTGTTCTTTTCGGCGCAGGTGAAGGCTTGGGATCCGGGATAATCTCAGAAGGAAAATTAAAGCGAGGATCACATTTCTTTTCTGGTGAAATAGGTCATATGATTATTGAGCCGAATGTCAATTTTTCTTGTGCTTGTGGCGGAGTAGGATGCTTTGAGTCTCTTCTTCTAATTCCAAGAGTTATTGAGAAGATAGTCACTTTAAAAAATCAATTTCCAAGTTCAATCCTCTCGAATTTAGAACTAAAATCAATCACAATACAGAAGTTATTTGAAGCTTGGAATTCAAATGATCAGTTGGCTGTGAAAGTAATGGAAGAAATTGTTGAATGGTTTTCTCGAGCGATTTCAAACTTAATTGTTACAATTGATCCAGACGCAATTTTCATCTATGGAATTTATACAGAAGCTGGAGATTTATTTCTGAAAAGATTAAGAAATAGAATACAAAGTGTATTTTATTCTGAATTTCCAAAAGAAATTCATATAAGGTTCTCGAAACTAGACGAACTCTCTGCGCTGTGGGGTGGGGCATATAATTTAACAGAAAGATTGATAGAAGATATAAATTTTGAGGAAAATAAATAAAGGAAGTTTACATGATGTTTAAGAAAAAAAAGTATATTATTATTCCATTAAGTATACTATTTGCGATTTGCATTTTTGCATGCATTACGTTGCAAATAGTATTATTAAAGATTAGAGATACGATCATTCAGCATGATGATGGAAGAGTTTCAAATTCTAAATTAGTATCATCGCCCTTCGACAATAATCATGCAGACTTAATAAAAGAAATTAAATTAAAAGAATTCACCAAATATAATTTCGAATTGAAGGACTTCACAAATCCAGATTTCCGATTTGGTCCATTCGCTCGTTGGTGGTGGCCAGGTAATGATGTAACCCCGTCCCAGCTAAAAAAAGAAATTCAAGAATTTAGCGAAGTGGGTATTGCTGGCGTGGAGATACAACCTTTTATCATGGGTTTAAATCCAAAAATGAATGAAGTCCATCGAAATCGAGTTTATAGTTGGGATACAGAATCCTATTATGATAATCTAAAAATAGTTATGAATGAAGCTAAGAAAAAAGACATGAAGGTGGATCTGAATTCAACGGGTGGTTGGCCTACCGGAGGTAGACACTTGACTTTGGACGATAATCTCCTAACTCTATTGCATAGCGAGGTTATTGTCAGTGGTGGAAAGAAAATTCAATTAAAAATCGAACATCCCAATCCTCCTTTTACCTCTTACCTGCCCGGAATTATTCAAATGGCCACAGGTGATAATTTTCTAAAAGGGGGAAAAATTTACTTAAATCATTTAAAACTTGAAACTGTTGTTGCTTACAAAATTGAGAAGAATGATCGAACCACATTTCTTTTACAATTGAATGATCAAATTCAATTGAATCAAAAATCCCATATAATTTTGGATAATTTTATAAGTCATGAATCAAACATCCTGCAATGGGAAGCACCAGAAGGAAATTGGATTGTTATAGGTTTTTGGTCATTACCTGCGGATGAGTCGCCTGTTTTAATTCCTACTGAAGAAACTAGCTACGTGGTTGATCATTTCGATAGTGATAAAGTAAAAAATAATTATTCGTATTTATTTGGAGATCGAACAGGACTTAAGAGTTTTTATGGAAATACATTTCGTGGAATCTTTAACGATAGTTATGAGTTTATTGTTGAGAGACATTTCTCTAAGGATTTTTTTAATATTTTTGAAACAAAAAGAGGATATGATATACGTCCTTTCTTACCAGCGAATATAATTCCAGCATACAACCATGGCTATGGCCATATCCTGGCTATTCAAAGTAAACCTGAATTTATTTTTGATCAGGAAGATTCTAGAATTGTTTATGACTACGATTTAACTATCTCTGAATTATTAGAAGAGAGATTTTTAAAAACAAGTAAAGAATGGATGAGCAAACGTGGTTTAGTGCACCGCTCTCAAGGCTACGGTCTTCCTATGGATACAATGAAAGCCGCCAAATATATTGATATACCTGAAGCAGAGCATCTATATGGAGAATTCTCATATTCCTTCTTAAAGCTGGTATCGTCGGGTTCATTTTTATATAATAAACCTCTTACAAGTTGTGAATCGATTGTTTTTATAGGTAGAGATTATATGAGTAGTCCCCTGAAAGTAAAAGTTGCACTTGACAAAGCCTTTGCAAATGGAATAAACCATACAATCTATCATGGATCAGCATATTTGTATCAAAACGAAGATTTTGGTGAGGAAGGTTGGTTTCCCTGGTCTTCACCTTATTCACCTATGTTTGGTTTTTCATTTGACTATCGTAAAACAAATCAAATTTGGAATGCCATGACTCATATTAATAAATATGTTAAAAGAGTTCAGTATGCACTTCAATCTGGAAAACCTAAAAAATCTACATTGGTATATTTTCCTTTTTTAGGAATTGGCTATCAACAAGGGGTTTCTGATCCCAATGAACATTTGCGAGGAGGTTATCTGGATAATTTAGAGCCGGAAACAATTGAATTGCCTCCAGGGATTCCTTTCATAAGTGATTCAAGCAAAACTTCAGAAAGCAGTAAATGGCTTCATCTTATATACAAACATTTACAAGTATTCCATGATCAAGGAATAGAATGGTCATGGGTAAACAATGATTCAATTCTTGAAGCTAAATTCATAGGTGGTGAAATTGAAATTCGGGGAAACAAGGTATCGCAGATCATTGTAGCAGACGTGCCACATATCCCTATTGAAGTTGCAGAAAAACTAGTAAATCTAGGAAAAAGCGGAGCGAGAATTATTTTTCTGGATAAAATACCGACCAAGCAACCTGGTTACCTTAATTACGTTATTAATGACAAAAAGATTCAAAATTTATTGAATACAGCAATTTCTAATGGTGAAGTAAGGCTATTAAAAAATCTGAGTATTAAAGATCTTATCATTAAAGGTTCTGATAAAATTGGATCATTTGTAGCAAGTAGCCCAAATATTCAATCATCTAAGCGCCTGATGCAAGATGGATCAGTGCTTAGCTTCTATGCGAATAAATCAAAAAATGAATCCAAATTAAGAGTAAACTATGATGAAAGAATACAAGCAATTTTTCTCCTAAATGTTCTGGATGGAACGATTCGAAAGTTAACATTGACTCAACTACAAGAAGGAATCTCAATCGAAGGTTATGGATCAAGGTTCATACTTTTCTCTAAGAATAAATTAGAAAACAAAACATATCCTAATTATGTTAACTCATTGACTCAATTGAGATCAGAAACTATTCAAGTTTGGGATATAAATATTGAAGGAAAAAATTTCTTGCGATCGGAACTTTTCGATTGGTCCGAGAGGAATGAAACAAAATACAGTAGCGTTGGCGATTATTCTGCTATATTTAATCTTCAGAATAATGATCTCCTAAAGAAATTTATAAAAATTTCTGGATTTTTCCACTCACTTGAGCTGTCCGTTAATGATAAACAGGTGGGATTTTACTTCGTTCCACCATATAATATCGATATTACAGATTTTTTGAAAGTGGGTAAGAATAGAATTCAAATTAAAGCATTTAGTCCTCTTTACAATTCAAAGATTGGTAAAGGAAAATCTGGTGATCCTCATTATTCTCAGTTTTCGAGAAGAAATGTTCAACTCATGTCCACAGGAATTCTTGGACCAATAGAAATAATTTCTATGGAATAAAAACCTGCTCTAATTTTATTCATCCTCCAATCAAACTTGCCTCCTAATCAGGGAGGCATTTTTTTTATTTTATATACCACCTAGCAGAGATTTTGCTTGACAATTGACTATTGAAATATCAATTGTGACGAGTGTGATCTTTGCTACGATGAATGGAATCATTTGTCGTAGCCTTTTTTTAATTCATCTAACGCAACTTACCGTCTTCTCGATGCTATACATGCATACTTTTTAGGATCAGATATCAACCTATTGGATCATTTTTTCGTTCGCATCGCAAAAACTATGATCAGTTGTGCAATGATATCATATAACTCTTGATTGTACGTGGCACAAAGCAGTTATTTTGCGGTTAAAATGTTTTTTATTTGACATTTTAATATAATATTTGTTATGACTAAAAGCCTAGAGAAATCATAGGCTGCGATTTTGATTTCTCGAATAACAAAAAGATTACTCTTGAGGAGACATTGAATGTTTAAAAAGATTACTAACATCTTTTTGGCGATTTGCGTTTTGCTAGTTACAGCAATTTCTGCAGAGGATGCTAAAAAGGGTCCACGTTCATACCTGATGTTTGGTATTGGAACACAATTAGATTTGGGTCAACTTGGTGGAACTATCACGAAGGATGGATTGGATTCCGCAAGACCTGTAAGATCTGCTAATGGAGACATCGCAGGTGGAACACAGAAGGCGATTTATTCTGAGAATACACTAGTAGCTCTCAACGATACAAGCTTAGGAGCAATAGGTGTAAAGACTAACGGGGCAATGGTTGGTCTCAATCTAAATGTTGGTTATGAATCAGAAGGTCTATTCAATATAGAAAGCTTATTCTGGAGAATCAATGTAAACTATACGCAAAAAGTTGCAGGAGGTTATACAACCTCGACTGTTGCAGGTTATAGATGGCTGGAACAAGAATGGGACTACAAAGCTTGGACAATTCCTGCCTATATCGGAATCAAACTGTATAACGAAAAGAAAGATACGGCATTTTATGTTGGAGCTGGCGTGAACTACTTCCGAGGTGGATGGTCAGTCTCAGGTACAGTCGATGGTGATACATTGGCTGCTGCTTTCCCTGGCATTGCAGGACCTGGCGGATCATTTTTGAGTGATGCACCTTCCCCTTCAATCATAAACGAAAATGCAAAATTCAATGTCAATGGATTCGGACTTAACTGGATTGTAGGTGCACAGACTCAAGTTACAAATAGTGGTCATCTTTTCTTCGAACTGGAAACCATATTATCTGCTGCCTTGGGAAGCGCTGGAACAAAATCTGCCGGTGGAGCTGCCGCTTTGTCTCCATATCCTGCTTATCCAGTTGTTATTGGCGGTCAGACTTATCGCGTCGGTTACAAAATCGAAATCTAATTTCATATAGGAGGAATTACGACTAATGAACTTTAAATCATATATTATTAAAACAATCGCAGTATCAGCGTTAGCAACTCTTGCAATCAATTGTCATCCAGAAAAAGTTGAAGATGATGCATTACTTGCGGGCTTAGTTGCTTCACAAATTAGAGGACTTGCATCAGGTAGCTGTGCAATTTCTATCAATCATGCAGGACTTAGATACGGAGCCATTGTTCAAACTGCAGTTACCCAAGCTGGGACCGCATCGGGAGTCTATACCAATGCTACCTTCAATGGTGGAATTGACACATTTGGACAGACGCAATACGAGGCGGTTACTGGTTCATCAATTTCAGCACAAGGCTTTGCTAGCTATTCTGATGTTCCTTACAACCTAAAATACGATGCATTCTTTGGAACAGGTGGCGATACTTGGACAGATGCCAAAAGAAATGCCGCCCTTGTATGGACAAAAACTTTTCGAGACTACTTTCTTTTCATTGGACACTTAGCTGTGAGTGATAATGCCGGTGCCGCAGCTGCTTTTCCAACGGGAGCAGGAGCAACAGTGGTTTCATTAATTGCAGCGAGCGGAAACCCAGTGAGCTGTAATTCATTTGTGAATTATGTAACAAATTGTGCAGCCATAACCACGACACTTGCTGCATCGTTTGGTGTTGTTGATAGAACAGATGGAACAGGAACTCTAGCTTGTGCCAAGATCCCAAGAGCCAATTGTAGCATTGCTGGTTTAACAACAGCTAATCGTGAAGCTGATATAAAAAGCCAATCTGATTCGGTTGCTGTCATAGCCAACGAACCTGCTTGTCGCAAGCCAGGAGTAAAACTTTTACCAAATGTACAAGCAGCGGCCTTTAAAGGTCTTCCAAATACAGTCCCAGTTTCTCTGGTTACTGGAGTCTACAACCAACCAAACCCCAACCCAGTTACAACTTCCATTGATAGAACGATAAGTATACTTCCGGAAAAAGCTTATCCAAAATTCGGATCACTAGTCGGTCTAGGTTTTGGTGCTTTGATGCCGATCAATAAGAACAATCAAAAATTTGTTCTTTCTGCAGAATCGTATGCGGCAGGCATCAATCTCAGTGCAACACCCGTGGATAATTGTGAACAACTTGGCATGAATAGAGGAATTTCAGTTGAACTACCAAATGACAGTCAATCGGAACTAACTTCGGCTAGAGAAATTTCCTATGCACTTAGTCCGTCGGGAACTGCGGCTTCCCTATATGCAGGACAGATAAGTGCAAGTGGTGGTTCATCTACAGATGCGATCGCTTGCAATCGAACTCTCAGATCCAAGTTTCCGATCTCAGTTGCGCTAGGTGGTGGAAAACTACCGGATCTTCAAGTAACGTCTGGAAATGGTGGTGAGACACAATTACTATCTGTATGTGTATACGGAGGATCAGAGGCAACTCGTGCTTTTCCGAAGGCTCTTCTTGCGTCAGGATTATCAACGGCTACCGGCACCACAATTACTGCGGCTCAGATCGCTGTCTGCGGAGAAGGTAAGCTTACGGAAAATAGGGCAGCATTGCAAAACTCTGCTAAATTGTTCGAAGAAGTTGGCTCTGTAAAAGAAAATACAGTATTTCCCAACACTTCACTCTAATGCTAATGATTTGACTTTGATTGGTTTTGAATCTGAAGATGCCTTTGGATCCAAACCACTCCTGACCTTTGAAAAAAGGTCAGGAATTTTTTTTAGCAGAAAATAATAAAAAACCAATTCCATTTGAGGAAACCAGTTGACCATTACTAATCTTAGAGATTAAACTTGGAAACATGGGTCGATTGCCTTTATTTTTATTTATTACTTTTCTTCAAATTTCCTGTGCGATAGCTGATCTGAGGACGGATCTGCTAATAAATGGTGATGTTCCAGCAGATATTCAAAAGAAAGCAAGAGATCTATTATCCGATCCGATTGATCCTTCTCTTTCTCCATTAAAATGGTCAAAAGTTGAAGCACTTGAATTCTACATGGTAGACTACTGGAATTCGTCTCTTGTTAGATTCTTTACTCCTGTTCCTGAACCTGTACAAGCTATGAAGGTTAGGTTATCGCTTAACAATACAAATATGGATATTACCTTCACGGATGGAAGTCAAAGAGGTAAAATATATGGTTTAGAGAATGGGGAGCCTTTTGTTATTGAAGATGCTTCCGGTAAGGTATTTATAAAAGATTCTGAAGTAAAAGTATATTTGGAATCTCTACGCCTATATCTCTTGCTACCAACTATGTTGCATAAATATGAAAGTCTTGCTTACTTAGGGGAGATTGGACTTGGAGATCATTTTTATCACGAAATATTTGCGACCAATGGAAGTTTTGAAATTTCGGAAAACCATGATCAATATATTTCCTATACCAGAAAGGATACTGGAGCGATTGAATTTATTCAGTTTACTTACAGAGATGTTTTTGATTCTTATAGAGGTGTAATTCACTACGAAAATTATACTTTGGTTGATGGGAAAAGTATTCCAATGAAAATTGCAATTACCAATTCCTTATTGGATGAAGATTTTGTTCATCAATTTCAAATTGGATCCATTCAGTTTTTGTATAAGGAACCAGATTATAGCGAGTGAATCAAAATCCAAGCAAAGTTAAATGTCCACTTTGTTACAATACGAACGGAATTGAACTGTATTCAAGACAACCTATAAATAGGGAATACTACCATTGTGATAAATGTGAATTAATTTTCGTATCTTCATTCTACCATCTAGATCAAGAAACTGAGAAAAGGCGTTATGAAAAGCATGAGAATAGTTACGAAAATTTTGGATATATACAATTTTTGAATCGATCCATTCTACCAACTTTGCCATTTTTAGATGGAAAAAAGATTGGATTAGATTATGGTTGCGGACCTGGACCAGCCTTATCAAAAATTTTATCTAATCATGGATACGAAATGCATGATTACGACCCAAATTATTTTCCAATTTTTCCAAAAATAAAATTTGATTTTCTTTTTTGTACAGAAGTGTGGGAACATTTTTATAACCCAGGAATAGAAATTCCTAAAATTCTAAGTCTTTTAAAGCCAAAAAGTATACTTTCTATCATGACACTTCCTTGGAACAGAATGCACGGGTCAGAAAATTTCTCCGAATGGTTCTATGCAAGAGATGATACGCATGTTTCTTTCTTTCATGAAAAAACTATGGAATGGATGTCAATAAAGTGGAATCTAGAATTGTTATCTCATCCTGAAGAAAGGGTATGGATTTGGAAAACTCCTTGATTCTGTTATCGATTTGAATCCAATAGTTTTCTAAGATGAGTCTTTATTCTAAATTTTCTTCCCATATTCTTGCTCCTTACCAGCATCTTGATTATCTGAGTCGTGCAAGAGCTAAGTATCTTTTAATTTTACAGATAGTGTTTTCGAATGTTATGTTCTGGGGAAATTTAATTCTCTTAATCGTTTTACCAGAATTAGCTGCAAAGACTATGTTTATAATTGTTCCTGCTTTTGCAGGACTTCAGGTGAGTTTATACCTTCTTTATAAGAATAGATACAATACCGCGAGCATAGTTTTCATAGTCGTTCAGATTCTTGCAATTATGGGTGGAATGATTTCCAAAATCTTTGTGTCCCCTATTCAAGCTTTATCAACTTATATGTTTTTCTCATTTTCAATTCTATCATTATGTACATTATTTGCTGGTGTTCGGCTTTTATCTGTCGCATCGCTAATGCTAGTTTCAACTTCAACAAGCCTTTATTTTTATTGTCGTAACATTGTACTTCCTGAATTTCAAGATAGCTTTAAATTGCAGTATTATGATAGTCTTTTAGGTCTTATAATGATTTATTCTGTTGGTGTACTAACAATTCGAATTTTTAGAAAAAATTCTCATCTAATCCAACTCGAAGTACAAAGAGCTTCGGATCTAAATGATTTTATAAAAAAGAATATTAAAGAAAATTCAAGAGAAGTTCTATCCGTATCTCAGAATCTCGCTAATACTGTGTCTTCCGTATCGGAACAGGCATCTCATCAAGTTTCCACTGTTGAAGAAATTGTAGCGAGTATTGAAGAGTTGGAAGCTGGAGTAAATTCTATAACAGATAAATCTATTAATCAAGAATCACGAATGAAAGAATCAAGATCCGATGTGAATCAGATAACAACTTCTAATGATTTAATTTCGAATGAGACCAATAATATTCTGGATAAAATTGACAAAATGATTGAACGTAATCAGATCGCCGAGAAAAAAATTACGTTCATGAAAGATAGTATGAAATCCATTCGCTTGAGTTTTCAAGAGATGAACAAAATTCTAAAAATCATTAATGAGATTTCGAGCAAAGTAAATATGTTAGCCCTCAATGCAGCAATTGAAGCAGCTAGAGCTGGAGAAGCGGGACGCGGATTCACTGTTGTTGCCGATGAAATATCCAACTTAGCGGAAAGAACAAGTGCCAGTATAAAAGGAATAGATGTTCTTATAAAGAAAAGCAATGAAGAGATTTTACTCGGAAGTGATCAAGTAGATACAGCTGTTGAAGAGTATACCGAAGTAGCAAATGCGATTCGATCAATACGTGAGTTGGTTGCTTATCTTAATAATCAAGCGGAATCCCAAACGATGGCAAGCGAACAATTGAAGCAGGGTGTAGATTTGGTAATGGAACTATCTAGAGAGATTAAGAATTCCACTGAGGAATCAAGATCTCAGACAGAAATAATTTCTAGATCTATGTCCGAAATTGGTGACTTTTCAAATGTCTTAGCAACTACGATCAATGGAATTTCTGTATCTTCGCAAAATCTATCTCAATTAGTTCAAGATCTTAACATTAAGATTGAAACTCATGAAAGAGAGATGGCAATCAGAAGTTAGCAGATATGTTCTCAATTAAGCAACAGAATCCTTATTTGTTCTGTTCAATTGAATTTTTGATTTTTGGGATGCAACTAAAAGAGAAACCTTCCATAACATAACAAATTGCATCGTTAGTTTCACATTTTAATGTTTTATCATATTCTTGACCATCGACGGTTGTCGCAATTTTGATACAGACAAATCGGTCTCTCGAATCCGGAGAATTCTTGATCGATTCATTCTCCTGAGCAGAAATGTCTAGATTGAAGGAAAGTAATAGTGAAGCAGAAAGAATTATTATAAAAAAACTTGTTCGAGAAATCATAGATATAATCGATTATATCTAATTGGAAAGTCAATTCAAAAAATTGCTCTCTCTATTTGCCTTTTTCGATGATTTCTATTAGTTTTCTTAAGTTTGCTTCCATTTGGTTTTTCATGATAGGTCTCAAAATAATTTCACTTAAAGAAAGAAGCCCTTTCAAGGAAGTTCGATCAGTGATCTCAAAGTAAGTTCCATTTTCCTTTTCTTCGAAAATATATGTATCCTCAAATCTGAGATCATTGGTTTCACAATAGGCAATTATTTTCTGGTTCTCAATGAATTCAGTAATTATATATTCTGACTGAAATCTCTTTATCCCCATATCAATATCTATTGCGTAGCGAGGAAGTTCACTTGATGAGGAAACTAAACGAGAGGATTTGACAGAAGAATTGTATTCAACCATATTTTCAAAATTAGTTAATTTTTGAAAAAGTTCAGGAAGAGGAATTTTAAAGATTGCTGATACGGTTGTCGTTACCATAATACAATGAACAACAACCGATGTTATCTGATCAAGCAGACATTTCTGTCATTTCAATTTGTTGTGAAAAAGGATCATCATATAGACTCCATACTTCGGGACCTTGAGTAAGTTCTTCGTCTGTGAGCAAGCACTCCTCTAAAGTCTCAATAATTCTTTCTTGATTCATTTTTTTTCCAATGATAACTAATTCTTGTCTTCGATCTCCGTAAGGTTCTTCCCATGATTCCTTAATCGATTCGATTCCTTCTAGATCCTGATTCCAATCTTTTTTTGGAACAGCTGCCCACCAATAGCCCACAGCATCATAGTTACACAATTGCCCTGCTTGTGATAGCATGAAAGCGTGATCAAACATTGTCGCAACCCAGAAAAATCCCTTCGCTCGAACCATCCAAGGCTTTTCTAGAACTAGCCAATCATAGAATCTAAGTGGATGAAATGGTCGTCTGGATCGAAAAACAAAACTCGAAATCCCATATTCTTCTGTTTCTGGAGTATGCTCGCCTCTTAGTTCTTTTAGCCAGCCCGGAGATTGAGATGCCTTTTCGAAATTGAATTTTCCTGTGTTTAAAACCTTGTCCAGGCTAACTTTGCTGTGGTCTGTAAAAATAATTTCAGCATCTGGATTGAGACTTTGTATAATTCCTGTTAGATCATTTTTTTCCGAATCTGAAATTAAATCAGTTTTGTTTACAAGTATTGTATCACAAAATTCTATCTGATCAACAAGAAGATCAACGATTGATCTTTCGTCGTCTTCGCCCGCAGCCATTTTACGATCGCTCAGAAGTTCTAGAGATTTATAATCTTTTAGGAAATTTTTTGCATCAACAACTGTAACCATTGTATCCAAACTTGCAAATTGCGATAGACTCTCACCATTCTCATCTTCGAAAGTAAATGTTTCTGCGATCGGAAGAGGTTCCGATATTCCCGTCGATTCAATCAGTAGATAATCAAATCTACCTTGTTTAGCTAGATCCTTCACTTCCAATAGTAGATCTTCACGTAAAGTACAACATATGCATCCATTTGACATCTCAACCAGTTTTTCTTCCGTTCTGGATAAAGCGGCACCACCTTTTTGCACAAGTGCGGAATCGATATTCACTTCGCTCATGTCATTTACAATTACTGCAACTTTTTTGCCTTCACGATTGTTTAGAATATGATTGAGTAGAGTTGTTTTACCAGCTCCTAAGAATCCAGAGAGAACTGTAACGGGAAGCTTGGAAACTTTTTTGGACATTGAAGACCTCTTGATAGATATACTATAATTTCAAGGATAAAAAGTTGCGAATTTTCGACAAGTCTTTTTGCAACTCAGTTGCATTTTGAGTAAATACAATTTTCGAATTAAAGTTTACTCTGAATCTTTAATCTATCAAACTAATCATATTATAAATTATGAAAAGAATCGCAATCATAGGTAGCGGAATGGCTGGACTCTCCATAGGATATATTTGCAAATCCAATGGATTCGAAGTAGTTCTTTATGAAGCACAAGATTCTTTGAATGGTGGAATGGATGCTCATTCTTTCAATTTGGAAGATATCGATTCGTCTGGTTGGGTTGATCTTCCCCTGAGAATCATGAATCCGACAAGTTGGAAATCTGTTCTTGCACTTGCAAAACATCTTAATGTTCCAACTTTTGAAGTAAGAACTGGGCTTACCTATTTCTATCCAGATGAGAATCCTTGGTTCAAAAGTGGAAGTATATCTGTTCTTGGTTATCGTATACCTTACATTAATTGGAAGTATTGGAATTCAGATGGTTGGAAAATAATAAAAGGGATTCGTTGGTTAAGAAAATACATTCGAGGATCCGATAAAATTTTTGATTCAAAAATGTATAACAATCATGAATCAATGCCAGATTCCGAGATTTCAATCAAAGAACTTTTTATTAATTCAAAACTTGATCCAATTTTCTGGAAAGGATTTCTGCTACCGATTTTGGTTACAATTTGCACATGCAAAGAAGAAATAATCTTAGATTGGCCAGCTCATAAATTGATTCAACTAACGGAACGTTTGCTATTGGGCGAAAATTCACTGCGGTTTACAAACGGAACCAGTTCACTCGTTAAGGCTTTGTTACAAGGTGTAGCACATCATGCAAATACAAAAGTGACTAGTATTACAAAAGAAGATTCTAAAATCAAAATTCAAGACCATACAGGAAGAGAAGATCGTTTCGATTATTGTTTCGTTGCAACTCAAGCTAATCAAACTAACTTTCTAAATCCAATACAATTTAAGCAAGAGCAAGAAATTCTATCTTCATTTTTGTATGATGAGGGGGATTTGATTCTTCATACAGATTCGAGTTTTTTACCCAAAAATAAAAAGAACTGGTCAGCTCTTAACTATCAAGTTGAAAATAATTTAGAGACATCCATGTTTACAGTTTGGGTGAATGCAGTCGAACCCTCAATATCAAAAGGTTCCATCGATCTTTTTCAAACATGGAATCCGAAATTTGAACCGAAGTCAGGATGCGTTGTAAGGAGGTTAAAAATGCAACGTGCTGTAGTTAATAGAAATACGAGATCTGCAATTGATCAACTCAACAAGCTGCATCTTGAGAAAGATAGAAATCTTTTTTTTGTCGGATCATGGGCGAGTCCAGGCATTCCTCTGTTGGAATCCGCTGTTCGATCTTCGATGGAAGTTGCAAGAATTCTAAAATTCAAAATTCCTTGGAACGTTTAAAATTCCAACATCACAGATTGATACCAAATTATAAACTCTCTCCATTCAGAAATAATTTATAAGGTAACTGCTATGCTAAATTCAAGTCTATTAGGTGATGTTTACCCATTTCTATGGGAAAATTTAGGATACTGGAATTCGCAGGTTAATGTTAGCTACCACAATTCATGTGAAGAAATGGTCAGACAACATTTTAGTTTGTTAAAAAAGAAAGATAAAATTAGAATATTAGATCTAGCTTGTGGAAAAGGTGGAAGTATAATAACACTTACATCAGAACTCAGAATTGCCCGTTTGGATGCCATGGATATTCAGGAGGCTTTTTTAAAAATTCCAAAGCAAGAATTCGAGATTCGAAAATTAGGCGATTTAAATTTTGAATTTGAAAAAACAATTTCTGGAAATTCTTCATTTCCGATTCATTTTTATGATTCAATTGTTTGTATTGATAGTGCTTACCATTTTAAAAATATTCCCGACTTTATAAAATCCTGTAAGTTATGGCTTAATTCTACTGGAGAACTGGTATTTACGACAGTTTCGAAAAATTCTGATGAGCGGATCGGATATCTAGATAGATTCCTTTTCTATTTTGCGGGAATTTCAACTTGTTCAGTATTAGAGAATCGAGAAATCAATCAAATACTTACTACAAATGGTTTTTCAAATATAAAGATTCAAACAATAAATGAGCAAGTTTTAAGAGGCTTTGCAAATTGGGTAGATACAATCAGAGAAACTCAGTCAATTTATAATTTATTTTCGTTTGATTGGATCAAAATAAAAGCAACAGCCCTTTTTTGTAAGAGGCTGCTGCGACAAAAAAAGTTTAGCTATGTTTTGCTTTACGGACAACGCGGATATTGATCATTTCAACTATTAGAGAAAATGTCATCGCGAAATAAATGTATCCTTTTGGAATATGAAGCTCCCAGCCTTCGCCAACTAACGAGAATCCTATTAGGATTAAGAAGCTCAATGCTAGAATTTTAATCGTTGGATGATGATCAACGAATTTGGAAATGCTATCAGCAAATATCATCATAACAATAACACTAATTACAACAGCAATGATCATAATTGCAATATGATCCGCCATACCAACAGCAGTAATTACAGAGTCTAGAGAGAAAACAATATCTAGGATCGCAATTTGAATTAGGACAGATAAATAGGATACTTTTTTCTTGACTGTGTTGTTCAGGTTTTCTACTTCTCCTTCCATTTTTACATGAATTTCATGTGTGGCCTTCGCTATTAGAAACATACCACCTACGATAAGGATAATATCTCTTCCAGAAATACTCTTAGAAAAAATCTCAAAAATCGGCTCAGGCAATGTCATAACCCAGCTCAATGAAAAGAGGAGAAGAACTCTTGTTCCCATAGCAAGCAGCAGTCCAATTCTACGTGCTGAGCTTTGTTTATTCGGTGGAAGCTTACTCGATAAAATTGAAATAAAAATGATATTATCAATACCAAGAACAATCTCAAGTAAGGTTAAAGTAGCTAGTGCAAGGTAGGTTGATGAGAGAAGCCAGATTTCCATTAAAACAAGAGATCCAATATTTTCTAGTTATGACAACTCTGAATTACGAAACCGCATAAAAAATTTATTCTATATATTGAAACCCATTCTTTCGAATGACATTAGAATACCAATCTGCAGATTTTTTTGGAGTTCGTTTGAAGTTGGGATCATCTCTATCGATATGAACAAGTCCGAATGTTTTCTCATATCCTGCCTGCCACTCAAAATTATCCATAAATGACCAGACAAAATATCCTCGGACATCTGAACCTTCTTGAATGGAGTGGTAAATATTTGTTAAATACTCTTTTAGATAAGCTATTCGATTGTGATCATGAACGATTCCATCGCTACTTGGAGATTCTTTGAACGCAACTCCATTTTCAGTAATGAATATTGTAGGGTTTCCATATTCTTTTCGAATCCAATCCAGTAAATCCTTGATCCCTTTTGGATAAATTTCCCAGTCCATACTCGTGAATTCGGCATCCTTATATTTAGGTTTTACCGGTATAAATCTAAAAAGCGGGATTGGTGCAGCCCTTACAATGGAACGAGTGTAATGATTAACTCCCAGAAAATCAGTTGGTTTGGAAATAATTTGTAGATCTCCAGGATGAATATTTCGTCTGTTCTGAGAATAGATTTCTTCTTCAATTACTGAAGGATAACGCCCTTTAAAAATTGGATCCATCCACATCGAATTCTGAATGGCATGAGCTCGAGCAACAGTTTTCTCTCCGCAATTCCATTTGAAATACTGAACGGGAGATAATGCATTTGTGATACCAACTTTAGATTTTGGAAAATTACTTCGAATTCTTTCTAAAGCTAATCCATGAGCAAGTAAAAGATTGTGTACTACTTTAAGTGATGAATAAGGTCGGATAAAACCTGGCGGATGAACTCCTAGAATATAACCAGTAACATAAATAATCCATGGTTCATTGATTGTAATCCAATTCTTTACACGATCTCCCAATTTATTAATTACGATTTCCGAATAATCCGCAAATCTCTCAGCAGTTGCTCGATTCATCCAACCGCCTGATTCTTGCAACTTAGAAGGTAAATCCCAATGATACAAAGTAACAAATGGATTGATTTTTTTAGTTAATAATTTATCAACTAGTCGATCATAGAACTCTAATCCTTTAGGATTTACAGATCCATCGCCATTTGGAACAACTCGTGGCCAAGAAATCGAAAATCTATAGTTTGGGTAACCCAAATCGCTCATTAGATCAATATCTTTAGAGTATAAATTGTAATGGTTACAACCCAGATCACCATTATCGCCATTGTCAATTTTGCCTTTTCTTCTTACAAAATCATCCCAGATAGATAATCCTTTACCATCGACATTCCATCCACCTTCGATCTGATATGCGGATGTCGCAGTCCCCCATGTAAAATTCTTGGGAAATTTAAGTTCGTTCACAATGAACCCAGTTTCGATCACTTAATTTTGCAGGCAATTCATTCTAAATAAAAAAATTGACAATTGCGTAAATATTGACATACTTATGCTTATTGTTTGCAAGGATTACCAATGAAAGATTTCAGAAAACCATACAAAGATGTAGGGCAGAGCAACCCGAATTCCGAAACTAATTACAACAATTCCTTTCAAGTTTATAAGCCTAATCAAGGTGATAGCTCCACAGTCTCTTTCAAAAACATTTTCATAGTTAGTGCAATTGCCCTTGCTGGGTATTTTTATTATTCTTCTTCAACTGCGACGGATTCGATTTCTGATACACAGGAACGGGAAATTGTTTCTGAAGAAAATGCTGGAATTTTTTCAGAATTAGTTGTAGCAATCGAATCATCCATTGAGGAATTTTTAATTTTCTTAGAAGAAGTTGATGCTGCCCTAGATGAAAATCCTGATTCTCAAGTATCTTCCTTATCAACAGATGCAGAATCAGATTCAGAATCTTCTGAACTCAATGACGGCTTTGAAACTACCGGACCTTTGCCTTTCAAAGAATTCTCAATCGCTACACGTGGTTCAACATATTTTATTTATGGAATTTTGGAGAATACAACCGACCAGATATTAGGTCAGATAAGAATCAATGCCGAGGTAGTTGGTAATTCTTCTCTTAGTGATAAATACGGATTCACAATTACAAGCTATGTTCTTCCAGGAAAAACCACCCCGTTCGAAATCATCATGTCTGGATGGGACGGAACAGGAGAATTGAAATTTTCGAATTCGATATCGCCATATCACAATCCTAACTTCACTATGCCTGATATCAAAATTGGTGCAGGTACTTGGGTTGCTGGAACTTACAAATATTCTTATGATTTGAAATTTGAGAATAAAACTAAGAAGCCGATTCGCTTTCCGCAACTCATCCTCGTCTTAAGAAATGAATCAGGGCAAATTGAAGAGATCACGAGAAAATACATCGCAACGAAAGAAGAAGACTACACAATGAAGGCGAACGCAAAGGTTGATGTAAGCATCGAATCTTTTGGTCGAAATTCGGTTCCATCTAACACAGAAGTATTTTTTTCTCACCTTCCATGATAGAAAGGAAATTGATAAAATTTCAGAATACTTTTCCTAGCTGAAACCCTAACCATTGATGTCCTTCAGGTAAGCCCGGTGCAGGTTCAAAATCTACTGTTGAATAATTATAATTGAGAGAGAGAAGCAAACCTGCATCAGAAACAAAAACGAATCCAGCTCGAATGAATCCTACAGCTCTACGAAGATTTGCAACATAAGTTTTTCCTTCGGTTTCAACAAGCCCTTGTTGTAGAGCAGTGAGAAATAGTAATCTTTGGTTAGGATCCAGAATGTATTGTGATAAGATTTCATAAGAAAGGTATCTTGCGAGAACAGGAAGTTTCTGACCTTCAGGTCTAAAAAGAGAATACAATGCCACGATTCTAGCATTTTCATCCAATGTAGGCCAAGTTTCTAATATATTCGAGAAAAGATAAATTTTTAATCCAGCCTCAATTTCCTCTGATGAATTGAAAATATTATTGAATAGAATGTAGTTTAAACCATCGCCGTATGGATTTTCCGAGCCGCGGACCAAAAACAGCTGGTACAGAATATAGCGATCAATCGAGTTGTTGCCATTATCTTCATATAATGAATTTACAATAAGATTTCCAATAATGTCATTGCTTGCATTAGTTTGAAAAATTGCTGAATCTGAATTTAGAAAATTATTCCCAGCATCACTGCGGTAAACTCTTCCATCTCCCATTTTGCCCTGAATCGTTCCATTGTAACCTTGAAATGTTCCACCTGGATTTAAGTAGAAATACCAATAGCCAACTCCAGGATTTTGAAGAACCGGTGGTCCTGGACTAAGCGCATTGAAACCAGGTCCAGGTTCAGTACCGACATTTCCCCATCTAAAAATTACGCTGACAGATGCATCCGCTTGAACATTCCCAACGGTGAAGTGATAATTCATTCCAAAATATGGATGATAAAATTTACGAATATCTGTCTTCAGTGCAAGCGAAGTTTGATTACCGATCTGAGTATCCCACCCTTGAGGAATTGGTGATCCAATATAATTGTGAAACTTTTTTTGTGCATTTTTACCGCCAACATCTGGTCCAAGTAAACCAATTTCAATTTCGGATGTTACACTTGCATTGCTTGACCAGGTTGTAAGTGAACTACCCAAATACGCTCGACTTGCGTAAGGACGGTCTCCATAAGAAACTTCGGATTTTTTAATATTCGAAGGAGTGTAGAATTCTTGTCCCACTGAAATTCCCATAAAATGTTTTGTTTCAGGAGAGGTCGTTACAAAAAGATTATTCCACCCCTCAAATGCAAATCGTGTCGGATTGTATTTCTCTGCATCCATATGAAATTCAATTCGTCCTCCATTGGTGTAATATCGATCAGAAAAGCCACCGTAGCTATCATTTTCGGATAGCATTCGAATTTGGTATTGAGCCTGTATTTCTGATGTTATACCTAGAAAGAGCAAAAATAAAAAAACTTTAATAATTGTTAAATTTTTGAAAGAATATGGTCTGCTCATCGAATTCATTGTAAAAGTAAAAATGTTCCTTTATTTTCCTGAACGAATTGATCTAAAGCTCTCTTCAATTTTAGAGCGAGATTCAGAGACATCAATAAAAAGCTTTTCATAAGACATATAAAGTAGACCGCAATTGTACGAGAATAAAATAATTTCTTTGTTAGAACCTTTTTTAAAAACCAGCGCTGAGTTATACGAAGGTAAACATCCGGAAGGAGGATGGATTGAGTATTTTCCAGAGGCAGATGTTACCAGTTTTCGAAAATGCTGAATCTGAATTTGATTGGTCACGGGTAAGGAGAAAGTTAGCAAACCTTCTGGATTCTCTATCGACGTTGTGTCAGGAAGCTCATAATAATTTACAGAATCAGATTCTTGTATCAATTCTTTCTTAACCTGCGACACTTGAACTTCTTTTTCTGAAGCTGTTTCAATTTTTGTTTCCGTTGATTTGCAATGAATTGTTATTAGAATGAGATACGCTGATATGTTCAAAATACTCAATATACTAAAAATCTTTTTCCGAGTTATAGGAGTTTTAATATAAGGAATTATTGCTAGGAAATGTTTCATAATTTAATGATCGACTAAATCTATTGATTCGTTAGTCCCCATTCTCAAAATTGATTTTGCAATTTGCTTCTTCAAATCCCGAACTGTCTGCAATAGACCTTCGTACAATAATTTTGATTTCTTGGCTATTCCAAGTCTTGCATTCTCTTTTTCTTCCCAGTTGAGGTTTGATTCAAATCCCTCAGTTACTGAGAAAATGACTCTTTGCATACTAGAGGATAAGATATCACTTAGATGTTTTTTATCAGAAACCAATTCATCAATTTTGTCCATTTCAACGATTTGTTTACTCAGTAATTTCGGGTTTTTTTCTCCAGACTTAATCCCCGCATATATATCTCTGCTCAACGTGCAGCCTTTTTCTAAAAGAGGATAAAAAAGACCCAATTCCAAATTCATTTTCTTTAGTGTAGATTTCAATTCTGCAGTGTTGCACCAGGATTTGGATTGCTTGAATATCAATTGAATGGAATCTCTCGCTTTTTTTACATTCTGCTTTCTTAAATTTATTTCATCTAAAGCTATGGAGTCCTTACCTTTGGTATATTCAAACTCTGATTCAAAATCCGAATTTCGCAGATTTGGAATTTGTAAACCTTGAGATGTTAGGTTGATCGCATCTTTTGCATTTTCATTGAACCAGTTCCTAAAGATTATTAATTTTTCATTGGTCTGAATTTTGGAACCATCAATGCCTGGTTCAAAATGTTTAGGAAGGGCTGTCAACTGCTGAAAATTGTGAAGTTCTCTTCTAAATCTCCTGGATTCTTTCCAGTTCAATCGCTCTTCCAAAATGGCTCCCTTAGCATGTGCCAATCCATTCGTAAAACTCAAATCTTGTGCGACCAAATATACTGGAGATCCCCCGAGAAGCTTTGCAAGAGAAAATGCATTGGTTGATACAGAACCGCCAAAGGGAACATTTCCAATTTCTTCTTCGGATAATTGATCCAGTATTTTCGTAAGGGGAAAGGGCGATGAAGTAAAAAAACATTCTTGAGGTCCAACTGCAAGTCTTGGGGTCAGATAAGTAGAAGTCGGATCGAAAACTAAGAATCCATTGCCCTCGTATCCTTCCAGATAATAACTATTGAGAGCCTGAGGATCTACAGAATAAATTAGATCTGGTTCTATATGATTTTCGTGCAGAACATTCAATGCCGTATCGACCGCAATGATTATATAATGTTCTCGGTATTTTTGAATTGATTCAATGCTCTTGGATAATGATGGTCCTGCACCGACCACCAATACGGGAGTATTGCTTGCTTGCCCAAAGATTCTCGAGATGGGCTGCATTCGCCCAAGCTCAGACAAATTCTGAATTATATTTTTGGTCCAAATTTTTTCGAAGCGAACTAAGGTTGCTAAATTCACATCTTTTTTATGAAAGAAATTTTCACCAAGATAGCGAAGCCGTAAATATTCTGTTTCGTTCCATTGAAGGCTTGCCCTATGTGGAACGAATGTAACAGGAACGGTAGCCTTTCCTTTAAAAGCAGAATATAGATCATCTTCTGCAATCGGAGCAAGTAGTATTTTCAAACGTCCAGAGGACAAGTATTCGGAAAAATCTAAAGTCTCAAGAGCTGCTTTTAATATCGACGAACTTGCCTCCATCCAAACACCAGCACAGAGGGGTCGATCCTTTAGTGATTCAAGTATGATATATCCTAGACCGGCACCGAGAAAAAGATACATCCTTTCTGTATTGTCATATGGCAATTCGATTGCTAAGCGATTGGCTTCCCTTACGGGATCATGCTTGCTATGAAAATAACAGTCATCCGTAAATAGATTCCAATGCCCTGATTTTGTTTTTTCTAATATAAATTCAGAATGCGAAGAACTTCCAATGCCCTCCAATCTCTCAATTAAACTAGCATTCAAAAAGCGGGAATTGGATTCCCAGAAGCCTTTCATTTTTCGAGTATCAACCTAATTACGGATTTATCATTGATCATAGTTCCTGGAGCTGGCGTCTGTTCTTTAACAAATCCAGAACCCGAAACCGTGAATCTAACCTGAATGCTGTTGAGTGCAGCAATCGCTTCGCTTAAAGTTAGGCCAATTAAATTTGGAGCATAATTAGGATTGATGAGAAACTTTTTGGGTTGGATTCTTTTGAGTCGGTAACTTTTATCAGAATCTCTTTGGTCGAGCATTGGCAGTATTCCTTCAACCACATCCTTGAATACGGGAGCAGCAAGTCCACCTCCAGAATAAACATCACCAGCAGGTTCATCGAATAGAACTAGTCCTACGATCTGTGGTTTTTCAGCAGGAAAGAATCCTAGAAAGGATGCAGACCATAGGCCTGGTTGGTAACCTTTTCCAGCTGTTGCTTTCTGACCAGTACCAGTTTTTCCAGCGATCGTAATATCTTGGAGGTAGGCGTTTTTGCCTGTTCCTGATTTAACTGCTTTTGTCATTGCCTTCAGAATAACATCTGTTGAAGATTTTTTAATATTTAGGCTCTCTGACCTAGTTCCAAATTGATGAACTAACTCACCATAGGTGTTTGTGATTTTTGAGACAGGTTTAGGGTCAACAAAATATCCTCCATTTACAACACCCGCAGCGGAAGCAACGAGTTGAATTGGAGTGACGGAGAGACCCTGTCCTATGGATAGGAAATAAGGCGTACCTTGTCTCCAGTCGTTTACGTTTGGCAGGAATCCTTTATTTTCGTGAATAGCAAACCCGGTCTTAGATCCGAATCTAAACTTCTTTAAGTACTCATAGAATCGTTTATCTGAAATTTTTTGAGATGCTTTTATAATACCCACATTGCACGAAAATTGTAATATCTCTTCTAGATTGACTGAACCATGTTTATCAGTGCATCTTATCATGGAACTCCCAAACTCAACATATCCTGGGCAATAGAATCTTTCCTGGGTAGAGAGAACCCCTTCGTTGATAAGCATCAGGGCAATGAAAATTTTCATAGTTGATCCTGGTTCATATACATGACGAATTGCCCAGTTTGTATGATTGGTTGCAGGAAAATCCGAATATCGATTGGGATCAAAATTAGGAAAGCTTGCCATTGCGAGAATATGACCAGAATATATATCCATAAAAATTCCGATTGCTTTACTGGATTGAGTTTGTTTGAACGCTTTAGCAAGTGACTTCTCTAGTTTGTATTGCATTAGGCTATCTAGAGTTAGGTGAATATCATTACCTCTTTCTATTTCTGGACTTGGTGTAGTCAATAATTCTAGATTAAACTCTTTTTCAAGTCCTGACAAAGCCCGGTCATCATCTAAGCCTGTAAATCCAATTAGATTCGAAGCAAGTGCTCCTTGAGGGTAGATTCTTTTAAACTCTTTCTCAATTCGCACACCTGGCAAAGATAGGTTTGCAATTTTTTTGCCTAAATCTTTGTCAATTTCCCGTTTCAATAAAAAGTAGCTCGACTTTTCTTTTAAGATTGCTTCCAGTTTGTTGGTCGGAATTTCTAAAGGCTCGGAAAGATATTTTGCAGTAAATGGGATATCATAAACATTCGAAGGATTGATCCCGATAGTTGAAGCTTCGGTTGACAGTGCGAGTTCTATTCCTCTTCGATCCACTATCATACCACGACGAACATGCTTGTTTACTTGATAGTGTTTTATTTTTTCATTGAAAAACGCTAAGTAAGCAACTCTCACAAGCAAGATTAAGAATAGGGAAAGTATGATTCCAATGAGGATAGTCAGTCTTCTTTTTTGAACTTCCATTATTTTATTGTAGCGAAAACTTTTCCCCGGAGACGTGAGAGAGGAACGAATCCAAAACTTCTCGAGTCTGTACTATATTCTCTATTATCACCTAACAAAAGATAATATCCCGGTGGAATCCTTCCCGATTTACTCATTTCTATGAACGGACTATCAGGATATTTATAAGCCATTTCATTCGATGGCTCGTTGGTTTCTGCACCATCAGGAATATAATCTTCTTCAAGAATTGTGGATTCGATCATAACTTTTCCAAAATTGAGTTCGTAGTATTCATGAGGTTCACCAACCAATCTCTTGAGACTGATTTCGCCTTCTTGATCCTCGAAAATCACAATATCAAGTCGATTGAGACTAGGTTTTGAATAAACAAAATGCCAAGGGAAAATTTCTGATGTGACTGGAAATCCCAGCTTGGATACGAACACTATGTCTCCATTTCTCAATGTTGGAGCCATTGAATTACCGCTTACAACGTAAATTTGAAAGAAAAAAATGCGAATGATGATAACAAAAAAAATGAATCCAGTAAAATATAAGATCCTCCGTTTGAGCTTGTCTTGTGATTTTTGGTTCAATTTGTATTTCCCGACAATTCAAAGCATAAAAAAGCTTGGAATTTCTTCTATAATATAAAAGAATAGAATCCGCATGTCTGTAGCAACTTCAAAATTTACTGCTGAATTCCGATGTACCCATGAAGGTTGTGGTGCAACCTATCCTTTGGGAGAAATAATCTATACTTGCAAAAAAGATGGAGAGCTCTTAGAAGTTTCGCACGACATGGAAAAATTGTCGAGTAGATCTGGAGCCGATTGGAAAGAATTATTTGACGCGAGAATCGGTTCTTACAGATTTCCATTCAATTCTGGAATCTGGTCGAAGAGAGAATGGGTTCTTCCAGAAATTGAAACGCAAAATATCGTGAGTTCTGGCGAAGGGAACACTCACCTCTATGATACTGGAAGATTTGCAAAAGAATTGGGCCTAGATGGTCTCTTTGTTAAGCAATGTGGAGTTTCGCATACTGGAAGTTTCAAAGATCTGGGTATGACTGTCTTAGTAAGCCAAGTGAATCAGATGATAGCCGATGGCAAAGATATTAAAGCGGTCGCTTGTGCATCTACGGGTGATACATCTGCAGCACTAGCCTCTTATGCTGCCAAAGCTGGAATTCCATCTGTAATTTTTTTACCAGCTAATAAAGTTTCTGCGGCACAATTGATACAACCAGTCTCGAATGGATCACTAGTTCTGGCTCTCGATACGGATTTCGATGGATGTATGAATATCGTCAAGCAGGTCACAGAAAAACAAGGTATCTATTTGGCTAATTCGATGAATTCTCTCAGGATCGAAGGACAGAAAACAATTGCGATTGAAATAGTTCAGCAATTGGGTTGGGAGGTTCCAGATTGGATTGTAATTCCAGGAGGAAATCTTGGAAATGTTTCGGCGCTTGGAAAAGGATTTGAAATGATGTTTGATCTTGGCTTGATTGATCGATTGCCAAGAATTTGTCTTGCTCAAGCAAAAAATGCAAGTCCTCTGTATGATGCTTTTTTGCGAGATTATTCAGATTTTAAGCCAGTGACTGCCAATAAGACTTTAGCATCTGCAATTCAAATTGGTGATCCTGTTTCTGTTAAGAAAGCAATTAAAATCCTCAAAAAATTCAACGGTGTAGTAGAAATTGCCAGTGAAGCGGAATTATCGGATGCTGCACATAGAGCTGATCGTTACGGATTGTACAACTGTCCTCATACAGGTGTTGCACTTGCAGCGACTTTTAAGTTGATTGAGGCGGGAACCATTCGTAAAAAAGATAAAGTTGTTGTTATTTCAACTGCACATGGTTTGAAATTCACAGAATTTAAAGTCCAATACCACAATTCTCAAATTCCTGAAACAGATTCAAGATACATCAATAAGATTGTTGAATGCGATGCGAATATTTCCAAAGTATTAGAAATTCTGGATAAACGGTTATAAAAATTTTTGTCAGCACCTAAGATTGAAATCTCTGCACAAGACAAAGAAGCCATTAGAAAAGGTGTGGAATTAGGCAAAAAAATTTCGCTGATCACCTATGTGTTGGGCGATATTGGCGAAATTAAACTAAAATATCTGTTGGACTGCATATTAGAAAAATACAATAGATCCGATCTACTTGAACTATTCTACACTGCTGCGAAAGAATTAATTGCTAACTCTACTAAAGCTGCAATTAAACGAATGATCTTTGATGAGATGGGATTGAATATCAAAGAAGAAATTGATTATCGCAAAGGAATGGAAAGATTTAAGTCTTATCTGAATGAACGCAAATTTCCTGCTTATCGAAGTAAAATGAAGGAAAATAATTATTTCATTAAGATTACGATTACACATGATCCGAATAAAATGGCTTTATATGTAGCTAATAATTTTTCACTCATTCCTGTTGAAGAAGAAAGAGTTCGAGAAAAATTTGAAAACGCCAAGAAGTATGATAATCTATTTGAGTTTTTTATGGCTCATGGAGATAATACGGAAGGGGCAGGAATGGGAATAACAATGGTAGAAATTCTACTATCACAAAGTGGCTATGATAGAAAGAATTTTATTATATTCTCATCGAATAGAGCAAATTTAACTTTGGCAAAGATGGAAGTACCATTGATAGAAGGAACACAATTACCTCTTCCATTTGGAGATAAGCAATTGATTTCAACTGATATGACTCTACCTGAAATGATGGGAGTCTACAAATAAATGGCAGAGCAAGAAAATTCGCAGAACAAATTAAAATCTCAAGCAGAACAGATCAATCTAGCCTTAGACTCTGTCCTATCAGAAGATCAAGCGAAAGAACTGATAAATGGACGAATCGAAGATGCTTTTGTAATGAAAGCCAAAGTGGATATTGACAATAGATCAGGTGTCGTTATGATACTCTTCTCCACTTATAAAAAGAAAATATTGGAATTGTATTCTTTGATTGGCAATTCACCCATATTAAGAAAGATCAGAACCTTTGAAGATTACCAACAATTGTCTCTGGACTTTGTTGAGGTAACCAATGCTGGAGGAATTGATACCGCATTATCCGAGATAGTTGGTCAGGCAATTTATTCCATGTACAATACCGATGTGATTGGATCCTTTCTTCCATTCTGGGAAAAGAAAGACACAACCAATTCGATTCTAATGATGGAGCAGAATGTTCAAAAGAAAGTAAAAGCTACTCGAGTAAAGATTGCTGCCGAAGTGGACAAAGTGTCCAGCGTTAAGTTTCGCTATAAAAATATTATGATTGGGACTGTAGCACCGATCAAGCCACCCATCGAAGATGAAGCATTCAATTCTTCCGAAGAAGGTTTGCCTGAAGGGGAACTTGATGGTGAAGAAATGGCTCCATATGAAAGGTTGATCGACAATGTAGCCAAAAGATATTCACGTATGTTAGAATGTGAAACCATGTTATCACCTGTTGCTGGAGTTGAATTCGATGATCTTGTGGAGGGCCAAGAAATTTTGTTTCGTTTACCTTATCAGACATCGCAAGAAAAGGCTACTGCGCAAGCTTTAGAATTGGTTGACTCGGAAGGTAAATTGAAACCTTTAATCGGTAAATTTATTAGTATCGTGTATGGTGATGATTCCTATCACATTCTAGCTGAGGGACCTTCGAATACAGTAATAAGGTCGATTGAGGAAAGGCCTGTTCGAGTTGCTACTCCAAAGAAATTAGTAAAAGAATTGGATCTGAACGCAAATGAGCCATTGAACAGCAATGCCGGCTTACTAATTATTGGAGCCGTTGTAGCTTTCTGTATATTGATCGCTATCCTGGTAATATTATAATATTTAGAACTAATATTTTTTTCATTTAAGCCGTTTTCGACTTCAATCAATATATCCATTTTCCTTGTAAACAGTATATCCTTTCGCCAATGCCTCATCAATTTCCTTGAAAATTTGTTTATCCAATTCTTTTATATGAAAGCAACTTTTTCCTTTCAAGCAGCTAAGAAGTTTATTTCCAAATAATTTCTTTATTTCCGATTCAGCATATACTGGCATGAAATAAAAACCAACATATCCTTTTTGAATTAAAGCTGAAGTAAACGAAATTTCGGTTCGATTTTTTCCTCCATAAAAACAAGATTTCTCACTCATAAGATGGATGATTCCTGGTCCATCCTGTCTTATTTGAATAGAACCTTTTTTGTATTTAAGAATTAGTTTTCGCAGTTCACGAAAAATCGGAATCAAGTGTTCCTGCCCAATCGATTTATCTTCATACTTAATAAAATACTTATTGTCTGATTTTACTTTTTTTTTGGCAGGCATAGTTTTCCTTTCTATTCTGGAAATTTATTTATGGTTAATTAAATCAAATTGGATTCAAAAAAAATATTGTAAATCAAAATATTTTAATTTGAAATTGAACTAGATATTTATAGTTGAATGGATTTATCGAGGTGAAATATGAAATTTGAATTTTGTATGGTTTATATCACAACAACCGATCGCAAAGAAGCCGATTTGATTTCTAAAACATTAGTTGAGAAAAGACTTGCGGCTTGCGCAAATATTTTTGAAGACATGGAATCTATGTATCATTGGAAATCGAAAATCGAGAGTGATAATGAATGCGTCGTGATCTTAAAGACAAAAGTTGTATTATTTGGTGAATTGAATGAAGTTGTGAAAAATATTCATTCATATGAAAATCCTTGTGTTGTTGCTTACCCAATGCTTGACGGAAACTCAGAATATCTAGATTGGATAAGAAACGAAACAAAATAATTTGTATTTTTAGAGAGTTCGCTTTACAAATGGCTTATAATCCATATCCTTTATTAATATATGATTGGTTAGCCATAATCCTAAAAATTTAATTAGTTTATGTAAGAATTCATCCAATTTCTCTTCATCTAATTCTTTTTGAAGTTCAATCAATTCTTGCTTAGAATCTTGAATCTTTGTGGTAAACTTATCATGCAATAATTTATGATTTTCTAAATCTGGATAATCGCTATCTTCCATCACTCTCTCTTCAATCAAAAAATGGGAAATTGTGTAATGCTCCAAATCCAGAATGGTTTTGCTTATTTGAGGAATGAATTTAGTAAGATTGCCTTTATTACTCTCATATAATTTTTCAACTTCACCTAATAGAAAAAATAGTCTTTGGTGTTGAGTGTCTATTTCTGTAATATTCGTTACGTATTTTTCGTTCCATTCTACTGACATATCGTTCTCCCAATACTGGATTCCTCTATTTTTATAAACCAGAGGCTTTTTTCAATAGAATTTACTCAACGATGATACCTTTCCAAATATTATTATTTGGAATTATTCTAATTTTTGTATGATTATTTTTTATCAGGTCAAGATTCCTGCACTCGTCTCCATTTTCTTGATAAATGTTTGTCATAACAAAATTTCCATTTTCTAGCGATACGAGTGCTAGTACATAGGGAGTCTTCTTCTCGCCACCTGGATTGAAATAAACTACCGTACTTGTCAGAATCGTTCCAATCCGTTCTGTCTGTTCGTTAGGAATTTGATTTTGTGATTGATCAATATTATTTTTAGCAATCGTAGAATTTGTATTTTTCTCAGGATGAATGATCTTATTGAGTTTGAGTCTTCGGTGGATTATTGGTTTTCTTTGCGATTGGGTGTTGGCTGATTCTTGTGAAAATAAAGCCACTGAGTTGATAGAATCGATTCCACCATTGCCACCAAGAAGAGAAAGTTTAGGTGGAGTAGTAAGTTTTTGTGATAAAGGTAATGGATTTTTGGACAATCCGTACTGACTAAGAACATCAACCAATCCGGTTGCTCCAGACATTGACATCGCTGCTTGGTAATTTAGTATTCCACCGCCCATGTTGATCGGAATTTCTTTATCTCCTATTGGAATTTTTCCATTTTGTAAAGCCTCTGCTACTTTTTTCGGATTCTCGCCAAAATATGCGGAAGCTTGAGAAATTATCATTCCAATGAAACAATCATATATCCATGCGTATTCAATTGAGTTTCTATTGCATCCTGCGCTCGCAAAAGCTCTCTCGGCCGCAATTCCAGCCGGACTTTCTAATTTAGATTTTAAGGAAAAATATTCTGAATGTATACAATGTCCCGTTCCAATCAAATACAACGGATTAGATTTTTCTTTTATGACTGACTTAGCGATCAATTCTTCATGGGCTTTATGCCCAACAACAATAGTGGCAAATCCATGATCAGTGACGATTGCAATCATGGGTGTTGAATATGGATAAGCCAAAAATTTCGTAAATTGTTTGTCTATGATTTCCTTTCTGTAATAAAATGAGCGCGGATTTTCAATTGCAATATTTCGGAAATATTTGGTTATATTCTCATATTCTGAAATATCAATATCATTATCTTGCATCTGTTTATTAGCAAGTAGTCCATACATTGCGATTAACGTGGCACCATATGGAATTTCATATTCAGAATTTGCAACGGTAGCAGTAAGTTTCTTCAGATCACTTACCTGACGAAAAACGGACTTTGGAACGTCTGCGCCTGCAACTAAAATTACTGCATAAGGATTTGATTCTGCGATTCGCCATGCTTCTCCGATTGCACCACAAACACTGGCACCTCCAAGATCGACCGTATGGCACTGAATTCCAGTAAAGCCCAAATCATTTGCGTCCTTTACCATCTGTCCGTAACCCGTTCGAGCAAGAGCTGCTGCATCTATGGAAACAAAGTCTGTTAAATATTGAGAAACTTCCGTACGATCTGTACCTAAAAAATTGCAAAGTCCATCGACAGCAGATTCTAAAAGTGCGAAATAGCGTTCATAATTTGATAACTCTTGATAGTTGCTAATGTCTGATTCGATTGAATCACAAACTCCTAGAATTATTGGGCTCATAAACTAAGGTCCAACAATCGCAGTCATTCGAAAGTCCTCAATAATTTCTTGGCATTTGATTATGACTGTTTCAAGTGCTCCCTTATGAGTTTTGACATTATACGATCCAGCTTTAGGATATTCCTTGTCATCAATTCTCATCATTATTTCTGAACTGATCCGATTCTTATCGATGCACTCTTTGCACAAAAGAGAAACTTTTTTGAGTGCTAGACAAGTGGTTTTGAGTACATCTTGAGTATCTTTTTCCATCAACATTTGATTGCCGTTTGCATCAAGCAAAGCCTTGATATGCTCTGTGATACGCGGTGGTGATTGATTGCGAATGCGTGAGACTGCTATTTTTTCTATGGTGTGTAAAACATCTTGGAACATATTGTATTCTGGTGTACCACGAAAAACATGAATGAGAGCAGGAACTTCAGAATCTCCAAAATCTCGCATAGCTCCATAAAAATATCTCAACTCAGGTTTGGCTAAGGGATGGAAGTCCATTTTTGGATACTTCTCTAAACGGGCGATAGCTTCATCCATTATTCTATTGATGGTTGCGCCTTTGGATGCTTCTTTTTTCGCAATTAATTCATTGTATTTATTCTTAAGTTGTTCTAGAAAAGCAACTTCATCATTTAGGAAACGCACAACATTGGATTTCATTTGTAATGTTTGCAAATATCTTTTCTCGAATCCCGCGAGATCAAAAGCTTTAGGATTTTGTTTGCTATAAGTTGCATATTCACTGCGGATTTTTTCTAAAATTCCGTTGATTTCCGTTGTGTTGAGTGTCATAGTTCCCTTTTTATTTTAGTTCGTTTCGTATTTCCAGTTTTCAACATCTTTTATCAATTTCTCAATATCTTGGGAGCAAAATATTGTAGCATTTTTCGCATCGGTAAACATTAGTTGATTCTGATATTGTAATTGTTTTACATGCGTTTCCGTTTTTAAATTGAATACATCTAGAAGGCTATGGCTCAATGCTTTAAATTTGCCTAACAAACTTGTAAATCCTTCTTGCATTTCCCATCTCATCACAAGAGCAAGCTTGTCTTTATCATTTACAGCAAGTGATAGATCATCTCGTTTAGATTTCTCAAATTTGGCAGTATAATAGTTGATTGCTCGAGGATATGAAGTGAGTTCTTTTAGATAATTTGAGATTTTTTCTAAGGGCTGGAACACTTCTACATCAAATTCGCGTGTCAGATTTCCGATTATATTTTTGTTCTCGGATGGATCTCCCGTTATCTCAAATATTCTAGATGATTTTATATTATTGAGTACAGATTGTATTCTCGTTTTGGCTTCTTCAATAGATTTCATCAAAGCTTCAATTTTATTCTTTTCTTCTTCTGGTTTTATTGCTTTGGTTTTTATCTCCGAAGAAGCAGAAGTGCTTTTTTCATTGACTCCTTTTTTATCATCATAATTTTCTTCAGGTTTGGAGGATTGGGAACGGGTTTCTTGAATTTCCAAATTTTCTTGGCTAGTTTCTGTACGAGAAGGTGTTACTGGTGATCCAAAATCTTCTAGAGAAATATCCAGATCAATTCCTGAGAAATTAAAATCATCTTTATTATCTTTTGATTTATCTGTTGACTGGGATGGAATGGAAGCTGATTGAGAATTCTTTTTGGAATCCAATTGTTTTTTTGAATCATGCGGGGACGAAGATTCATGAATATTAGGAGTTTCTAAACTTTGTTTAGTTACTTGCGTATCTGGTTTTATATAATCTTGCAGTGGTTTATCAATTTCTTTCGACTCTTCCCAAGCGCGTAGAGAATTGTCTTCTTGGATTTTGCCTCCTGAGCGAATCATTATTTTGACAACTTCCATTTTACGAGTCTCACGATTGAATCGAATCGAAAATCGATTATTATCCTTATCGATAAATTTTTTACCAACAAAAGATAAAGATAATTTATTGGGATCAATCTCGTTGATCGAATTCACTCGGATATAATCAGTATTTTCTTGGCTCATTTGTATAAATATTTAAAGAATGCGTGGTTGAATAAATCTTCCGTTATCTCCCCAATATATTTTCCATTTCTAAACGAATGTGCAAATAAAAAATTGAATTCATCTGAATCACAATTGATTTTTACATAGTCTATGTCTCTTACTTCCGCTTTTAGGAAGGTCTCAATTTCTGAAGGTGGATCCAAAATTGCCATTCGTATCAGCAATTTTAAATCTAAATCCCACTCTTTCATATATCGACTCAATCCTTGGTCAATTTGAAAATAAACTTCCATAATAATCTCCTGGAATATAATTTCCAAAATTGGCAATCAATTGGCTTGGTTCTAGCGTACAATCAAAAAATCATCGACTTCCCAGACTCCGACGAAAAAACTGTAAAAAAAGGGGAATCTCGTGGCAAATTTAAAGTCATCCAAAAAAGACATAAGAAGAACAATAAAGAGAACTGCAGCCAATGCATCTAAGAAGGCTCGTCTCAGAACCAGTGCTAAAAATATTTTAAAGAATGTAAAAGAAGGAAACTTAGAAAAGGCTTCACTTCTGTACAAAGAGTATTCATCATTATTAGATAAAGCAGCGAAAACAAATTTGATTCATAAAGGAAATGCGAGTCGTAAAAAATCTAGAATGGCACTTTTGATTTCCAAAACTTCAAAAGCACAATCAGCAACTGCTGCTTAAAGGCAGAACTATTTAGAACTTCCCTTTTTATAGGACCTCCTCTGGAGGTCTTTTTATTTTACTTTGAATAAATCTTTCTTTTTCTAGCCTTCATTCAAAAAATCATCGACACTGTAACCTTCTATAATTTCATAGCAAGAGTGAACCTGAGGGCGATTAGCTCAGCTGGGAGAGCATCTGCCTTACAAGCAGAGGGTCGGCAGTTCAATCCTGTCATCGCCCAGGTTCAATCTATCTTATCCATTTAATAATCTCTTCCTCTCTTCCAATATAAATTCCAGTTTACTCAGAAACTTATTATTTTAAACTAATCAGTGATGGATGATTTCTCTAAATTAATGATATCTGTATCAGGTGTCCGTGGTAAGATACAAGATGGGTTTAATCCTGAAACTATATTAAGATTTTCCAGAGCATTTGCTACTGCAATGGGTGGTAGTTTTGTAGTTGTTGGTCGTGACTCTAGGCCAAGCGGCCTTTTCGTTGAATCTATATTAAACGGTGCAATCTTAGCTGCCGGTAAGTCTGTATTATCATTAGGAATCGTACCAACTCCTACGGTTAAAGCAGTTGTGAATGCAAAATCTGCGGAATCTGGAGTAATTGTTTCCGCATCTCACAATCCTATGGATTGGAATGCTTTTAAATTTGTCGGACGTAATGGATTCTTTTTTTCTCAGAAAGAAATTGACAAAGTTATGGAATTGGTTAACGCTAACCAATTTCCTCAAGCTATTTATGATGCAAATGTAAAAGTTGATTATCAATATGATGATGCAAAATTGCATCTTGAGTCTATACTAGAACGAATCGATGTTCTCGCAATTCGTAAGAAGAAATATAAAGTATTAATTGATGCTGTGAATGGCGCAGGTAGTAATCTTATTCCCGAGTTTTTAGAGATGTTAGGATGTGATGTGTACAAAATGCACTGCAATCCGGATGGGCAATTCCCTAGACCAGCAGAACCTACAGAAGAAGCACTGGTTGATACATCAGCATTTGTAAAATCGTCAGGTGTAGATATAGGTTTTGCTGTAGATCCAGACGCTGATCGTTTGGTTGTCCTTACACCAAAGCTAGGTGCCCTATCAGAAGAATATACAGTCCCTTTGAGTTTGATGGCAGTTCTGCCTGAATTTATTGGCAAACCAAAAGTAGTTCTAAATGAATCTTCAAGTTTTGTATCTGATCGTGTTGTAAAAGCATATGGTGGATCTGTAATTCGATCCAAAGTTGGTGAAGCTAATGTCGTTCAAGCCATGATAGACAACAAAGCAATGTTTGGTGGAGAGGGCAATGGGGGAGTCATTGATCCAAAAATCAATTCTTACGGAAGAGATTCTCTCGCAGGTATTGGACATATTCTTCATTTGATGGCAAAAGATGATAAGCCAATAGATAGTATATTTGAAAAATTGCCCGGACTCTTTATGAAAAAAACCAAATTTGCTCGCGAGGGTAGAGAAATATTGGATGTTTTCAATAGTATCCGATCTGGTTTTAAATCTGATCAAGTTTCGGAGATAGATGGGCTGAGGCTCGCCTGGGATTATGGCTGGATTCATGTGAGACCGTCTAACACCGAGCCTATAGTAAGAATTATAGCAGAAGCCGATTCTGCAGAGAAATTAAACGAAATCATTCATCAAGCGGAGAAATCCTTGTCGTAAGACATTTATTCTGAGGAGAAAATTATGTGCGGAATAGTTGGTTATATTGGTAAGCGCGATGCGTATCCGATCATCATTAAAGGACTAAAAAGATTAGAATATAGAGGATATGACAGTGCCGGTGTTGCTCTTCTAAACGGTGGACTGAAAGTTTATAAAAAGAAAGGAAAAGTAGCCGAATTAGAAAGTCATGTCGGTGGATCAGATATTTCTAGTAATATTGGAATAGGACATACAAGGTGGGCAACACATGGTGAACCTAATGATATAAATGCACATCCTCATTCTTCGTCCGATGGAAAACTCGCAATCATTCATAATGGCATTATTGAAAATTATCAATCTCTCAAAACCGAATTGGAGCAGAAGGGATATAAATTTAAAAGTGAAACAGATTCGGAAGTTATAATACTATTAATCGAAGAAATCAAAAAAAGAAACAATTGCAACTTAGATGAAGCTGTTCGTTTGGCATTGAACGAAGTCGTAGGTGCTTATGCTATTTTGATTCTCTCATCTGATGATGATAAGCAACTTATTGCGGCGAGAAAAGGAAGTCCTTTGGTGATCGGAATCGGAAATGGTGAATTTTTTGTGGCATCGGATGCAACACCAATCATTGAATATACTAATAACGTTGTTTACTTGGATGATTATGAAATTGCTGTGATCCGAGATGGTGAACTCAATATAAAAAGTATTGAAGATGTTCCTAAAACACCTTTTATACATCACTTAGAAATGGAATTGGAATCTATTGAGAAAGGTGGATTTTCTCATTTCATGCTTAAAGAGATTCATGAACAGCCTAAATCGATTCGCGATTGTCTACGCGGACGATTGATAGCAAAAGATAACCATTTGAATCTAAATGGAATGTATCAGTACATGAATAAATTCTTAAATACTGATAGAGTTATTTTTGTAGCCTGTGGGACTTCATGGCATGCAGGTTTAGTTGCTGAGTATCTATTTGAAGATATAGCGAGAATCAATGTTGAGGTTGAATATGCATCGGAATTTCGATATAGAAATCCAGTGATTCGCGAAAATGATGTAGTTGTCGCAATATCACAATCAGGTGAGACAGCAGATACATTGGCTGCTATAGATTTAGCGAAATCAAAAGGTGCTACTATATTTGGAGTTTGTAATGTTGTTGGAAGTTCCATCTCTAGGGCTTCTCATGCGGGTGCCTATATTCATGCTGGACCGGAAATCGGTGTGGCGAGTACGAAAGCTTTCACTGGGCAAGTTACAGTTCTTGCAATGATGGCGATTATTTTGGGACTCAAAAAGGGAACTCTATCCGAGAGTCGCTACAGAGAATTGTTATTTGAATTGGATAGTATTCCTGATAAAATCCAAAAAATTCTAGAGAACACAGAACCTGTAAAGCGTATCGCAGAAACTTTTCAGTTTGCAAAGAACTTTTTGTATCTTGGACGTGGTTACAATTTTCCAGTCGCGCTGGAAGGTGCTCTCAAACTCAAAGAAATTTCCTATATTCATGCGGAAGGATATCCAGCAGCCGAGATGAAGCATGGACCAATTGCACTTATTGATGAAGATATGCCAGTAGTTTTTATAGCAACAAAAGATTCCTCTTATGAGAAAATCATTTCAAATATCCAAGAAGTAAAAGCTCGTAAAGGAAAAGTTATAGCGATCGTTACAGAAGGTGAAAAGGATATTCACAATATGGCGGAATATGTTGTTGAGATTCCTAAAACAGAGGATTGTCTGCAACCTTTATTATCAGTAATCCCTTTGCAACTTTTGTCTTACTATGTTGCGATTCATAGAGGATGCAATGTCGATCAACCACGTAACCTTGCTAAGTCGGTAACTGTTGAATAGAATGAAAGAGTCTAGTCAGATCAAAAGGATAATCATTTTAGACAATGAAGTGATTCCTGGATTGGATATATTAACGCGATTTCGATCATTCGTTGAGCTTAGAGTTGGGCACGAAACTATATTAGAAAGACTACATAGAAAATATCCGCAAGCGAAGACATTCTATATCAATTCCAATGAAGTGAGTAGGAATTTTTTTCTCTCTAAGCATCCTTCGATACTACCGCTAGAACATAAAAACACTGAATCCAATTATAAATCAGAAAGTGGAGATCTAGTAATTGAACCTGGATCTTATAAACCTTGGGATCTTATACAGAACATTCCCAATTACTTAGAAGAAGATATTTCTCATGTCAAAGAAATATCAAAATGGAAGAGTAAATTCAAATCTAAATTCAAACGAATCGATTTGGTAGGTAAAGAAAAGCATCTTTACATACATCCTGATACGATCATTTATCCAGGAGTTGTTTTTGATACTACCAATGGTCCAATTATAATTGATAAAGGTGTCACTATTTCATCTTTTAGTTTTCTTGAAGGTCCATTGTATATTGGAAGTAAATCCAAGATCGATGATGCGCGGTTAACAGGTGGAACTGTTATTGGAAGTCAGTGCCGCATTGGTGGGGAAGTATCGAATACAATTATTCAAGATTATTCTAATAAGCATCATGAAGGTTTTCTGGGTCATTCTTTTATTGGTTCATGGGTGAATCTGGGTGCTTTGTCAACAACTAGTGATCTAAAGAATAATTACGGAACGATTGAAATTCAATCAGGTAACCAGAAAATTAATACCGGCACGATAAAATTTGGTTCCGTAGTCGGTGATTATGCTAAGATTGGAATTGGGGTCATGCTTAATACGGGAACTAGTATTGATGTCGGTTCAAATATAGTTAGTTCAAAAGTAAAAGGTTATACTCCTCCTTTCTCATGGATTGATTCTGGAGAAAAATATAGATTGGATAGATTTTTGCAAGATACAAAAAAAATAATGTCTCGTCGTTCAATGATCATGCCTCAAGAATTAGAGAATTATATATCATATATTTATTCGAAAATGATACAAAATAAAAATTAAATGGACAATATGAACTGGGATCTAAAAGAACATTATCAATCAGGTTTATTCGCATCTAATTCTGGACAGAAAGTTTTTTATACTAGTAAGGGTAAAGGTGAGAAAGTAGTTCTTCTACCTGGATTGATGGCAACTTCTTATTCTTATAGAAAAGTAGCTGCAGTCCTTTCTGAGCATTATCAAGCAATTTCTTTAGATTGGCCAGGTATTGGATTCTCAGAACCTTCCATTCATCCATATTCTCATAGGTATCTTGCTACTGTCTTGGCTGAATTTTTAGAAGAGATAGCTGGAGAAGAGAAAGTTCATTTGGTTTGTCATGAATATGCAGGCAGTGTTGCTTTCTTAATGCTAAATCAATTTCCTGAAAAGGTTAAATCTCTTAGCATGGTATCTTGTTTTTTAAAAATTAAAAAATATAGTTTTCCTTTGCCGATTAAATTATTCCGAATCCCTTTGATAGGATTTTTGTTTTCTTATCTATTCTTTCCACCGGTAATTCGCATTATGTACAATCTGTTCATGCAGTCTTTCTCCCGACCTATGAGCAAGGAAGTCGCGCAAGATTATTATCAGCTTCTATTTGAAGGTGATAGAAAGAAGTATTTAGTAAGTATGTGCAAAAATTTTGATAGATCAAGTCACGCACAGCGTGATATGGAATCTGGAATCAAGAAGACAGTTGGTTTAAGACAGATCATAATAGGTGCAGACGATAGAAGTGAGAATGCTAAGCAGACCGAGTATCTTATGGAGATTACAAGATTATCATCTGTACATATTGTTGATGCAGGACATCTTTCAATGGAAGAAGCACCACTTTCTCTTGCAAAAAAAATCGAACCATTACTCAATTCAATGTCAAGAAATAAAAATAAGAAATCCTTAGGAAACAAACCATGGATATCCTCACAACCAAAATAGATTCAAACTCGGAAGATTTCAAAGAAAATAAAGAATTCCTGATTCAACGTTCTAAGGATATTCGAAGCCTTGTCGACAAAGTAAAGTTAATGGGTGGAGATAAATCTATTCAGCGCCATAAATCTAGGGGTAAGCTTACAGCTCGTGAACGCATACGAAGTCTAATTGATAAGAATACGGCATTTTTGGAACTTTCTACTCTTGCGGCATATGATGTCTATCCTGATGATGTACCGTCTGCGGGTATCATTACGGGAATAGGAATTATCGAAGGAATTGAATGTGTCATTGTTGCAAACGATGCAACAGTGAAGGGAGGCACCTACTATCCGTTAACCGTGAAGAAGCATGTTCGGGCTCAAGAAATTGCAAAACAGAATAAGTTACCTTGCATATATCTCGTTGATTCAGGTGGTGCATTTCTACCAATGCAAGATGAAGTTTTTCCAGACAAAGAACATTTTGGCAAAATATTTTATAATCAAGCACAAATGTCTGCATTGGGGATTTCTCAGATAGCGGTTGTTATGGGGAGCTGTACTGCAGGCGGTGCTTATATTCCAGCGATGTCCGATGAATCTGTTATTGTAAAAGGAACTGGAACCATTTTTCTAGGAGGGCCTCCTCTCGTGAAGGCTGCAACTGGAGAGGTTGTTACACCTGAAGAACTCGGTGGAGCCGATGTTCATTGTCGAATGTCTGGAGTAACGGATCATTTTGCTGAAAATGATGATCATGCTATCGAAATAACTCGAAGTATTGTTCGTAATATCAATTCACCGAAGAAGAACTTAGTAAAAAAAATTGAATATCGTGATCCTTTATATCCGGCTGATGATATCTATGGGATCATTCAAAAAGATACTCGCAAAAGTTCCGACGTTCGAGAAATTATTGCTCGATTGGTAGATGGATCAGAGTTTCAAGAATTCAAAAAATTATATGGCAATACTATTATCTGTGGATTTGCTCATATATATGGTTATCCAGTTGGAATTGTAGCTAATAATGGAATTTTATTTTCGGAATCTGCATTAAAGACCGCTCATTTTATTGAACTTTGTGATAAACGAAATATTCCTCTGCTCTTTTTGCAAAATATCACTGGCTTTATGGTTGGGAAAAAATACGAAAATAACGGAATTGCTCGTGATGGTGCCAAAATGGTGACGGCTGTATCAACAACTAGAGTTCCAAAGTTGACTGTAATTATTGGTGGATCTTACGGCGCAGGAAATTACGGTATGTGCGGTCGAGCATTCAATCCGAATTTTCTCTGGATGTGGCCGAATGCTAAAATTTCTGTGATGGGTGGTGAACAAGCTGCAAGCGTTCTTGCCACTGTCAAAAAAGATCAAATGTCAAAAGAAGGTATCGTTTGGACGGATGACGAAGAGTCAAAATTCAAAGAACCGATTCTTAGCGACTATGAATCGAAATCATCTTCTGTTTATAGTTCTGCACGTCTATGGGATGACGGTATCATTGATCCAATTGATACGAGAAGCGTTCTAGGAATTGCTTTGTCTGTGGTTGAAGGACAAGAACGTGAAAAGCACGGGTTTGGAATTTTCCGGATGTAAAACTCTTTTCGATTCAGTTTTTATTGATAATTTTTATCTCGCGATTCCAAAATTATTTTCATTGGAAAGTGTAGGTACGAAGTACGAATCAGCGTACTGTCTGTTCATTGAACAGATTTGGAATACTGTATTTTCTAGAAAAATTGAACGGAATTTTATTCGTTTAAAATCCATAATTTTTATGCAAATTACTGTCAATTCCTGCGTCCGAATACAATTACTTTCAAAAAAGAGCCATCACTTCTTAAACTAGGTACCTTTTTTGCAAGTATTCCTTTATCCATTGGGTAAGGAGACAAAATGAAATTAATCGTAGCGATCATTCAGCCTCATAAGGTTGAAGAAGTAAAAGCTGAACTAACCAAACATGAAATTTACCGATTAACCGTAAGTGATGTTCAAGGATACGGCCAACAAAAAGGAAAAACAGAAGTTTTTCGTGGCCATGAATATCAGGTCAATTTGCTCCGCAAAGTGAGATTGGAAATCGCAGTAAATGACGAATTTGCGAAGGCAACAGTTGATGCAATTCTGAAAGGTGCAAAAACTGGAGAAGGAAAGATTGGAGATGGTAAAATTTTCATTCTACCATTGGAAGATGCAATCCGCATTCGAACTGGTGAAAAAGGAAGTTCAGCGATTTAAGAATCCGTTTCCTATGATCTGGGGGGATAAAGGCATTGATTCTGTCTATTTTTCGATTTTCGGAGAAATTAGAGAGAAGTCAGTAAGCCCCCCAAGTCACTTTTTATTTAAGTTTGATTTTTTTTTCTTTCCAAAAACTTTCATAGATGATTGCTTTAATGTATGGAAATCATCCATAGAACTTTTGATTCAATACCTGTCCTAGATATCATTGGTGAGGTAGATTTGTACAATGCCCGCGAAGTAAAAGAAGCGATTGATTCAATTGTTAAGCAACAAATGTATGAGATCATCGTGAACTTAGAAAAAGTTCCATTCATGGATTCTTCTGGCATTGGAACTTTGGTTACAGGTATGTATAAGCTCAAGAAATATCATGGAAATCTCAAGGTTACAGGAGTATCCGGTTCAGTGGCTAAAGTTTTCAAGCTTACTGGGATGGAAAGCCATTTAGAAATCCACTCTTCTGTAGAAGAAGCAGTTAAGTCTTTCAAGCAGAATTAACTTTATTTTTGTTCAATCAATTATTTATAGAAATCAATAAGTTATTTCTAATTACCTCAATTGTTATTTTTGCCTATTGATGTCGCCATCTATAAACCCAATCAAATTTTTCATTAAATAACTGTTACCCCATTAATTTCCCAATCAAAGTCTATTTATTTTGATACGTCTCTTGCAACAATGCAAGTTTTTCATTTTGTAGAAATAGTAAAATTGAGTGGGATTACGAATGGATGGGCTTAAGCCCATAGCTTTTGCCCATCCTCACATCCAGTCAACTTTCTGAAGTCTCACAGATACCTCATTTAGAACAATCTAAGCTTTTGGCAATTTTCAATTGCTATTTAGGTGATTGAATTCTGTATAATGTGCATTTTGAACAAAAATTAGAACAAAATCATAAAAAACTTTGGTCATATGGGTAGCATGAGTCCAGCTCTCACTTCTTTCTCAATATCTTCTCCTTGTAGAATTTCTAGAATCTTCAAAGCAAATTCGAATGCGGAACCTACAGCAATACTTGTAATAATTCTATTTTGAATCACAATTCTAGCTCCACTATATTTGCCCCCATCCGCTAATTGCAAAGTAGATGGATAAGCTGTATAGGGATCGTCACCAGAAATAATATTCAGTTTTCTTAATATATTAGGAGCAGCACAAATCGCGCCTATCCAACCAGAATTGTTTGCATGATTTATCAACATATTGCTGAGCTCTTGAGAATTCATTAACCCTTCTGTTCCCTTTAATCCCCCCGGAAGAACAATCATATCGAACGTTCCGTGCAGATTGTCCGTGATTAGGCTATCTGGTGTATGAATTGTACCTCGTGATGCTATAATAGGACCTGCTTTTAGGCCGCAAGATGTGACTTGAACTTTACCTCTCCGTAAAACATCTATTAAAATGATAGCTTCCATCTCTTCAAAACCTTCAGCTAGTGGAATCATTACTTTTTTCATACTTTAATTTTAAAATAATATTCAAATTCTGCAATAATTAATTAATTAGTAGGTATATTAGATTACATATTGTGGATTTTACAATGCATAAGCCTCTCTCGAAAAAGACTATTGATGTTCGTGGTTTAGAAAAATTTGGACCGATTTATATTAATCGAATTCGATTTTCTTTAGCTGGTTTTTATATTCTTGCTATAATCTCAACAATTGAAACCTCCACTACGCTCCAAACGACTGGTTATATGATTGGAACGATCTCTATGTTTGTCTATGGGGGAATTCAATACTTATTGATTCGTCAGAATAAATTAAGCATGAACATCGCTAAATTTTTTGTTCTATTAGATATAACTATAAGTTGTGCTGTGACAATTACTGGAGTGTTCGAAAGTCCTGAGATTGGTACGCAAATATTTAGAAATCCAGTTTTATTCATTTTGTACTTTTTCTATTTAGCTTATGCATCATTTTTATTTTCTCCCAATTTTGTTCTCGGTGCAGCTTACTATGCAGGCTTTCTTTTATCTTTGATGTGTGTGTTAGGCTATTATAAAGGGATTGTTTTTGAAGAAAGTATAGAGGCTTCTCAAGCTTTAGGTAAGACTAGCTATTCTGGAGAAATTCTCAAAATTCTCTTTATTATTGCAGGAGGATATATTATTCGCGCTGTGGTTCAGCTTCTAGTCAAAATGAAAGACGAAGCAAATGTTCGATATGAAACAGCAGAAAATGATCGATCCAAAATCGAAAGCGCTAATGCAAAGATCAAAGGTATCGGTGAGTTACTGGTTCAATCGGTCATCGAACTCAATCAATCAATCACCGAATTCAATGAACAACTTCAAGAACAGTCATCAAGTGTGGAAGAAATTTCTGGATCTATGGAAGAGTTTAGTTCTTCTGTAATTCATTCTGCCAATCATATAAAATCTCAATACAATAAAGTAGATGGAATTACCAAAGAGTCAGAGCGTCTCGAAGGAATACTTGGTGAGGTTTCTGGAACTGCAGAATTTATTCTGGATAGAATGGTGGAATCTCGAACCTCCGGGGAAATGGTATCAAGTTCTATCCGTGAGTTAGACGAAATTCTAAGAGAAATCAATCTTTCATTTAATAAAGTAAGCGAAGTAAATCAGATCATGTCAGAGATTGCGGATCGAACCAATTTGCTAGCTTTGAATGCTTCTATTGAAGCCGCGCGTGCGGGAGAGCATGGAAGAGGCTTTGCAGTGGTAGCTCAAGAAGTCGCAAAACTAGCAGAGAGTAGTGCTGAGAATGCTAGTACTATAGAGAAAATCATCAAGCAAGCCGGTGGCTTAATTCGAAAAGGAAGTAATTCAGCTTCAGAGACTTCGTCAAAAGTTACCGAACAACAATCTGGATATGTTGAACTCAATGTACAGGTAGACCGACTAACACAAAAAATTCGAGAACAGAAGCAGATTAATAACCAGATATTATTTTCGCTCAAAGAAATTAGAATTATTTCGCAGGAAATTGAATCCAATTCTAAGGAACAAACAGAAACATGCAATCACGTAACTAATGCGATTGGTTCTCTGGAAGGTGCCGTTTCTCATTTAGCTCAGAACTCAGAATCGATCAAAGAAACTATTGATCTGCTAGAAAATCAATCCCATGCCCTAGCAAATTGATATATTGTATTTATATTTTATGCGATTTGCATTATAAATACACACAGAAATAATTTTTTTCCCTTGAGATTCTCTTCAGTGGTCGGATATAGTGAACAAAAAGTTTATGCTATCCAAATCACATTTTTCAAGACAAGATCAAAGTAAAATATCCATCGAGGCCCTTCAAGAAATGGGGCCTGTATTTATTAACAGAATTCGCTTCACTCTAGTCGCTTTCTATTTAGTGGCTTTGTTGGGATCAATACATGGAATAACGGAAATTCAAATTTTGAGCTATTCTGTAGGAATCTCAGTCATGTTCAGTTATGGTTGTATGCAATGGTGGATGCTTAAGAACCACTCATTGAGTTCAAAGTGCGCTAAGTTTTTTCTCTTTCTAGATGTTACTGTATCATTTGCAGTTATTTTTTCGGGACTATTGGGTACAGCCGAAGCAGCTGCATTGCAAATCAAGAATCCAATTCTCTATCTTACCATCTATTTTGTTCTTATATATTCGGCTTTCTTATTCTCCGCAAGCTTGATTCTATACTTAACTGGGTATGCGGCTATTCTTCTTATAATGATTCTTGTATTCGGAGTGAGTCAAGGTGTAGAGCTTTCTGATTCACCTGGCATCGTGGAAAAAGCAAGAAGTGCGAGTCTATCTTTTGAGATTTTAAAAATTCTCTTCTTAATCGCAGCTGGATTTCTTATCAACAATGTGATCAAATTACTTGTTCGCATTAAGGATGAAGCACTAAACCTCAAAGAATCTGAGCGAGATAAAATTCGAGCCGAAAATGAAAGAGAAAGAATTCGTAGCATTGGAGAAATTTTCTCATGGACTGTTAAAGAATTCAATAAAGCAATTCAAGAGTTTAACTCTCAATTGGTGAACCAAGCAGCAAGCGTTGAAGAAATTTCTGCATCTATGGAAGAATTTTCAGCAAGTGTAGTTAGTTCAGAACAACATATCCGCGTTCAATACAATAAAATAGATAGTATTACTACTGAATCAGAGAAGTTGGAAGGAATTCTTGCTGATGTCTCACACGCAGCCGAATTTATTCTGGAAAGGATGATGGCTTCGAGAAGTTCAGGTGAGCTTGTATCAGATTCAATCAGAAGTCTAGATGAAATACTCCGAGAGATTGATCAGTCTTTCAATAAAGTGAGTGAAGTAAATCAGATTATGTCTGAGATCGCAGATAGAACTAATTTACTTGCTTTGAATGCTTCTATCGAAGCTGCACGAGCGGGTGAGCATGGACGAGGCTTTGCAGTAGTAGCTCAAGAAGTTGCAAAACTTGCAGACAGCAGTGCCGAGAACGCAAGTCAGATTGAAAAGATAATCAAGAAAGCAGCGGGCTTAATAAAAAAAGGAAGTGAGTCCGCTTCAGCAACATCTTCGCAAGTAACCATTCAACATTCTGGATATGCGGAATTGGGCGAACAGATTGACCGCTTGACGAAAAGAATTCGTGAACAAAAAGAAATCAACACAGAAATTCTCACTGATCTAAAAGCAATTCGTACAGTATCGCAAGAAATTGAATTGAATGCTCGGGAGCAAACATCGACGAGCGATCAAGTCACCAAGGCTATTGGTTCATTGGATACAGCTGTTTCAAATCTTGCTGCGAATTCACATATCCTGCAAGAAACAATCAATCAATTGGAAAACCAAGCTTCTTCCTTGTCTGTCTAATATACAAAAACAGGTCGGAAGGACTATGAACAAGACAAGTAAATCTAGCATTTTAGCGATTGTCGCTATATCAATTTGGATAGGAACCTTTTTGTCACCCATCCTAACTTGTGGTGATCAGAGATCGGGAAGTTTGTATCTTACAGCAGACCCAAGTGGCAAGACATCTCCAGCCATTGCTCAAGCGATAACACTTGAGAATGCTTTTCAAGAAGTTTTTGACAGAGTGAGTCCAAGTGTTGTATCTATTGCTACAGAGCGTACGGTAGATATAAGCAATAGACAGATTCCAATGGATCCTTTTTTCGAGCATTTTTTCGGAAGAAGACCTAATGGTCCTGGTGGTCAGCAAATGAAGCAGAAGCAAACAGGTTTAGGATCAGGACTCATCTTAAACGAAGAAGGCTATATCATGACAAATCACCATGTTGTTAAGGACATGGACAAACTCACTGTTAAATTAAAGAATCAGAAAACTTTTGAAGCCCAGCTCATAGGATCCGATGAATTGATGGATATTGCTTTATTGAAAATTAAAGCCGGCAAATCAGAGATAACTCCAATAGTACTTGGCAATAGCGAGAAAGTTCGAGTAGGTAACTGGGCAATTGCAATTGGAGCGCCACTTGGATTCGAACAATCTTTTACAGTTGGAGTAGTGAGTGCTATTCAAAGGGGTGGCATTGATGCTTCTGGACTAAGTTATATTCAGACAGATGCTGCGATTAACCAAGGAAATAGTGGCGGGCCGCTTTTGAATATCAATGGAGAAGTTGTTGGTATCAATCGAATGATAGCATCTCAGAGTGGAGGATCTGTTGGGATAGGTTTTGCTATACCAATAAATGAAGCGAAGCGCGTTGCTGAAGAACTTCGACAAAATGGAAAAGTCATTCGTCCATGGCTTGGCGTTGGTCTTGACAATGTCACCGAAGAAGATAAAGCACAACTAGGATTATCTTCACTCAATGGGGCGATTGTGCGACAAATCATAAAAGGATCACCAGCTGATCAGGCCGGTTTGCAGCTCAATGATGTGATTACAAAATATGAAGGGAATGATATAAAATCACCAGAAGAGCTTATCAACTATGTTCGTGCTTCTAAAATAGGAAAAAGAATAGAAATCAGATTCACTCGGAAGAAAAATGAGATTATTGCATCTATCATACCGAGAGAACGACCGAACTGAACTACGACGACATAGAAAATAATAGCGGTGCATCCGCCATCGCAAGAAACGGAGAGGATGATCCAAGTCTTCGACCACTTAAGCTGAATGACTTTGTTGGACAGAAACAACTTCTTTCCAATCTAGAAGTTTATATTGAATCAGCTCGTAAACGTGGCGTAGGTTTGGATCATGTTTTGATTTCTGGACCGCCTGGACTTGGCAAAACAACACTTGCAACTATCATTGCGAATGAAATGAACGTAGCGTTCACACCAACTTCAGCTCCAGCGATATCAAAAGGTGCTGACTTAGGAAAATTCTTAACACAACTTACAGAACGCGAAGTTTTTTTTATAGATGAGATACACGGCTTCCAAAAAAAATTAGAAGAATTGCTCTATCCAGCTATGGAAAATTTTATTTTGGATTTTGTTGCAGGCGAGGCAATGACTGCACAAGCAATTCAAATTCCTTTAAAGCCCTTTACTTTGGTTGGGGCAACGACTCGATCTGGGATTGTCAGCGAACCTCTTCGCAATCGATTTGGAATTCAGCTCAAGCTTGATTATTATACAGATGAAGAAATGGCAATTATTGTGGCAAGATCAGCCAGCATTCTAAAAATTCCTTTGGCAAAAGGAATTGATTATGAGATTGGAAAGAGATCGAGGAAGACACCACGAATTGCGAATCATTTATTGAAAAGAGTTAGAGATTTCACAGAAGTTGCGTCTGAGAAAACTATATCCGAAAAAATCTGTAAAATGGCTTTTGAAAGAATGGGAATTGATAGTTTGGGATTGGATGGGGTTGACAGGCAGATTCTAACAATCATCATAGATAGATTCAATGGTGGACCAGTTGGATTGAAACCAATTTCTGCAATTATTGGTGAAGAAGAAAGAACGATTGAAGATAATTATGAATCATTTCTTGTTCGTATAGGTTTGATTGATCGCACACCTCAGGGGCGCGTGGCAAGTAGGAAGGCATATGAGCATCTTGGATTGGACTACGGTAAAGAAGAAGCTACTCTCTTTTCAGTATAAAGAAGAAGAGGAGGGAGATTCACGTCTACTTCTGTCTGCAGCTTTTGTATTCTTAATTATATCTTTATTTGTAGGGCATCTCATAACCAGAAATCTTCTATGGAAAGTGCTAGGTTCGGAACCTGTATCCGAGCTCAAGATGCGTGAAGATCGCGAGAAAATCTATGAAGTGTTAGTTGAACAGCAGCATATAAACCCTGAAAAGAGGGACGAGTATAAAGCTCTCTCAGATCGAGATAGTGCTGGTGGTGGTGGATTGACGGAAGAGAAAGGCTTTCATACAAGTTCACCTTTTCGAGAATTTATATTCGGAACTACGAATCAACCTTCCAATAATCCAACACCTCAAGAAGAGAATATGAAAAAAGAAGAGGATGTATTTGAAGTTGGAATTTATAAATCTGATCCAGTAACCGTAGCTGCATTGCAACCGACTCCATCTAATCCAAGTCAGACGGGTCAGATGATGAAAATCCCATTCAATTATCGATTTCAGCAGGATTTTCTTTTTCGTTGGGATGGAAATCGTGCTATGACAGTTCCTACAAAGGAACTTGCTGGTTATCATTATTTTAAGAATATGCTCAAACAAATTGAAGGATCTTTTGCTCCGCCCGGTGGCGGAAACTTTGCCTATCGAGATATTGCTGGAACCGTTGTTCGTGAAGGAATCAAACCTGGAATGACGAAGGTACAATTCCTCTTAAACGATCAAGGTAAAGTTCTAGATGTTCGCCTTGTGAGTTCGCAAGGTCAAGAACTTGTTGATCGAGCCTGCATGGATTCTATACGAGGTCAAAACTTTGGCGTAGTTCCTGAAGAAGTGAAAGCAAAAGGTATGATTTTCGGAATAAATTTTATATTTCCTGGAATTTTTCGATAAACTCTTCCAGTTTTAATGTTTCAGCTGCTTAAGTTGATTTAGCTTAGAGCCTTTTTATGGATTAGATTTTTTTTGGTTTAATGTATATGGGTTTATTCTAATATTGATATGGATATTTTAATCTGATAGGTTGAGGAAGGAAATTGAATGGAAGAAGATATATCTCTAATTATTGGTTTGTTTAGTTGGACTTTTATCTTTGGCTTGATATTTCTATTTAGTTTTATTCTTTCCAAGAAGAAATTAAAAATCCAGATCAATCCTTCAACAGGTCGTCTAGAACTTTTTATTGGAAAGGATTTGGTCGGGGAAGTATCAACTTCTATTATTCAAGAAATTCGTTTATCACAATATACAATTAAGCATCAGAAGTCTTCGAACACGTATTACACATATTCGGTTGTCTTAGAAGAATCTACTTTAGGGAATTTAAAATCAAAATATCCGAAGTTTGATAAGATAGAAAAGGACTACGAAAAGATTGGATTTCTTATTGAGAAATCTGCAGATCAGATAAAAATTCGCGAGCGAGCGGAAGATCTGTCGAAATCAACGGGAATTCCCTTGCGAAATCGAGAAGGAGTTTTGCGACAAGCCAACGAACTTGACCTTCCTTATCATGAAACGATGAAAGGAAAAGTTGAAATGGACGATTTTCCTCCGCGTTACAGACCTGGTGATCTGTTTGAAATTTCTTTAGATGGAAGAGGTCTTACTTTAACGAGTCATGATAAAAGTTATCTTCTTTATATACCGATAGCCTTTTTACTTTTTATATCTTCTATGTTTTTTATCGCATCTGGAAGTTATGAACTATTTTATATCGATAATCCAGATATTATAAGTATCGTATTTGCATTTATCTTCAATTCGCATATAATCTTTGCCGTTTTGTTTTCCATCTATGTCGCTTTTAGAGTTCATTTTCCAAAGCCCTTGCGTATAGAAAAAGGAATATTAAAATATGGTTATATGAAAATTCCTATTTCCAAAATTGAAGAAGTAAGTTTTGCGGGTGTCTATGCAAAATTTTTAACTGATGAGAAATCGTACAAAATATTCTTACCATTTCTATGCCATTTGAAGAACTCAAAAGTCTGCTTCGATCTGATTCAAAAAGCTATATTATACCAAGGAATGCGATGATAAAAGAATTTATGATTGTTTAATTTAATCGAATAAAATATTTACATAAATTTCTTTCCTTTAAATTTTATTTGTGATCTGGCCTTTTTAATTTTTGTACAAGTTCTCGAAATTCATCTAAATTCAAGTCCTTCGGGGATTTTTGAAAATGGTATTTAGATGCGAAATAGATTCCGTTAAAACCTCGACCCCAATAAACCGTATTTAAATAGTACTCTAAAATTTCTTTCTTATTGAGGCTTCGTTCTAATGCTACTGCAATTCGAATTTCTGTTAGTTTACGTTTAATTGTCTTTTCCCGATTTAAAAAAAGAGTTCTAGCTAGTTGCTGCGTAATCGTACTTGCACCCCGTAATTTTTTTTCTAAGAAGAAATTATGAAATAAGGCAGAATGAATATCATATAAAGAATAGCCTTGATGATTATAGTATTTTTTATCTTCGATATTGATTAAGATAGTCTCAGAACCTTTTGGCAATTCGTAGATAGATACCCAATTGTCAGGAAGTTCTTTTGAATAAGATTGGTCTGGCAGGAATTTAATTGAATTTTCTTTGAAGAGAAAAAAAAGTTCCTCGGTTGTAAGTATATAAATGAGAGATATACTTGCGAAAAATGAAATAAATGCTAACGAAAAGATTCCGACTCGCTCAAGATTTGCGATCATAGATTAGAAAAATTTCATCTCCTTCTTTATTGCATGAAGTCAACTTCCAATCTGCTTTTTCATAACCAGGAATTTCAACATCACCATCAGCGATTGAAGGCAATGTCCGCTGACCAATAAGATAAGGCACAATAGTTAAATGAATGCGATTGACCAATCCTTGCCGAAAGAAGGAATAATTAAGCTTTGGTCCACCTTCCAGAAGTATTCTTTCATATCCAAGTCTGGATAGAATGCCCATAACTTTCTTAGGTTCGATATCGTCCGAATCCAATGCTTGAATATCGACTCGATTTCGTAGACTTTCTTCAATTTCTTTTTTGTTTTGCCGAGTGCAAATTACGAGCGGTGTATGATCTGATTCTTCAAAGATTCGTTTATCGGGTGTTAGGCTCCCACGTCTGATCAAAATCACAGGTCTTGGATTGATCGCATTTTCCACAAATCTCAATTTTACGAACGGATTATCATTTGTAATAGAATTCTTACCGACGATTAGAGCATCCGAATTGGAACGATAGATATCCATCTGTCTTTTATCTTTTTCGGTTGTCATTCCATGCCATTTGCCATCGGGGCGAGCTACCTTTCCGTCTAGAGTCATTGCCATATTTATCGCAAGGATTTGTTTCATTTTTCTGTCCTAATTGTCTTCAACTGTTTCTCCAAAATTCTAGTAATTGCACCGTAACAGGTTCCACATCCTGTAGAAGCGAGAGTTTTCTGAGAGATTTCCTCTACACTAGTCGCTCCATCTTTTATGCACTGTATGATTTCTTGTTCACTAACCTGTTTGCAAACACAAGTTTTTCTGGGTCTCATCAAAGAATATAAGTCAATTTCTTCCATACCCAGTTCCTTGTTAAAAATTAGCTTAACAGGTTAAACTAGCCACCTTTTTTTATCATAATCATTTGACATTTTCTAACTCATTCTTATAATTCTCCCATATACTGAATAAGGATAACTAGGTATTTTATGTCTCAGGAAGAAAAGAAGTCTCAGAAAAAACAGATATTTGGATGGTGCATGTTCGACTTTGCGAACTCTTCGTACACCACCGTTATCGTGAGCGTTATATATTGTAATATTTTTACAATGCTTGTTGTTCCTGGCGATCCTACATCAGAAACTCCTTTTGCCTATGGTAATCTACTTTGGTCAATTGCCCAAGCTATCGGTTATATTCTTGTGGTTTTTACCGCGCCGATTCTAGGTGCAATCACTGACTTTTCTCCAACTAAGAAGAAAGCTTTGATTATAACTTCATTTTTATGTATAATACCAACAGCTCTTCTATACTTTGTTGATCCAGGCATGATTTGGTTAGCAATGATCTTGGTAATCGTTTCATTTTTCAGTTTTACATCAACCGAGAATATCGTGTCTTCATTTTTGCCATTTTTAGGTGATAGGGAGACACTAGGTAAGATCTCGGGCTATGCTTGGGGTATTGGTTACTTTGGTGGACTGGGATCGGTCGCACTTGCGCAAACACTCGGTGATATAATTCCAGAAAATTACGATAACTTAAGATGGGTCGGTCCATATACTGCAATGTTCTTTTTTGTTGCAGCCATTCCCACTTTTCTTTTGTTAGATGAACCAAAGATAAAATCGATTCGCCCTCCTGGCTTTTCGTAGAGCTAGACTCAAAAACCGTTAGGAATTGAAAAAAGCGGAACCCGTCCATAATATAGTTTTGGACAACAAAATCATAAAGGGGTTCCACCAATGAAAAATAAAAACACAACCACATCGAATAGTCAATCGAATATTGATAGTTTTCGATCTTTTTTAAAATCAAACATAGAAACTGAAATCCGAAAAAAATCCTTAGAATTTATCCAAGAGATCATGGAAGAGGAAATCGAAGCCCTATGCGGAAAAAGATTTAGCCGTAAAGTAGAAGAAAGTCTAGCATATCGTGCAGGTTCAGAGAATGTTTTTGTTCCAATATTGGGTCAGAAACATAAAATCAAAAAACCAAGAGTCAGAAAATCTGGACAAGAAGTTTTACTAGAAAGCTATGCAAATTTAAAATCCGAAGCAGATCTTGGAGAAATTGTTTTCAAACTGATGGTATCTGGTCTAACGACACGGCGATTTAGAGAATGCTTGAAAGATGTATCTGAGCAACTTGGAGTTTCAAAATCAAAGATATCCAGAGAATTTGTAAATGCTTCTAGAGCACATTTTAACAAACTGAATACGAGAAAATTTCCAGGCAAAGAATTCTTTTCCATTTTCATTGATGGTATTCATGTAGCGGATGAAGTGATAGTAGTTGTATTAGGTGTAGATAAAGAAGGACACAAGCATTTTTTGTCGGTGGTACAAGGCTCAAGTGAACATTCTGAAATAGTATTATCTGCTTTAAGGAAACTACAAGATCGTGAAATTTCACTTACTGAACGGGTTTTGGTTGTCTCAGATGGTTCAAAAGGAATTGAGAAAGGCATTAAGCAATACTTTGGTGAAAACTATGATCACCAAAGGTGTATTTTACATAAAATGAGAAATATAAAAGCGTGCTTGCCCAAAGAATATCATGATGAATTTCAAATTGAATATAAAGCAATTTTCAATTTGAATGAATACTCGAAGGCTAAAGAATCTTTGAAAGCAATGGAACATTGGTTAGGGAATATCAGTGAAACAGCTAAGATGAGTCTGTTAGAAGGTCAAGACAATCTATTGACTTGTCATAGAATCCAATTACCAATCGAAATTCGAAAAACATTTCAATCAACGAATCCCATTGATTCAGCCTTTTCACATCCAAGATTTCAAATGAACCGAGTAAAAAGGTGGCGTAAAAATCGAGACATGACAACACGATGGACAGCAGCTCTCCTATATGCACAAGAGCTTCATTTCAGAAAAGTAAAAGGATACAAAGAAATAGAAAAATTTCTATCCAATTATTTAGCCAATAAAAAAGTAATTGAAGAAAACTTTACAGAGATGAATATATCTTTATCCGCCTAATTGATTTCTAACGGTTTTTGGGACAATCTCCTTTTCGTATTTAGGTCATGCTACGAATGTAGTTGTGAAAACTCTAAAAGATGCTTCTCAATTCAAAGATCTTATGATCTATTTAGTCGCGTTGTTTTTTGCAATGGCATCTCATGGAATTGTTATAGGATTTGCATTTATCTATGGCGAACAAGAAATAAAATTATCCTCTGAACAAGTTGCATTCATGTTTATATTTCTCCAAATTTCAGCTGCTATTGGTGCCTTTGCTTTTGGAGCATTGCAAGATGGTTATGGTGCTAAAAAAACATTTAATCTAACATTGATTCTATGGATAACAACTTGCATGTTAATTTACTTTGTGAATGATATTACATATTTTGCTGTATCATTAGGTCTGAAATGGACAACACAATGGGTTTTTATAGCAATTGCAATCTTAGCTGGATTGGGTATGGGTGCAACTCAGTCAGCAAGTAGAGCTATTGTCGGATTGTTCTCACCTCCAACCAAAACTGGAGAATTCTATGGATTATGGGGCTTGTCTGGTAAAGTAGCTTCTGCCTTAGGTCTATTGGCACTCGGCGGTCTACAAACAATTATGACTCTACGAAATTCATTCCTAATTGTTGCGCTGTTTTATTTCTTATCATTGCTTGTGAATTACTTTGTCGATGAGAAACGAGGAATTGAACAAGCTAAGGCATTCCAGGAACCGTCTAAGGGTTAACTAGGGGAATGAATTCTAATTAATATTAGAATCTATATTCATTATGAATTTTGATATGGAAGATGAATTTGAAACCCATCAGAGCCAAAGGATTTTGGCTCTGACTACCATAGACGAATTGACGAGTATCAAATTGGATCTTCTTGATGCTGGTAAGCAAACTCCTCGCTTTATTAATAATGCGATTTTCTATCTTAAGAAAAAATATGTAACCGATGAGAGAACAATTTCTCAGTTACTCATTCAGAAATAGTTTTTTTGAAAATTCCACACTTTGCGTTTTATTTTTATACATAGAATACCAAAAAAGATAGCATCCGCCTACAAAAGAAGTAAGAGCAAGACCGAATAACAGACCTTTGTCGTCCTGAACTTCAATTCCTAGAATAAAAATGTGGCTTGCGATCGCTCCTAGCATAATAAAAATAATCGAGAGGGCACCCAGAATTGATGTTTTTGGATTCCAAAGCAAAATTATAGCAATTAATTCAAAAATTCCTGATCCAATTCTGCCTATAGGTTCTAATCCCATTTTCTCAAAAATAAAAATAGACTCTTGCGCCCCAGTGAACTTGAAAAACAAAGTTTGGAGAATTATTAGAGAAGTAACTATCTTAAATATCCAATAAAATACATTTAGCATTCTTAGAAACCCCGCAAATTAAATACAAATCTAAAGAAATCCGACTCTAGATATTGATTTAATTCTCAAACTGAAGGTAAAGGTTACAAAAAGTCCATTTATTCGAAAATTTATCTTCTTTCTTTGAGTCCTGCGCGAACATAATTTCTTGTATGTGATCCAAAGGCTTTAAATAGTTCAGCTAAAGGTTTTTCAAAATTAATTAGAACTTGTTTGTGGTCCGATTTCAAAATCTGATAAATATTAGTTTTACCGTCATGACTATCATATGAATATGTCGGGTCATTCACATACAACGCTGGAACTTCTTCTGATATTAAGGAATCAATGATTTTAGATTTAGAATTTGATTCTTTTGCGACCGATTGAATCGAATAGAAGTAATCGACCTCTGGATATTTACTGTCATTATCAATTTGTTGAAAGGATTTAAAAAGAATATGATCAAAATCGGATTCACTGTGTATTTTGATCAATAAATTTCTTTGAATGTCTTCTAAAACCAAATGACGGTTTGATAAAAGCTGAATCATATCATCTTTGGATTGCGGAAATCCAATCATAGCAATTGTATTTTTCCATAGCATTCCACCAGTACTTGCATTTGGTGATACTGTTGAGTGATATGGTTGAGTTAGATCTTGAATATAATGTGAGCCCCATCCAAGAAATCTATGTCCCCAGTAATCATGACCTGATGCAAAAGCGAATTTGGCTAATTCCAAATATTGATAAGCACGAATATGCGGGTAGTTTTCTTTTAAAAAGCCTGCTAGTCCGAAGACTACAAAATTTTCATGAAAGAATCCGATATGAAAAGGTGTCTGACTTGAGAATTCTAATTTTGGATTTCCAAATGCTTGAACTCCAAATCCATAAATACCGCCATGTGAAGTTTCATTGTTTTCGAATAGACCAATATCTAATCCGAAGTCTGGTTCGTCGGTTGCTGTTGCTATAACATCGATTGGGTGAACAAAACTTCCAGGTTTTATTTCACATATTTTCACATTGTTCCAGAAAGAGTTATCATGAAATACGGTGACCTTATTGATATTCAGTCGATTGCAATTGCTTTGATTTTTGTTAGGTAATTGTTGAACATAGGATAGCGTTTTGAAATTAGGATTCACTCGGATTGAATTGAAGAATCTTTCTTTGATTGTCTTGCGATCGCCATTCGCAATAAATTTCAATTCATCGGGTCTATGCTTATAGGGAGATACATTAGCTTGCAGCCATTTTTCTTGTAACTCTAATAGTTCTGCAAGTTTGCTTTCTTCTTTGATGAGAAAATCTTCAAGCGATTCTACTTTGACTGGCTTGGAATCTTTTAATTCTTTCAGAGCTTGAAGCGCGGGATAACTACCTAAAGGATGTTCGCCCCAAGCGTACAGATTGTATGTTAGAAATATTCCTAGAAAGACAATAGTTTTTAGAATCATAGCCCTATATTAAATAGGGTCTATTTATATTCCAACATTTTTGTTACCATTCTTCTCTGATCTAGTTGAAGTCCGCGCAACCTTAGAGCTACAATCTTATCAACTTTACGAAGAATTTTTTTATATTGATGCATTATCAATTTCTGTTTCTCATAAGGTAACAGATTGTCCGCATTGTTCAATTCCATCTTTACATCTGGCTCATTATCCAAAATTGGTTTATCAGGCCATACAGTGTTGGAAGTCATGGATTGATAATATTCTAATTGAATATCCGAGTTGGAATCCGTACTAACTGTACCATCTTCATTGGTAACGCTGTTTTTAGGTGTTGGGTTTATCAAGCGGCGCATTTCTTTAGTGTATTGCTGACCTTCCGCATTCACTCTTCGAAACATTAGAACAATTTTATCTAGTTGGCTATAGTCTTCACTTGGGTAGATAAATCCAACGCCGTCGTATAAATAGATTTTTGGCCAATCAACATAAGACTGACCTTGGGGTAATGCAAATTGAATGTATGTTTTACCATCTTTGTCCGTTTTGAAAATATCAGTGTCAGTTGCTGGGATATCGGTGAGATAGATAGCACTCTGCTTCTCCACTCCCATATCCCGTAATTTTTTAATTTCTTGAAGGTTAGTAGAAATCGATTCATGCAAAGTATCAATTTCTACATCCGAGAAACCAGATTTTCTCTGCGCATCAATCTGTTTCTCTGTTTCCCTTTCTTTATAAGTCATCGCTTTGGTTTTTTCTGAATATACGGAATGAACCAATATAGTTAATGATGCTAGAATTATAAGTATGAATTTAATTGCGGATTTCATAGAATACCCCTGCTTTCTATTATCGAAACCGCCTTGGTCGGTCTTTAAGTTGACCATTCGGTTTTTATAAATTTCAACAAATCATCAACAGCTTCTCTTGCCGAAGGAATAAAATCGCCCATATTAAAATATCCATGCACCATTCCTGGGAAATCGGAATACGTGACTTTTACACCAGATTTACTTAATTTTTGAACTAGTTCTTTGTCCTCGTCAGACAGTGGATCAAATCCTGCCGTTGAGACATAACAATTGGGAAATCCTACAAAATTGTCTGCTTGCAATGGACTAGCTAGCGGGTTTAATCTGTCTGATTCTTTTGAGCAATAGTTAGAACGAAACCAGCGCAGTAAATTTCGAGTAAGTAAGAAGCCATCACTGAATGTTTGGTAGGAAGGGTATTCGCGAGACATTTCAGCAACTGGATAAATGAGTCCAAGAAAATTCGGTAAAATTTGTCCTTCATTTTTCAATTTTAATGATGTAGCAAGCGCTAAGTTACCGCCGGCGCTATCTCCTACTATTGCAATCTTCTCAGGATTGCCTCCCAATCGATATGCATTGTTTTTGACCCATTGGTATGCTCTATAACAATCTTCTAATGGAGTTGGAAAAGGAAATTCAGGTGCTCGACGATAATCAACTGAAAAAACCATACAAGGTGTACGGTGAGCGAGATAGCGGCAGATATTGTCATAAGTATCAATATCACCAACAACATGACCACCGCCATGTAAATAAACTATAATAGGATGCTTATCTCGTGTTGGATCTGAGTTATAAATTCTAATTTTAAAAGAGTCACCTAATCCACCTATTACGGTCGTTTCAACTTTTGGAAGAGCATTCGGGGACTGCATAAGGATCGCCATTGATTGGGCAAAAATTTTTCTTGCTTTGGTTGGCTTATAGTTCTCTATTTTCGGATTGAATCGACTGAGTTTGCAGACAATTTGCATATCTATGTCGAGCTCTTTGCCTTGGATTTTGATGAGTTCGCCTCCAGCTATTTTCAATTTCCATGAATACGGGAGCGCAAGGACAAGCTTTAAAAAAAAACGTTGAATTCCGACCATACAACCCTCTATCTTTGCTGTTTATTTCTGATTCACTATCTCTGTCAATTTTTTGTGAATTAGATAAAGAGCATATGTATCCATTTTACAGTACTCCCTTAGTCTATTCCAGATGATTTTCTTGACTTCCAAATTTTCTTCGCCAGTTCTTATCAATTTCAAATACTCAAGATTAGCTGCATGACCATTTTGTATATCAAGGTGACTATGTGAAGCTCCAGTCAATGCAGGTAAAATATCTTTGAGCGAGGCACTGCCATGTTGATCTGGACTATAGTAATCAAGAGACTTAAATGGAATAGCAGCATCTAAGAAAAAAGAACGAATAGATTCAAACCAGCTCTTATATTCAGGATAAGCTTGAGTCGATTCTTGTAAGCAACGCTTTTCGAAGAAATCGTTGAAGCAGAGAATTGTTCCTCCTGGCTCAATGATTTTTGAAAGTTGTTTTAGAATTCCAGGACGAGGATCATTGAAATCTTCTTGAATATAGTCAAAGTGTTCAGGTTCAGTAGAAAAATCACCGTTCCATTTATGCAAAGAAAATAAAAATGGAATATGTTGGTAAGGTTTTGATTTTTGATAGAATGGAATCTGAGGATTGATTGTTTCGAAATCCAAATAGTAAATTGGAAATTTCAATCGATCCAAAAATAAAGAAATATTATTCGTATCTTGGTGAGGAAGATTAGATCTAGATGTAGCAATCTGAATTTTTTGTTTATCCGAGAGTTCTGTATTATCAGGAATATCTTTGAGATGAAAGATACCACTATGATACAAATCAACTGCAGTTTTCGCTGACTCTCTTAGAGTAAAGATGTCACCAGAATCTAAATTAGGAAAACACAATTCCGTATAAGAGCACACCTTATAACTCTGGCATTGAGATTTCGGTGTAGAAACTTCTTGACCATCTCGAATTTGACGAATTTGGTTTATCAACAATTCAATAGTTTCTGAGTGCTTCAACAACTTATCAGAGAAATCTTTTGTAATAAAAAAATTACTCAGATCCAAATCTCCATCCAATTCATATTCCGAATTGATTTTTATTCCCATATAACGATTTATTTTAATATTCTCAAATTCTAAAACTTTCTTATGATAAGCAAAGCTCAATTCGAAATCACGCTTAGTATTTATTGATGTGCTAATTTCCCATACATCGTATACGCCATCGCCTATATGAATTAGCATATCAGGAGATGATATCAGATCTTCATAAATTAGAACAGGATGGAATATTGTTTTGAATAGTTCTAGATTTCTTCTAGTTTCAATCGCGGCTAATTGTATATCTCCATACTTTGGAATATGAATTCCTTCGGGATATTGAGAACAGGCTAGCGCACGAACACGATCATTCTCTAAACCAAAATTCTCTTCGAATGATTTTACCTTTCTCTGATCTTTATACAACAAATTGAATCTAAATAGATTCTCACATCGATTCAAATTTAACAATTTAGATTTAGTTATAAATCGAAAAGATGGTTTAGGATCTGTCATGCAGTCTTATGAAGCGATGAAATCTTATTCAAATACAGTTCATATTCATCTCTCACCGATTTTGGCTCTAAACCTAGAATGATATTTTCGTTTTTTAGAAGAAATGCAAATATCGCTTTAGAATTTGTAGATTTGAAACTGATTATATTTTGTTTGGATTGGAAATCGACTGAATTCAAATAGTCTTTTAATAGATCAGCATATGATTCTTGGATCTTAATTTCAATTTCTATTGGATCATGAAAAGGAAACATCAATGGATGAAAATTTTGAAAAGGTTTCTTTGTTGCATGATTTTTAAAAAAATTGGTTTCTAATTTTATAATTTTTGTTATACAAGGAATTAAGAAATTCCTATAGTCTAGCTTTTCTCTATCAAATGCATAAAGGTAGAAATCCTGAGAATTTTTTCGAATCAATTGAACTGGATCTATTTCTCGCATAACAGGAATTCCATATTTTCTTTCATATTGAATCTTGATCGGGATTTTGGATTTTATAGAATACAATATGGTTTCAGTGATTGTATCATTTTGAGAATCATCTTCTTCTGATTCCGAAACTTTGGAAGATAAATTTTGTTTATGATTTGTCCAAATTTTTTTATGGAACTCTGTATGAATCTTGGTATTCCCACCGAATACTTTTTGTGCAAGTGATTTGATTTCGAAATCGTTTGCAGATTTGAAATTGCCACCTTCTTGCATGGCCTTTGAAATCAACGCCATAGATAGAGATTCCAATTCTTCATGGCTAAATTGTAATTTTGATTCAGGAGTATCCCCGTCTACATGGTAGGTATTGGTCTCTCGGTGGAAATAAGCAGGAAATCCAAGCTTACTGAGTTCTTCCATATCTCTATGTAATTTTTTCTGATCAGATTCCTGATTTTCATTGTTGTAATGATCTGGAATATAAGAACGAATCCGTTGGTAAGTAAGTCCTTGAGGATATTTCAAAAGTGTAAATAATAATGTAATTAGCCTAGATTCCGTATCATTGATTGGGTAGGGATCTATGCCTAGTTCGATGTCCTCTTGCATATTCTATTTTTTTCCTTGCAGACCTTGTCTAGCAAGCGTTTTTAGAATGTAAATGCACCGAATTCATATCGCACTTATTCTGATTTTTATTACACAATGTGCCTCTTACAGGGAAAACCGTCGAAAAGATTTGCAAGATATCGTCCAATTTGGTTTGGAAACACCTGTTTATGGCGTTGGAGTCCGAGTTGGTCCTCTACCTTTAGGTATATATTTTGCAGGTGGAGAGAGTGAACTTGGTAAACGAGATTTAGGTTCTGGAATTGGTCTTCGGGGTGGAGATTTTGGAAAATACCGCACTCAGCAATTGGTCTTCGGATTTCTAGGTGGTGAGTTTTTTTATTCAGGTGAGCCAATCCGGAACGATGAAGGTAAATTACAGACGGACGAGAATGGGATTCCGCTACTTCTAGATGAGAGGGCTAACAAGAAAAGTTATAAGATGAGATATTTTTCATTCTTAAATGATCCGGTTGAAGACAGGAAGAAACGTAAGAAGGAAAAGTTTCAAAAAAAGATGGTTGAGAATATCTTGGGCGATGATGCGGACGAATCAATTCGAGCCTATCTTCCAAAAGAAAAAGAAAAACCGTTTGGATATCCTGCTAACTACATTTGGCAAATTGATGTATTCATTGGTGCCTATGGTGGTGCTCGAGTCGGTGTAAATCTTGCCGAGGTCTTTGATTTTATGATCGGCTTAACGACAATAGATATACTGAATGATGACGTAGAATCTTCCGAGTAGTCTATTTCGACTAGTGCCTGTTTGATTTTGCATCTTATATATATTTTATCGAATGAGGGTTTTAAATATGGATGAGGTTATACCAGCCTTTCGCAACCTATCTAAAGACGTTGATATTATGTGGCTCATCATAGCCGCAGCATTGGTATTTTTTATGCAGGCTGGATTTCTATTGCTTGAAACCGGTTTGGTAAGATCCAAGAATTCCATCAATGTCGCAATCAAAAACATAATCGATTATATAGTAGGTTCAGTTTGCTTTTTTATTATAGGTTTTGGCTTGATGTTCGGCTCGAGTTTTAAAGGCTATTTCGGAGATGATACCTTTTTGTTGGAAGGAATGGCAGGCGGTAAAGAATTTGCATTCTTTCTTTATCAAGTTACTTTTATGGGAACTGCGGCTACTATCGTATCAGGTGCGGTTGCAGAAAGAATAAGATTCAATGCTTATGTAGTTTGTTCTATGTTTGTGTCCATCTTGATCTATCCAATTTTTGGTCACTGGGCTTGGGGCGGTGGATGGCTTGGTGCAATTGGATTTTACGACTTTGCTGGAAGCACTGTAGTTCACTCTGTTGGAGCCTGGGTTGCATTAGCAGGTGTTATAGTTCTTGGACCCAGAGCCAATCGCTTCGATGAAGCAGGAAAACCTCGTGAATTATCTGGCCACAATCTTCCAATCGCTGTACTCGGAGCATTCATTCTCTGGTTTGGATGGTTCGGATTCAATGGTGGAAGTACATTATCATTCAACGATTCGATTCCACTAATCATTGTTAATACAACAATTTCAGCCTGCGGAGGAGGATTCGCAGCTATACTTTTCTCATATATCCAAAAAGGAATTCCAAGCGTGGAGGGAACTATCAATGGAGTTTTGGGTGGATTGGTAGGTATTACAGCCTGTTGCTCAATCGTCAACCCTTCCCAAGCATTGATCATAGGGTTTATAGCTGGGCTAATAGTACAAGTTGTAACCTATGCGATGGAGAACTGGTTGCATTTAGATGATGTTGTCGGAGCATTTCCAGTTCATGGAGCCGCAGGAATCTGGGGAACGATTGCAGTTAGTTTATTTTCTATCGATCCATCTCTTCGAGGATTCGAGCAATTTAAAATTCAATTAATTGGAGTAGTTACTTGCGGAGCTTGGTCTTTTGGTTTGGGTATCATTTTGTTTTCTGTATTGAAATTTGCCACCAAACTACGAGTATCTGCTGAAGACGAAGAACGTGGTCTCAACGAATCTGAGCACGGATCCAAAACAGTCTGGCTTGATCTCATGAACACAATGAACTATATTGAAAAATCTAAAGACCTAAGATTAAAACTAGTCATTGATCGGGGATCAGAATCGGGAGTGATAGCGGAATATTTCAATAGATTGATATTTAGTCTAGCACAGATCATCGGCATCGTCAAAGTAAATTCTGATAGTATTGAACGTGGATCCAAGCAATTGGATCAAGCCACAGCAACAATCCTACGGGGAATCACGGAACAACAAGAGAAGAACAATCTTATCCAAGGACTTTTCTATAAACTTGAGGCATCTCTGGAAATGGTTATGGATAAAGCGGATGCGCAGAACATTGTGTCCAACCGAGTTCTCAATCTCTCTGGAGAGCTCGCAACCCAGATTCAGATTATCGAAAAAGATATTCATTCATCTAATAAGATCGTTTCAGAAATAGACGGGTTAGCATCGGAAGGCGAGAAGATTCTGCAAAAGACTGGTTCTAGCATGGAAGGAATGAACCAGTCTGCAAAAAAAGTGGAAGAGATTGTCCTAGGATTACAAAAAATCGCAGATCAACTCGGAATGCTGTCCATCAATGCAGCCATTGAATCTGCTCGAGGTGGTGAAGAAAGTGCTGGCTTTACGATTGTAGCTGAGAATATATCAAAGCTTTCTGAGAAGACTGGTTCAAATGCGAAGCAAGCTTCCATGTATCTTCGAGAAATCTGGGATACGATTCATAAATCAACGGAATCCATCCGAGAGACGAGTCAGTCCTTTCATCAAATTTTGCAGAAGCTACCTGATTTGACAAGGTATATGGAAAAAGTGGTTGAATCGGTAACTGAGTATTCGTCAAAAACGGACACGATCCACCAATCAATCGGAGAAGTTCAAGATACAAGCGAATTAGTAGCTAATGATATTAAAATTCGTTTCGAAGAACTCCATCATATGCATCAGCTATTTGATGATATAAAACTCAACACGGAAAGTATGGTGAATCAATTACAAGAATTGGATTCTATGAGTGGCGTCTTAAGTCAAGACTCAATCAATATGCATAGAATTGTAGATACGTTCCAAGTCAATCCAGCGTAATCATAGGAATTTCTAGCAGCCCTTTTCTGAACATTTTGAACGGATAAACAATATCTAAAATAGATCAGAAATCAAAGTGTCAATTTTTTTCTGGATAGGGTCATAGTCTTCCACATTGGATTTATCTCCGACGGGAATGGAAACCATCTGATGTGTCGAATCTATTAGAACGATCACTTCATCTAATTTGAAACCATATTTAGGAAGAAACATAACTTTTTTAGCAGTAGGAAAAACAAAGGATTTCGAATCTAACAGTATAGTTGTTAATGTTTTAATCTGGCCTGATGTCAAATCCTTTCCTTTTTCAAGAATTGGGTAACCTGCCAATAATTTACCAGAATCAGATTTTTTAGAACCTACTTTATAGCTTTCACCAGTTTTTGCTTTTTTAAGAGCAGCCATAGTTTCCTTACCAATATACTCTTCTACATTTTTTGGAAAGCTCATTGCTTCCTCTCCTTGTTGCGATTTGTTCGGAATCAGACTTGGTTTATTGGTAGGTTGCTTCGATGTACAAGCGACACTGGACAATAATATAATAAAGGATAAAGCTAGATATTTCATAATAATCTCCTATTTAAGTGGATCGACAAGTATTTCCCAATCTTCTGAATTGTCGTCATAGATCCATAACATTCTCTGTTCTATGCTTAGACAGTAATAAGATTCATCTTCTGGGCTTTCAAGATAAATCATGTCGTCTTCTTTCTCATATTGTTTTAGATTGTAATCAACGCCTTCCCAAGTAAGAATCCATTTTTTTGCGGATTTTTGAACTAATTTACCTTCTTTGAACTTAAAACTATTTTTATTACTAGATGAGTTTGTCGGAGAAGGTGGCGGACTTGGAATATTAGAAGTGGTTGTACTTACTGCAACGGAAGATGTTCCTCCATCAACAAGATTGAATGCCTGGTATTGAGGATCTTGCCTTGCATCAGTTCCTTTGCCAATTACTTTGGTTGCAGTATTCATTATATTTGTCCACTTAGGAAGACTTGTGGATCTTGTTGCTGTCTTTAGCGCTGCAAGAAAGTTCAAAGTGAACGCTCCACCTTTTTCCAAAGCATAAGAAAGCTGTTCAGGTTTGGAAGAAGAGCTAATGATTCCTCCTTTGCTATTCAGGAAAAGTGCTTTGTAGTTAACGGATTCATTTGAATTGGTAGATCGCGGTGCGACGTGTGGAGAATCTTCATCCATTTCTATGAGTTCATTGCACACATCAGCCATGACGATTTGAAATCTAGGTTTTTTACTTGCAATAGTTTGGTAAACTTTATTTAAATCTAGGCCGTCATCTGATTCAGCGTGATAGACCAAAGGCCATTTGGTTTTTGTTTTTTGAGTTCGGTAACCATGTGCGGAGAAATAGACAAAAACCATATCATTTGCGGAGGGTTTTAAATTATTAATGGCATTATTATTATTTTTTAAAGTAAACTGTTTACCTTCGTAATAGGTAAGCTTGAGGGTCATACCTGTCTCACTTGCAATTTTTTTTACAAGATCACGCATGAGCGCACCATCCTTTTTGACACTCCGACCAATAGATTCGTCGTTGCTATCAACTGAAATCAGCGCATGAAGTGTCTGGGAAAAAATCGGACTCTGAAAAAAACAAATTAGAAAAATAAATAGAACCCAACGAATCATTTATTGCCTACTCTAAAATACAGAATGCTCTATATCAGATAGGTTCGTTTTTATTAGCAATCAAATTTACATTTTTGAAATAAATAATTTCAGAAAAAAATGTAAAAACTATAATATATTCTAATTTTCTACACAATCGATATGATTGTCAGTCTTGATCAAAATCTTGGGATTGAAATTTTCGAAGCAATGCTTCATTTACGACGTCAGGAACTTGGTTCGAGACTGCCCTACCATGCCTTGCTACTTCTTTGACGATTGTCGATGAAATAAAAGAATGTTCATTGCTAGCCATAAGAAAGATTGTTTCAATGTCTGGAGCGAGTTTGCTATTCATAAGTGAAATTGCATATTCATAATCGAAATCTGTCACCGCTCTCAGCCCACGAATGATCACCTTTGCATTTCGTTTTCGGGCATAATCAACAGTTAAACCACTGAATGTATCGATTTCAATCCGCTCCAATCCTGGAAGAGATTTCTTAATAAGTTCCACTCTTTCGTCTACTGTGAAGAAAGAGTTTTTTCGAGAATTTTTTGCAACCGCAACAATGACTCGGTCATACAATTGTAAGGATCTTTTGATTAGATCAAGGTGCCCATTCGTCATGGGATCAAATGATCCTGGATATATTGCAAGTCGATTCATTGCTTAAGGAGTCCCTCGTAATTTAGAGGTCTCTTTCAGTTGCAATCCATATAAGTTGATAAATCCTTCAGCATCAAATTGATTGTACAATGCCTCTTTCTCAAATGTCGCCATTTCAGGATTGTAAAGTGAAACTTGAGATTTACGTCCCACTACCGAACAATTTCCCTTGTACAGTTTAACGCGAGTTGTGCCAGAAACAAATTCTTGAGTAGTATCTATAAAGGCTCGAACGGCCTTCATCTGGCTTGAGAACCACATACCATTGTAAATCAATTTTGCAAACGGAATCACAAGTTCATCTTTCATATGCTGAGTTTCTCGATCTAATGTAATCGATTCAAGATCTCTATGTGCATGAAAAAGGATTGTACCACCTGGAGTTTCATAAACACCTCTAGACTTGATACCGACCAATCTGTTCTCAACAATATCAACCCGACCAATGCCGTTGGCTCCACCAACCTCATTCAAAGTTTCCATCACTTCTAATGGATTCATTCGCTTGCCATTGACAGCAACGCAATCTCCTCTCTCCCATTCAAGTTCCACATAGGTCGGTTTATCAGGTGCCTCTTCAGGAGAGACTGATAATAAAAACATACTTGGATCTGGCTCTCTATACGGATCTTCCAAAATCCCACCTTCAAAGGAAAGATGCATAAGATTTCGATCCATTGAGTAAGGTTTAGCGGCTGTTACAGGAACTGGAATTCCTTTAGATTTGGCATAGTCAATCAGTTCTTGTCTTCCACCAAAATTCCATGTTCTCCACGGTGCGATGATCTGGGAATTTGGTGCGAGTGCCTTGAAAGTTAGCTCGAAACGGACTTGGTCATTGCCTTTCCCTGTGGCACCGTGAGAGAAAGCATCTGCTCCTTCTTTCTTTGCAACATCAACCATCGCTTTTGCAATCAAGGGTCTTGCGAGAGAAGTTCCTAGCAAATAACGCATTTCATAGAGAGCATTACCTCTGATAGCTGGATAAATATAATCTCGTGCAAATTCTAATCGAAGATCTTCGATATAAACTTTCGATGCTCCTGTCTTTAATCCTTTTTCTTCCAATCCACTGAGTTCTTCCTTCTGCCCTACGTCTGCACAAAAGGCGACTACTTCGCATCCATAAGTATCACGCAACCAAGCGAGGATCACTGAGGTATCTAAACCACCAGAATAAGCTAATATAATTTTTTTTGGAGATTCTTTCATTGACTTTACGCCACTATATTAGCTTTTCGAACGATTTCAATCTTGTTTTTCATCAAAAAGCAAGTTCCCTATCAGATTCAAAAAACCCAATAATCAATTGACGGTATTCTTTTTATTAAAAAACTCTTACTATGATTCGAAAGTCGAGTATTCAATTTCAATTAACCATATTAACATTCTTTTTGTTCGGTTTTGTTACTTTGGTGCAGGCACAAGACGATCGCAGAGATCCAACTACTCTTCCACAAGATAGAATCCCTGGCTTTCAAAATAATTCATCTGACTCAAGTGAGCTAGATCCAAAAGAAAAATCGAATAAAGAAATTAAGAAATCGGAAAGTAAAGAAGAACCTACTTCATCAATATCCTCGCCAAGACACCGTCCGGCATCTATGCCAATCGGATTTACCCAAGGAGCTAATTATGTTGAAGCTCGCGGTGGAGGATCTCTTTTTATTGGTGGCCCCGCAGTAAATAATGTAAATAAGTCCCTACAGACTTCTGGATTTGACGGGCTTTATACATATACTTATGGATCTGATGCTCAGAAAGCCGCTTTTTATTATGGTTCACAATCTTATGAAGGAATCAATGTACGAGGCGAACATTTTGGCCTTATGTATGAAAAAGGATTTACTGATCATTGGGGATTGGGAATCGGAATCGATTACAAAGAATACAAAGCTAGTAATGTTCCGAACAATGCATTATCGAGATTATTTATTCAAGGTACTGCAAGATTTCCAGGTCAATTCGGTGCACCTTCCGAAGATGTTATCCAAAGATTTATTGGATATGAATTTACTGGTTTGGGAACATTTGCAAATTCGGTAGATTTGAACAAAATTATATTTGTTGAAGCTAATGCGATTTATCATTTTAATAATGAATCAGCTTTTGATCCATATCTAAAGCCGCTATTTGGTATTGGATATGAATCCACGACCAAGAGTTATGCTTTGAAAGTTGGAGGCGCTGCGGGAATGAGATACTATCTTGAGAATGGAATTTATTTTGGTGGCGAATTAGCTGCTGAGATGGTTTACTTAGGTCAAGAAAGAGTTGTGACTGCAAAGGGCAACAGCCGAATCGATGATATTTCGTTCAGCTTGTTTCTAGGAAAAAAGTTCCAATAATTCAATTCGCTTCCATTTAGAGAATCGAAGCCTTATACTTATTTGGTCTCAAATACTGCAACTGTTTCAATATGACCTGTCTGCGGGAACATATCGATTGGTGTAAGCTTTGTTAAATAGTAGCCCCTTGATAAGATTCTAGAATCTCTTAATAGTGAGTCCGGATCACAAGATACGTAAACGATTTTTCTAGGTGGATTGGACAAAATTCCTTCAATCGTTTTCTCATCGAGACCAATCCGAGGAGGATCCAGAACTAAAACATCTGGATCTTCTTTTGCTAGTGTCTCAGGCAAAACCTCAGCAGAGCGTCCTTGTTTGATTCTTACATTTTTGATATGATTCATCTTGATTGCTTCAATGCCCGCTCGGAATGAATCTTGATTTTCTTCTGTGCAGATTACTTCTTTCGCTTTGCTAGCAATCCAGATACCGATCGTTGCCATTCCTGAATAGGCATCTACAACTTTCGATTTCTCTGGAATCTCATCCAATATTAAATTATATAAAGTAGCTGTCTGGTACGGATTGACTTGAATGAAGTTATTCAATCCCACTTTGAAATGGTAAGGTCCAATCTTTTCCTTTAAATAGGATCTACCCCATAGTAAAGAGAAATCTTTACCAAGAACCATATTGGTATTTTTCATATTTGAATTCATTACGATTCCAACGAGTTTACCAAATTCAGATTTTTTACCGAGGGCATCGCGCAAGGTTGAGAACAACGATTTAGAGAAATCCTTACGATTGGGTAAATCATAATCGTTGAGAATAATACCAACTAGGATTTCTCCAGTAGCAAAAGATTTACGGATCAATGCATGGCGTAATATCCCGTTTCCCGTCTTCTCATTGTAAGGTGTAATTTTTTCTTTTCTTGCCCAGAGACGAATAGCCTGAGATGCTCGAGTAAGTCCCAAGTCTTGAATCTTACATTCGGCTTGATCAACTATAAATCGATTATCAACGCTATGCAATCCCAGAGTGACAAAACTTTTGTGACCAACTGACTTTCTGCCGAAGGGCAACTGCAATTTGAATCGGTAATGAAATTCTTCTGGGCAGGGAACGATGGGTGCAATGGTAAGTTTTCTAAATTCCTGAAATAAATCCCTTAGCTTTGTATCTTTGCTCTTAAGTTGAGAAGCATATTTTTTATTTAGAGTTGTGCAACCACTACATATTCCAAAATGCTGACAAAGATTTTTTCGTTCAGGATCAGAATTCTGGTGATGGTCAATTGTGTTTTTTATTTTGGATTTTCCTTTGAATGGAGCTTCGGATTTATATCGAGTTTTCGCATTGGATAATTCATCAGGCTGAAATCGAGTTTTAGATTTGTGTGCAGAATCAGATTTGAACCTTGATTTTGAATTACTGTCAGATTGATTTCGAGATTTTGGATTGAGCCGAGTATCGTCGTATTTGCGAGGCTGAGGTTTTTCTTTTCGATCAAATTTGGAAGGTGCATCCGATTTTGCAAAGGGTTCTGTTCCTGTTCTAGAATTTTCCTGAGTTCGAATTTTCCTTTTGAAACTAGATTTCTTAAATGGCGGTTTTCGATCGTTCATTTGTTTTTTTCTCCGACAATTTCAGAAATTGATTTCTTACCTGATTTCTTTAAATACTCATCTATATGCTTATTGATTTCCCAAGGCAGAAATGGTCCTTGATAGATATAGCTCGTGTAAATCTGAATGATGTTCGCTCCTGCCTGAATTCGTTCCAATGCTGATGCCCCTGAATCGATACCGCCAACACCGATGATCGGAATCCGACCTTGCAGAAATTTGTATGCAATTCTAGTACAATGCAATGCCCTATCTCGAAGTGGTACACCAGATAGACCACCTTCCTCTGGCTTAGCCAACCCCAATGAAGATTTATCTAGGGTTGTATTGGTTAAGATTACACCAGATATTTTTAGATCCAAAGCTTCTTGTAAGTTTTCGAGAAGTTCTTCATCCGATAAATCAGGTGCAAATTTCACGAATATAGGAAAATCAAAAGATCCACCTAATTCTTGTTTTATATCAAGAAATAGTTTTCTGAATGCTTCCCGTCCTTGCAGACTTCGAAGTCCTGGTGTATTGGGAGAGCTAATATTGATAACACCATAATCTGCGTATTTGCCTAAGATCCTAAATGACTTTGCATAATCTTGTGCTGAATCTTCGATGGGAACAATCTTGGTCTTGCCAGCATTGATGCCGCGTACGTTGATCCTTGGCTGCTTCATTAAGGTGATATTCATTTTCTCAGCACCTGGATTATTAAACCCCATTCGATTTATGAGGGCATTGAATTCAGGATAGCGGAATAAACGTGGACGCGGATTGCCCAGTTGTTCTTCTCCGGTTACAGTTCCAATTTCAATATGACCAAATCCTAATTTGCAAAGAAATGGATAAAGTTCACCTGTCTTATCGAATCCAGCTGCCATACCCAATGGATTCTCAAATTTGATTCCGGCTACAGTTGATACAAGTCTATCGGAACTGTAATTTGTAATGGAATGCAGTGTTGATAAGAAGAAGGGAAATTTGTCTCCTAGCTCAAGTAATCCTTTTGCAAGCTCATGAGCATTCTCAGGAGACAACCGAAAGAATAGTGGTTTTAGAAGATAGCTATAAAATGCATTTCGGTTCACCTTTACTAGCTTATGGAATATAGATTCTTTTTCAAGGCTTTCCATACAAAACATCTTGCTTTTAAAATTTTTTGATAATAAAGTTGTATGCGTGCAGGTTGGAAGCTTACAGGAATTTCTGGATCGTGAGATTCTAAAAGGGATATTCAATTATGTCCCAGTTGTAATTACGAGATTGGACGTATCTGGGCAAATTCTTGAAACCAAAGGAAATATAAATAATGCAGTTCCAAAAGAATATTATCCCGTTGGGATGAATGTCTACGAATTGTATCCGAATTTAGAAACACAGTTAACTCCAGTAATAAAATCGCAAAAGAATATTCGCTTTCAGCAATCGATCATGGTCGATGGAAAACTCCGAACATTTGAAAATCACGCTTTTGCAATTCAGAATATTCCAGAATCTGAATTGCAAATTGTCATAGTTGGTTTGGATAAGACAGAAGATGAGAATGTAAAAGAAGACCTCAATCGCAAGAACAATGAACTCAAAGCAATCTTCGATGCAATTCCAGATTTATATTTTCGTCTCGATCAATTCGGAATCGTTCTCGATTATAAATCGGATATTGAAGCGGAATTGTATGTTCCACCAGAAGTCTTCCTTCATAAATCAATAGAAAGTTTTCTTCCTTCCAATTTATCAGAACGAGTTCGGGCATCGATTGAAAAAGTCAAAAAAGATCGCAATCTTGTAACAATGGAATATGTTATTCCGTTAGGTGTTCATCGTCGTCATTTTGAAGCAAGATTTTTTCCATTGCTCAATAATGAGATCATTGTGATCATTAGAGAGATTTCAGATAAAGTTATTTTTCAAGAGAAAATTCTAGAAAAAGAAAAACTTCTGCTCGAGACACAGCGGATTGCAAAAGTTTTTTCATTTTTCTATGATGTTCAAGAGAATATCATGTCGGTCACAGATGAATTTAAGAATATTTCAGAAATTCCTGATTTAAAATTGGAGAATACACCCGAGTATTTTATGAGAATCATTCACGATGAAGATCGAGAATCGGTTAAAAAAGAATTCATTAGTTCTTTCGATTATAAGATGCCAGATATCTATTTAGAGTATAGAATAAATACTCCTTCGGGAGAAATTAAATATATCCTCACTGAAGGAAGGGTTAAGTTTGATTCTAAAGGAAAGGCAACTCAGGTTCTGGGACTGTCACAAGATATAACTCAGCGTAAAAATTATGAAATAGAATTGCTTACGCAAAGAAAAGAACTGCAAGGGTTGTTAAGCAATATCGAGGGCATTGTTCAAACACAAACTTTAGAAGTTGTACAAGCGAAAGATCGAGCAGAAAAAGCGAGTCAAGCTAAATCTTATTTTCTTGCGAATGTCTCACATGAACTAAAAACACCGATACATGCAATTATGAGTTTTGCGGAATTGGGAATTGAAAAATTAGAGAAAGTGGAAAAAACCAAAGTAGCTGAATATTTTTCTATAATTTTGGAATCAGCAAAGAGACTGATCAATCTCATGACTAATATATTGGATCTATCTAAATTAGAGTCAGGCAATGAGAATTTTATTTTTGATAAAGTCAATTTGTATGATCTATGTTTAGATATTTGTCTTGAGCTTGAAGCAGTCATAACAAAAAAAGAAATGAGAATCAATATTGAAAAGCCGGACGATACAATATTTATCGATGCTGATTCTTCAAAAATTGGGCAAGTTATTAGAAATTTATTTTCCAACTCCATACGCTTCAGTTCGGAAAAATCATGGATAGACGTTCATTTTACAAAACTTGATTCAATGAAAAAATACAATGATTCCAGTGAACCTGGGGTTGCATTATTGATTCGTGATTATGGTTCCGGTATTGAGAATGAAGATAAGGAATTGATATTTGAGAAATTTCGACAAGGAAGCCAAATAAAAGCAGGAACAGGTGGAACTGGCTTAGGGTTATCTATTTCAAGAGAAATTATTTCTGGGCATAGAGGAATTATTTTTGCCGACAATCATCCAACAGGAGGAGCTGAATTTACAATCGTTCTGCCTTTGTCCCAGCCTAATGAAATTTAAATTTAAAAATAATATTTATAATTTATCGAAATTTATTTTTATTCTCATTTCCCTTTTATTAATTATCTCGTGCTCTAAAGAAAATATTCAATATGAAATAAAGAATGGAGTTATGAATATTCCATCCAATTGGTCTGGCGATGCCATTAATTTGTCTGGAGAGTGGCTGGCACTTCCTGGTATTCGAAATCCTGAGGATTTTCATGATAAGAAAATTAATCCAACTCGAATGCAAATTCCCACGATAGGAAAAAATACTATCCAGGATCCGGAATTACATTCCATGACTTTTTTTTTGCATGTGGATATTGATTCTTCAAATCTTAATTTTGATACATTGAGTATTCTCACAAGCAAGGTACGAACAGCTCACAGAATTTTTGTGAATGGAATTCCGATTAATCAACAAGGTATCGTTTCTGAAACAGCTGAGAATCATGTACCGAAGCTAAAACCGATGGTCTCAGCTTTTTCCTATTCAAATCATTTCGATATTGTCATTCAGATTTCGAATTACAATTTTGGTAAGCTTGGAATTATCGATGCACCAAAACTCGGTAAATCATTTATTATCTATAATTTACTTTATAAGAATAAATTGTATGATTATGCACTCATATTTATTTCAATAATTTTTATTTTTGTTAACCTTGGGATTTATATAAGCAATTCTAAAGATAAAAGTTCATTGATTTTTGCATCAATTTTATTTTTATTTGCAATCCTAATTTCAGTTTCATCAACGACTGACAGAATTTTTTGGGATTATTATCCTGATATTTCCTATGATTTCATAGTTCGATTGGAAAATTCAATTTTCCATATAGTTCCAGCCTTATTTTTTCTTTTCTTGAGATCTACATTTCCGAACGAGATGAAGCGTAGCTATTTACTTTGTTATGGAATTGTTAAGTTAATTCTTGTTATTGCTACATTCTATTCTACGCAAGTTTTCTACAAATTAATCGTTCCAATCATTGCATTTGATTTTTTAATGTATTCTCTTTCCTTTGTTATTATACTTCAAGCAGCAAAAAATAGAAGACATCACGCAAAATTGTTGTTAACTGGATTGGTAATTGTTGGAATAACTTTAGCTTTAGATATCCTAAGCTCTCTTGGAATTATAAGAACAATTAGAACAACACTTGAGGGTTTTTCGATCATGTTTTTTATTTATTCTCTCATACTTATTCTGCGAGTTAGAAAAACTTATATAGCCAATGAAAGTCTAAATGAAAACTTAATTGAGGCAAATGAGTTCTTAGAGCACAAAATACAAGAACGAACAGGTTCTCTTAGAGAAACCATGCAAAATCTTAAAGATGCTAATCAACTTAAAGATCGATTCATTTCAATAGTTTCGCATGACATTAAGTCACCTTTGTCTGGTGTCTATTCGCTTCTTTCTTTTATTCTATCTGATCCAGACTTAAGTAAAACTGAGATTTTATCACATATCAAGCCAACTCAAAAAACTTTGAAAGGCTTAATCCGTATGACGGAAGAAATTCTCAATTACTCTAAGAGTCAATCGAATCAGATCATTCCTAATTTCGAAAAACTTTCTCTAAATAATATAATAGAAGAAACGATTGGAAGGCATAGAATGCTTTTGGATAACAAGAAAATTGAGCTTCAAATTACCGGTGATGATTCAATCGAAATTATTACCGATGCTTCACTGCTTGGTATTGCAATGTCTAATTTTCTTTCTAATGCAATCAAGTTTTCAAAAGAAAAAGGAAAAATTGATATTCAGTTTTATGAATATACGGACTCATATGAATTGAAAATTATTGATTCAGGTATAGGTATTCAGAATATTAAGCTTGGTACAATCTTTAGTTATGATCATAATATTTCAACACTAGGAACGATAGGCGAGAGAGGGTCAGGATTTGGACTTCCTTTCAGTAAAGAAATTTTGGATGCACTCCAGATTGGTATTGAAATAAATTCCCAAGTTTCCGAAGGAACGGAAGTTCGATTGATTTTTCCTAAAAAAGAAAAGATATTGTTAACACTTGATGATAACCCTAATTTTCGAAAATTTTTTCATGACCAACTAGCAGAAATTTTGCCAGAATATTTAATTATTCAGAAAGATAGTGGAGAGCAAGCCTTGGAGCAGTTGAAATCTCTTAAAGTGGATCTTATATTCACTGATTACCAAATGCCTGGTATGGACGGTTTAGATTTTTCTTATCGCGTTCGTCAAATGGATGCATATAAGGAAACCAAGATTTTCTTAATTACATCTTACTTGGAAACCGAAGAAAATATTTTCCAAGAATTAAAATCGAAAGCAAGTGTCTTTGGAATTGAACATATTTTTTCCAAATCTCTAGATCCAGAATATTTGAAAAAAATTATTTCTGATTCTGTATCCAATCAATAATTAGATTAGCCCACTCCTCTCCACAGTCTTCTTGAAGAAAATGTCCAGCATTTTTAATTGTTGTGTGCGGTTGGCCTTTTGTTCCCGGAATTCTTCTTCTAAAAATCAAATCACCACCCTTAGTCACTGGATCTTGATCACTGAATGCAGTAAGAAAAGGTTTGGTCCATTTCCTGAGAATATTCCAAGCCTTTATGTTGGCAATACTTGCAGGATCTTCTGGATTGGATGGAACTAACGTTGGGAAAACCCGAGCTGCAGCTTTATATGATTCATCAGGAAATGGAGCGTTGTATGCCCGGATAACATCTGGAGAAACTTCCCTTACACAGCCACCTTTGATAATTTTTCCAACTGGCAATCTCTTTGCTTTCTGCGAAAAGTTGTGCCATTCCAAAAAACTCTGCGGTAAAGGAAATTCTCCTGTTGGAAGAAAAGTATTAGCAGCTGAAATGCGTACGAATCGTTCGGGATTCTCTGCGGCTACTCGTAATCCAATGAGTCCACCCCAATCTTGGCATACTAAAGTTATATTCTGTAAATCTAAAGACTTTATGAATTCTGTAATCCACTCAACATATATCGCATAACTATAAACACTTCTATCAATTGGCTTATCACTTTTGCCAAAACCAATTAGATCAGGTGCAATAACTCGAAACCCAGATTTTGCAAAAATGGGTATCATTTTTCTGTATAAGTACGACCAAGACGGTTCTCCATGCATCAATAGTACAGTCTGTTCTGAAATTGAATTCTCATCCAAATAGTGTATCCGCAGATTGCCTGGATTGATTTGTAAATAGTTTGGCTTAAATGGGTAACCTGGAAGATTCTCAAAATTATGATCTGGTGTTCTTAGAAAAGGGATTTCGTTGCTCATATTGATTCCTTTGCTTCAAAAATTCTAATCGCGAAAAAAGTAGATTCTTGCTATTTAGAAAAATTCACAGTAACTTCTTCGGAAATTATTGCAATTCATTAATTCTTCCAATTCTATGAATGTTTCAAGCCTTGCAAACTTCTAAAATATAGTATTTTGAAATCGTCTAATTGAATAATAAATATTTTATTAAAAATTTACATTGAGTTAGTGTTTAATATGATGGAGTAAATACTGCGTTTTCTGGTTTATGAATTTTCTATGAAGACATATTGCATTTTTTGGTAAACATATTCTATGATTAATATATTGATAATTGATGATGAAGAATTGAATCTTAGGATCATAGAAGAATCCTTGGAAGGAAGTGGGTATATTCTTACCAAAGCAATTGATGGAAGTCAGGCTTGGGAGATTCTTAAGAAAAAGAAAGTTGAATTCGCAGCAATTATTTTAGATCGCTTAATGCCAGTTATGGATGGAATTGAAGTTTTAAAATTAATTAAATCTGATCGCGATCTTAGAGAAATTCCAGTAGTTCTCCAAACTGCTCTTAGTGGAAATAAAGATATCATTGACGGACTTGAATCGGGTGCTTTCTATTATCTTACCAAGCCATATTCGAAAAAAGTATTAATTTCCATAACTAATTTAGCAGTTGAAGGCTATTTCAAATATAAGAAGGCGAGAGAAGATCTCAAACTGAGTCAAAATGTTTTAAAGTATATAAAGAACGGCGAATTTTACATTAAAAATTTTGATCATGTTTTAGCATTGGCACCTGTTCTATCCAATGCTTTTCCAGAACCTAGCCGTGTTCTTACAGGAATTATGGAGATTATGCACAATGCGATTGAGCATGGTAATTTAGAAATAGGTTACGAATTAAAAAAAAGAATTACAAGATACAGACAAATATAGCGATGAAGTTAACCGAAGATTTGCTCTAGAAAAATACAAGAATCGATCTGTTGAGATAAAGCTTGAAAAGTTTGCGGATAGTATTCATTTGCATGTAAAGGATGAAGGGAACGGCTTTAATATTGAAGAATATACCAATTTAGAAAAAATGAGTAGAAATGTTTTTCTTGCATCTGGCCGAGGTATCATGATTGCAAAAAAAATCAGCTTCGATGAATTGATCTATCATGGATCTGGCAATCAAGTAGAAGCTATTATAAATTTAAATTAGGACTTTTTTGCAATTTATTGAGTCAAAACATTAAATCAATTATTTTTTAGAACATTGCTTACATTTATATCAATAAGAAATCCCATATTCGCTTGGATGATGATGATAGCGCTCATTGGTTTGGGTGGATTCTCAATGTCCAGGATGAATCTATCTCAAATGCCAGATGTAGATTTTCCAGTTGTAAATGTAATTTTGAATCTGGATGGTGCAACAGCAAAAGTTATGGAGACGGATGTTGTTGATATCGTAGAAGAAGTTATTCTAACAGTCGAAGGTGTAAAAGAAATAAAATCTTATTCCAAAGACTATACTGCAAATATTGCGGTAGAGCTAGAATTGAGCCGTGATGTTGATGTTGCTCTGCAAGAAATTCAAACTAAGATAGCACAGGTTCAGAATAAATTGCCTGTTGAGATGGATCCACCTATCTTAATGAAATCCAATCCTGAAGACAATCCGATTGTCTGGGTATCACTTACTTCTGATGTGCATTCCAAGAAGGATATGGTTCTCTATGTAAAGGATGTTCTTAAGGATCAATTCCAAAAAATTCCAGGTGTTGGTGAGATATATCTTGGTGGCTATGTTGATCGCACAGTAAATGTTTATTTGGATCCTAAGAAATTAACTCAACGAGAAATTACTGTTGATGATATCACCAATACACTGTTAGAGCAAAATATTGAAATTCCCGGTGGACGTGTCGAGAACCGTTTAGAGGAATATGGTTTGCGTTCTATTGGAGAAGTTCCACAAGTTTCCAGTTTTCAGGAAATTTACGTGAATTCCAGAAGTGGCGTTCCTATCTACAGTTTAATAAAGCTTGGTGATATTGCAAAGATTGAAGATGGATTGGATGATATTCGCAGAATTTCTCGATTCAATGGATCTCCTTCGATCGGTCTTGGGATCAAGAAATTAAAAGGTTACAACGCAGTAGATATCGCAGACAATATAAAGGAATTAGTCGAGAGCCTTCAAGATGATATTCCAGACGGATATAAATTGCAATTGGCATCAGACAATACAATTTTCATTCGTGAGTCAATTGGTGAATTGCAATTTACAATGTTGCTTTCGGCATTGCTCACAGGATTTGTAACTAGAATCTTCTTAGGCTCATGGAAATCTACATGGAACATTTTGTTAGCGATCCCGACATCCATTCTTGGAACCTTTTTCTTTCTAGAATTATTTGGTTTTACTCTGAATACATTTACTCTGTTAGGTTTAACGCTTGCTACAGGAATCGTTGTCGACGATGCGATCATGGTTTTAGAAAATATTGTACGTCACAGAGAAATGGGAAAAGGTTGGCGTGAGGCAGCAATCAAAGGAACCAAGGAAGTACAGTTTGCGGCTTTGTCTGCCACTCTTGCGATTGTGGCAATTTTCTTACCAGTTGCTTTTATATCAGGAATCATTGGGCGGTATTTTCTGGAATTTGCGGTCACTGTGTCCGTTGCCGTACTGCTTTCGTTATTCGAAGCTTTAACTTTTACACCCATGCGAGCATCCCAATTTAAGGATGATGAATCAGTCAAATTATCAAAATTTGATTCATGGGTGGATAGTAGGATGATTTCTATTCAGGACAAATACCGACAAACACTCGATTGGTCATTAAATCACCCTAAAACTATTATTTCATTATCATTTGGTTTTTTTGCTTTATCTCTATTGCTTATTATCCCCTTGAAGAAAGAATTTGTGCCAGCTCAAGATACTGGTCGGTTTCTGATTCGAATGAGAGCTCCCGTGGGATACTCGATATATAGAACTGATCAAGAAGTAAGACCGATCGAAGACTATCTTCGTAGTAAGGAAGAAATTTATTCTTATTTTATCGCAGTCGGTGGAGTTGGTGGCGGCGATGTCAATACTGCAATGATCTATGCAACTCTCAAAAATAAAAATGATCGACCAATCAATTCTGATACAGGTAAGTCAATTACTCAGAAAGAAATTTTTGAAAAATTGAGAAATGAGCTTCCAATTGTTGCTCCTAGTTTGAAAATTTCTATTCAAGATTTTTCTCTAGGTGGATTCAGTGCGGGACGTGGTTATCCAGTTGAAATTCAAGTGACCGGATCAGATTGGGATGTTCTCGCCTCAAATTCTGAGATATTAAAAGAAAAATTGGAAAATAGTGGTTACCTCACTGACGTGGATTCTGACTACAATAAAGGTCAACCAGAATTAAGGTTAGTTCCTGATCGTAGATCTGCAGCTTTAATGGGTGTTAGTATAGCAAATATTGGAAATACGGTTGGAACACTCATGGGTGGACGAAAGGCTGGCAAATTCACCGAGAACGGCAGAACCTACGATGTCAAAGTGCGTATTGATAAGAAAGAAGGTGAAGATCCAAAATCTCTATATGAGACTAGTGTCCGAAATACGCATGGCGAAATTGTAATGCTAAGTCGATTGTTGAAATTTGAAGAAACTGAATCTCAAAAAAATATCACACGTGTTGATAGGGCGAGATCAATCACAATTTATGGCAATCCTAAGGATCCTTTTTCTCAGCAACAGGCTATTGAAGAATCCCTTCGCATTGCGAAAGAAATTCTGCCTCAAGGCTATATTGCAAAAATAACGGGTGCAGCAAAAACATCTTCCGAGTCAATGAATAGTTTAATAGCTGTGTTAGGTGTTGGTATTTTGATTTCGTATATGATACTCGCAAGTCAGTTCAATCATTTGCGACAGCCAATTTATATATTGTTGGCGTTACCCTTTAGTTTCTCCGGTGCTTTAATCGCACTTTATAGTTTTGGTCAGAGTATCAACGTATATAGTTTTATAGGATTGATACTCTTGTTAGGTTTAGTTAAGAAAAACTCAATCATTCTGGTTGAATTTATCAATCAAGTAAGACATAAATTACAAACTTCTAAGAAAATTTCAAAGGCTAGATCCAAGAAAACTTTTGAAAATGCGGATATTGATTCTGCTAATTCTTTAGAAAATTATAAAGAAGAAATGCATTCAGCAATCTTGGAAGCAAGCCCACTTCGAATGCGTCCGATACTTATGACTTCGTTTAGTTCTATAGCTGCAGCAATCCCGCCAGCACTAGCAATTGGACCTGGCGAAGAAACCCGAATTCCAATGGCAATCACCATACTTGGTGGAATGTTCTTATCAACTTTGGTTACCTTATACTTAGTTCCTGTTGCTTACGGCTGGGTTGAAGGAAAAATGTTGAATCGAAAATGATAAAGTATCTAATTCTCTATGAGTTTTCAATTTTAATTAAATAACCTAACCTAACCTAACCTAACCTAACCTATGAATAATCCCTTTCTACGGATGGTATACGGCATGAACTGGCTTTTTAGTTTTTAGCTCTTCGAACGGAAATTTGGTCTCTAAAAGTACTTTCAACTCTTCCACATCAATTACCTTCATTCCGTTATCTTGTTTATTGTAATTGATCACAATCAAGTAGGGACTATAACTGAAAGTTCTTTTGGATAATCTACCCGGTTCCGAAAGTAATTCAGCTTGTTCGTCTAATAGAATTTCTTTTCTCTTTTCACTCGAAATATTATAGGCAATGTAAGATTTCTGATTGCTAGCTGTCACAATCTCTTCTTTGTTAGCCGGAGATGTCGAACTGTTTGCTTCTGGATTTGTTGGCTGAATAAATCTTTCATATATGATCCAATTGTTTCCAATCCAGGAAAGCCAGAAAGGAGTTTGCTGTTTATTTAAATCTTCATGATTTGATTGTGTAATCAGTTTTATTGAGCCATTATCTAGATTGATAGAATCTAAAATCCAAACTTTATCTTTTAAATTTTTATGCCATATTACAATAAAGTTATCTGAATCTCCAGTAAGCATAGGATTTATTCCGGGTTCAATGGAACTAATTTTTTCTATCTGAGCTAAATCCGAACTCATTACACAAATACTCCACATTTTCCCTTTCTTTGATCCTTTGAAGCTATCACATTTTTCATCTTCAATGATGTAGGCGATGCTATTGTCCGCACGTGGAAACCAACCTCGAATCTTTATCGAAGACTGAATTTTTAATATCTTCTCTTGGTCCGAATCGTAGTAAGAGTATTCAGTTTCATTCTTATTGGAAAGATAAATGTGATTTCCAACTCTTCTAATAGGAATTAAATTAGAAGGTATTTTAGAGTAAGGTTGAAATGAATTTTCTTTTAAATTCCAGAGTCCCCAAGATGGTCGTTTCCATTCCATTGTCTCAGGAATTTTATACGAGTTGAGATAGATATAAAGGTGATCCCGGTCAGCTTCTAGGATTTCATTGCTTTTCCAAGAAGAATTTTTAAAAAAATATTTCCAAGTATTTCTGTCCAACACATAAGGTTTGTCACTTATTAGCAAAAGTTTTTCTGCAAGCAAAGGAGTGATAGAATAAAAAAGAAATAAGACTGTAAAAGTTAATCTCTTAGTCATACTGTATATTCTAATTAATGAACTTAATCGTAAATCTTTTTTTGACAAATATTCTAATATTAAATATAATGTAAACTAGATGAAAATTGCCGTAATAGCTGTCATTTTCTTTTATAATATATCAATATTCGCAGATTCTCAAGACAACAAACCCAAGAAAAATCAAGTATATAAAATTCCTGATGTAGAAGGATTTCCACTATCAGATATTAAAGAACCTAACAAGCAAGAGAAAGATATTGTAGCAGAAGAACCAACTGAAGAAATTGAAAAATTTTATATCTCTAATGTGCGAGCATTGCCAATTTCTGAAGGATTTGCAAATAGACCTAAAGAATTAGAGAAAGAAAAATTATTAATTGCAGGTCGCATTCAATTTAGAGGTATGTCAGGACAACGTGAGTCAAGCTTTAACAACGGGTCATCGGACTACAATGCTGTGGATTGGAATTTTCGAAGATTAAGGTTTGGTTTTATTTATGAAGGAAATAAATGGTGGGGAATGCTTGCACAGATTGCAATGGAAAAGCAATCTGTAGGGCCTTATATTTCATCAAAAACTAACCCTATAACAGGCGCAGTTGAACAAGTTGAAATTAATAAAAGTCAAGGATCAATATACCAAGCAAATCTTTGGTTTCATATTCCAGTAATGGAGAGCATGCTTTTTCTAGGTCAGATTCGTCTCCCTTTTCTTCGTGAGTGGAGCTCTGCTGCAAATCTTTTAACGCCTGAAAGATCGTATGCAAATTCTACCTTACCTCAATTCGACCTAGGTGCACAATATGTATTTCATCCACTGAGTTTGTTTTCTGATAAATATAAAAATCATCTCTTGGTAAGAGGTTCTATTACAAATGGGACAGGTGCCAGTAGTGAAAGTGTGGGTTATAAATCAGGTCTCACAGAAACTAGGGGTGGATCCAGACCTCTATTGATATCGCCTGCTTATCATTGGAGAGTCACCTATGATCCATTTGGTGGTTTTATAAGGGATGGTTATGATGTAGGTTGGCATGAAGGAGAGGAAATTTTTCAGAGCAATCAGAGACTATCTATTGGGATAGGTGGAATGCATATGAATGAGTTAAAGGTAATGTCTTCGTATGAACCCTTTACTCGAGGTGTTTCAAATCAGACTTTTCTCACCAATCAATCTTCTGAATCTGGAGGATTGGTAAGACAGGATCTGCCTGATTACAATGTTGATAATACAATCACAACTCCAAGTAGAAAACAATTTGATCTTCAAGCTTTGACCTATGATTTTACATACACTGTAAACGGATATTATGCTTCAGGAGCATATACAAGGTTTAGAGGTCAAGCTTCTAACGATACTGAAACTTATAACTATACTTTGGGATATGTTATTCCAATTAAAAGTATGTATTTAATGCCAACATATCGATATGAAGTAATTGAAGGAGATTTTAATAGAAATGGTAGAAGGGATAACACAGATATTCTCAGAAGTCATTGGTTAGGTGTAAATTTATTTGCAGAAAGGCATTTGATGAAATTCCAATTTTTTTATCAAATTGAAAATGATAGATACGGATATGATCCAATCTCGAATCAATCAAGAGATATGGATAATAATAAATTTTATTTTCAAGTTCAGATGATTTTTTGGTCGGGCGCTGTAAAGATGGAAGACTAACTAAAATGCTTAAAAATAGATTTAGAAATAATCTCAATAAATTTATTCTAATAAATTTAATCATCATTGCATCCATGATCAATTGTTCTAAGGATCGAACGGATGAGGATTTGATTGGATTTTATCTATTGTTACTTCAGAATCCTAGCAATCAAACAGCTACCTCTATTATTACTATTGACCAGAGGGATTTTGCTTCTTATGAAGGTTTGTGCTTGGATCAATTTTTAGGAATCAATGTTGTCTCATATTATAATATTTATTACCCACAAGAAATAAGAAATTTACCAACCAAAAAATCTGTATTAAGTGACAAACCCTGTGCACTCCTGGGATTTTCCGGAGGGGTCGAGAATCGTGTGAATGGAAGAAATATTTCCATGCGTTCATATACTTGCAGTCCTCAGACTTCTTTATGTGATACAAAAGCAATTAGAGAAGCTGGATTTTCTGATTAAAAAAACAGCACGATTTTCGTTATTTATCATTAAATTTTTCTTTAGAACGTTTTGTATCTTAAACAGAGAGCCTGCAAATTCCCTCTATTGCAATTGATTTAGCTTTAATTAAATTCTAATATTCTATATCAATTATTTGATTAAAAAAATTTCGTTCGAATTTTAAGCAGGATTATATTTTAGATTTTGGATTGTTCAATTAATAGGCACTAATTTTGCATAATAATATTTGAGCAAATCAATGAATACCACCGATTCTTTAAGTAGTCTTATGATCATTTTATCAACAGCCCTTGTACTTTTTATGCAGGCTGGATTCCTTTGCGTGGAATCCGGACTCACTCGCTCCAAAAATTCAATCAATGTTGCTATAAAAAACATTACAGATTTTGGAATTGCTACTATCTTCTACTGGTTAATCGGATTCGGGATAATGTTTGGTGTTACTTTCCAAGGTTGGATCGGTCTTGATTCTTTTGCTCCAACATGGGAAGGAGAATCGGCTGATTTTATGTCTGGTTTTTTTATCTTTGAATTGGTTTTCTGTGGAACGGCAGCGACCATTGTGTCCGGTGCAGTTGCAGAGAGGCTCAAATTCCAAGGTTATTTGATGATTACTTTTTTGGTTTCTGTTGTTATTTATCCCTTCGTTGGCCATTGGATCTGGAAAGGATTACTTCCTAATTCTGGAGAAGGATGGTTGGAGGCGATTGGGTTTCTAGATTTTGCTGGTTCAACTGTTGTGCACAGTGTTGGAGGTTGGGTTTCACTTGCGGCATTGATTGTTATTGGGCCACGATTAGGAAGATATGATGAAAATGGAAATCCAGTTCAGATAAATCCAAGTAATTTGCCGATGGCAATGTTAGGTGGAATTATTCTCTGGTTTGGATGGATTGGTTTCAATGGTGGAAGTGCTTTGAATTTTGATGGTCGCGTAACGAGTATTATAATGAATACTTTGCTTGCAGCCGGAGCAGGACTCGTGATCGCATTATTTGTTGGATGGAAATTTGAAGGATATCCAGAACCTATTGCGCCATTAAATGGATCATTGGCTGGATTGGTAGCAATTACCGCTGGTTGTGATGCAGTCACTGCGAGAGAAGCGATTTTTATTGGTGCTGTTGGTGGCGCACTTGTTAAGCCAGCGGAAGCTTTATTGAATCGATTTCATATTGATGATGCCGTTGGTGCAATTCCCGTTCACCTTGTGGCTGGGATTTGGGGTACACTTGCAGTTGGGATTTTTGGAAAGGGTGAATTTCTCGTACAATTGTTGGGAGTTGTAATCGTTGGAATTTTTGCTTTTGGTCTTACTTATATAATTCTATTCTCTATAAATAAATTTTTTCATTTAAGAGTTAGCATTGAAGAAGAGAAAGATGGTCTTAACATCAGCGAACATAAAGCAAGGACAGATCTAATTGATCTCTTGATCGTTATGGAGAAACAGAAAAAAACGGGTGATCTAACTGATGATGTTCCAGTAGAACCGTTTACGGAAGTAGGACAAATCGCCATTCAATACAATAAAGTTCTTGCCAAAGTTCGAGAGACATTGGCTGCAAATGAAGCTGCACGTCAGCAGATTGAAGAAGCATTTGAAAACATTGCATTGGAACAAAATCGAGCAGAGAGACTTCTACTCAATATCTTGCCTGATTCTGTTGCTCAGGAGTTAAAAGGGGAAGAGAACAAAGTAATTGCAAAAAGTTTTCAAGAAGTGACAATTCTTTTTGCTGATATAGTTGGTTTTACTCGGATATCGGAATCTATGACTCCACATCAAGTGGTTGAGATGTTAAATATGATAATATCAGTATTCGATAGGCTAACAGATAAATACGGTCTTGAGAAAATAAAAACAATTGGTGACGCCTACATGGTCGTGGGCGGAGTTCCAAATCCATTACCTAATCACGCCGATGCGATCGCTGGGTTTGCTTTAGATATTCAGAATCAGATAAAAAAATTTACTTGGAAAACAGGCGAGCCTCTTCAAATGCGCATGGGAATCAATAGTGGGCCTGTGGTTGCTGGAGTCATTGGAGAAAAGAAATTTATTTATGATATTTGGGGTGATGCAGTGAACGTTGCTAGTCGTTTGGAATCACATGGTATACCTGGTAAGATTCAAATATCTGAAAGAACAGCAAAATTACTGGATGGAAGATTTGAGTTGGAAGAACGAGGTGAGATCGAAGTGAAGGGGAAGGGTAATTTATTTACCTACTTTTTGCACAATCGTAGATCGAATCAATTCTCTTTTAGTTGAAGGGAAGATGGTAGAATAGATTTCGAAACTGCGAAAGTTGGAATATTTAATTTTTTCAACTCTTTAATAAAGTTTCGGTCGAATGTAACTGTTTGTGCATCTAAGGATTTGCTCGCAGCTGCTAGTATTGCATCATCCTAATCTTTAATTTCTCTTTGAAACATTGCTCATGATTGCTTTTGTTTAAAGTTTGAAATCTTTTTAGTTTAGCATAATGTTCAGCGAAATCTTATTCATGTTCTTGCGAATACTTCATTTTTGGCTCAATGGCTCATATTTTTTCTAAATAAAAAAGTCTCCAATTCTCCCGAAAATACTCTACTATTTGGTTTAGTAATTGACAGAATTTTAAGATCAAATATATTCAACTAAATGGTTGAGTATATTAAAAAGAATCCTAATCTGGATCGAATTTTTGCAGCTCTTGCAGACAAAACAAGAATAGCGATATTGGAGCGATTGCGAAGCCAATCTCTTACAATTTCCGAGCTTGCCGGACTATTTTCTATGTCTCTCGCAGGTATCGCAAAGCATATAGAAGTTTTATCTCAAGCAGGATTGATTCAAAAAGTTAAGTCCTTAGAAGATGCGAGAAGTTTTCGTTTGGAATTGAGAGAAGAACCGATTGCTTCTGCAAACCAATGGCTGACATATCACCTGCAATTCTGGACCAACAAGCTTGATCATTTAGAAAAATTCATTGAGGAAGAGAAAGATGTTCCAAGAAATTCTTAGAGTTGAAAAGAAGATTAAGTCGAATCCTGTTCGACTTTTTGATGCATGGCTCAATCCCGATCAATTTGCCAAGTGGTTTCTTTCTGGCAATGGAATCACTATTGAGTCTGTTGCTTTGGATCCAAGACCAGGTGGTAAATTTCAGATCAACATGGAATTAAGCGGAATCTTATTGCCACATTACGGTGAGTATGTGACAATTGATAGACCCAGAAAATTGGTATTTACATGGAGATCTCAAGAAACACAAGGACTTGATACCTTAGTCACAGTAACTTTTGAAGAAATCCATTCCGAAGAAATAAACCAATCATTAGCTCTAGATTCTAAATCCAATATAAAGATTGGAGATTCACATGGTAAGCGGCAAAATAATTTTGAATCAATTACATTAATTACTCTGACTCATGAGAGATTAGCGAGCTCCGAATCTGTAGGCAAACATCGATTTGGTTGGGAAAGCATATTGGATGCTTTTGAAACATGGATAACTAACTAAGAAGTTGCTATGGAATATTAAGATTTGGTAATTAGCGATTCTAGGATTTGAAGAATTGGAAAATTCAAATATTTGCAAGTAAAATTTATAGGAAAAAGGAGATAGAATATGAATGGAATCTATCATAAAATTGGTATCCTCAGTGAATCTGAGAATGTAATTGAAGCTTTGACAACCAAATCTGGTTTGGCTAGTTGGTGGACTGAAGAAGTGGACGGTGAATTCAAAGATGGTAAATCCAATGTCGGTGAAATGATACGATTTACTTTTGGTGAAAAAGGGAAAATGGAAATGAAAGTGAAAACTATCGAATCCGATGCGATAAAATGGGAATGTATTACTGGCCCAGAGGAATGGTTGGGATCACATATTGATTTTTTATTAAAACCAAGCAATTTTCCGGACGGAACACCAATGACTATCATCCATTTTAAACATGAGGATTGGAAAACTGAGAATGAAATGACAGGTCATTGTAGTATGAAATGGGCAACCTTTCTATTGAGTCTTAAAAGTCTTATCGAATCAGGTAAAGGTAGGCCAGCACCTAATGATTTAAAGATCGACGATTGGAATTAAAAGATAAAACCAATCATTCTAATATTAGTATATGAATGATTGGCGCAATTGCTAAGAAAACTTTTATTTTAGATCACACGCCAAAATAAAATCTTCAAACACTTGACTAATGAAAAGAGTTTTGCCATAGGCTATAGCTCCACTTGCAGCAGAGATTTCGTCACCAAGATTAGAATAGATTAAATTTGAATCTCTAGGAAGATTGATTCGGTATATTTGCGAAGGAGAGAATTTACTTTTATCTTTTGCATGTCCAAGAAAATCTGTGTTAGACGGATGAATAGATGCGTAGAATCCTTTTTCTGTTTTGTATAGATTGTCCACTCCACCGGAAAACGGAATTTTGTATTTAAGATTGAGAATCGGGAAAGAATTTTCAATCCAACGTGCAGAATATACATAAATCGATTGATCAAAATGTGAAGCACGATAGATTAATTTCTCCTCGTTATTTTCTTCATACCAGATCCCATTTCCAAACGGAATTTTCTGATCTAATAAATACCATTTTCCATTTTCATAATAAGTGATATCTGAAGTGTTCAAATTGAAAACCAAATCTATTAAAGTTACAAACAGATTTGCAGTTCCATCATTGGAAATTAGGAGTTTTCCCTCTGGAAGTGCGAACAAATCATTCGGACTCATCAATTTATTGCTAGATAATGTCTCTATATGTTTCCAGGAAAATTGAGAACCTGATGCTTCTTCAAAAATTTCAATCGTGTGAGCCAGATTTTCTAGCTTCGGATGAGATATAACATAGAGTCGATTTTTGCCATTTACTTGCGTGCTACTGATTCCATGTGGGCGAAAGTTTGGTGGATAGGAATCAACTTTCAATGGAGTGAGAACTAGTGGGTTGTTTTTCTGGGAACCGACCCCTTGAGAATTGCTTAGGCTCAAATTTGGTTTGAGCTCCAGATAAAAAAGACCACCGTTCAGGTTTGGAATTCTCCTTTCATGAGAAGAGACAATGAGATAGTCTTTGGATTTGGCTCGAATCAATTCGAAATCTTCGGGACCAGGTGCCTGTCCAATTTTTTGGCAGTTTGCTCCTTTATCTCCCATTGGTTTTAGCTCAGGAATCTCTTTTCCACAATAAAATAGACCAAATATCAGGATTGAAACGACATAAATACGGATTCTCATAAAAATAACCTCTTGACGGTTTATAGTGCGATGCAACATTGACTTATGGGAAAAGACTCAAATAAGCTAGAAGACATGGTGAATGTTGGGATAGGCGCTGTCAAGACTTCCAAAGAAGTTTGGGATAAGCTCATGACCGATCTTCATTCGAAAAAGGGAGAACTCACGGAGTCCTTCGAGAAATTAAAAGAAAATGGTGAGAGAGATTTTAGCGACAACGCTTTGAAATTCAAAGTCGGAGCCGCTTGGGGAATTGTTAAATTTGATGAACTCAAAGACAATATCATTCAATTCTTAGATAAAGAGAAAAATAAAGAATCCTAAACCATTAGAATAATACTATTTTCTAATAAACTCTAATATGCCCGAAATTACTTTCGGGTCATTGAGCAGTGCAGAATGTTCATATTCTGTCTCCAAACTATCATATTTGATTCCATCCGGTGGCAAAGAGTCCTCATAGCAGACACTTCCATCTCCAGGAACTTTCGGACTTGAATCAAATTTCCATTCACTTCCTTTACCCATTTCAGCTTTCGACAAACGAACCATCGAACGCATGGTAGATCTGTTTTTGGCGCTTATAACCAATCTTCTATTTGTAGAATTGATTGGCTTACTCGGATCTAGACTTTTACGAAAAAGTTTTGCTCGATTAAGAATATCTTGAAATGCAATTGGATTCGGTAAGTCATCTGGTTTACAATTTATACTATAGTGACCGAGAGAATGATCATGCCAATCCTTCGCACTAAAAAAGTCAACGGATAGGCTCTTACCCTGCTCATCCAAAATTGTATTTTTGGAATCTGCAGTATTTAGCCTCGGGAAAAAACCGTATACAGACCGAAACTTAGCGAGCACACACGGACTCACAATTTCAGAATTCAATCCAGTATCGACACCTAACATAAGATCATCCATAAATCCAATTCCACCGCGAAAAGGAGTTCCCACATAAATGACTTTATCAACTAAGTTTGGTTTTGAATTCTCAATCGACAGAGATATCATTCCTCCCATTGAATGACCAACTAGGATTGGTTTCTTTTTATATTTTTGGTTGAGAGATTCTAAAAATGAAATCAGTCGATCACGATTGATGAGATTATCCTTTCGCCAGTCATAGGAAAAAACATAAAAATCAATATCTTTCTCTTGGGACATTGATTCAAGAAAAGGTGAATATATAGCAACATCTAGAATATATGGAATCGCTGTTACTCTTGGGATCGCTCCACTGGGAATCAAATCATAGGACTCACCGTACAATCTCAGCTCTGGAGTGGAAAAATTCAAAGATTGGAATCCAGTCAGCCATCGGATATCTCCTTTGTTATCTTTGAGAATCGATCCTTTGATTCCGGGGACTAAAACCACTGGCAAATTATCGACATTAAAATCTTTTCTAATTTCTGCGATCTGAATCTCGGGAGGGATGGACGTTCTGCACGAAACGAAAAAAGAGATAAGTAGAATCACAGAAAAGAGAATGGATCGGAAAAAGTACATTCCTCTTTGTAAAAAAGGAAATTGAATCTGTCGAGTAGATTGTAGGTCTAAATTCGAAATTTCCTCAATCTTTTTACCAAATCTACATAATCCTGTCACAATCCTGTAACATGAATCACTTACATTGATTCTTGCGAGGGGATGAATTATCTCCGAAAGCAAACGAAATCAAATGGAAATGAATTTTCGAAAGAATGTTCAAGGAGATATTTAATCATGAAAGATTTTTTAAAAAAATACTCTCGTATAGGACTAGTTGCCTTGTTGGCGATTTCCTTTACGACAAACTGTCCCGGAAAAGATGACGATGATGACAACCTGTTGTTGTTAGGTGCATATTTGCTATTGAACCAACCACAATATGCAGTTTCTATTGTGGGTGAGCTTAAGACCAAGTCAAATGGAGCTTGGACATTGGCAAGTTTCTCTGGCGCAAATGATAATGAGAGAAGATACTATTCTGCTCGTCAAATGAATTTAGGATCTGAACAGCTAATTCTAGCAGATGGTGAAGTTGTAAGACAAATTACATCTGGTGCCGATGCACAAGGTAAATTTTCACTATCTTTTAAGATGCGAAGTCTGAATGCAAATATTGCAATCACTGGATTGGGATTGCCGGATAGTGTACTAACAAATTTGGCAATAAATTCTTTCGGAAATAGTGTAGAGGGTGATAAACCTGAGAATTATACTGCATCAAAAGGCTCATTTAGTTTTTCTCTAACTGGTAACTTAGCAGATCCAAGTAATTTAAATCAGATTTCTGGTAAAGTTGTGAACAGCGATGATTTCAATGCTGATATTACCCAGATCACAGTTACACAGATTGGTGTTTACAACCTTCCAAATCCTACAGTTGGCGAGCAAGTTTGTGACGGGGCTCGTGTGACGGGTTCACCAACCGTTAAATCGGGAACCATCAATGCAGCGGAAACTTGGTCGGGAGCGATTCTTCTTCAAGGAACTGTAACTGCTAATGCTGCAATTACAGTGCAACCAGGAACCGTAATTTTTGGACAGAGAGGTTCTTCTTTATTTGTTTTAGGAGCTAACAAGCTGACAGCTATCGGAACCGCTGCAGATCCGATTTGTTGGACATCTGCTTCATCTCCAGGATCAAGATTCCCTGGTGACTGGGGTGGTATCGTAACAGTAGGAAATTCTGGGGCTTCCAGGACTGCAACTACTGAAGGAACAACTCCTCAAAACTACGGGGGCGTTCCGAGTGGAAACACTTTGAATGTCGAAATGGAATATAATATTATCGAATTCGGTGGCAACGAGGTTGCTCCAGGTGATGAATTGAATAATATTTCCATGTATGCATCCAATACAAAACTAACAAATGTTCAAGCGCATAGAGGTCTAGATGACCAATTCGAAGCTTGGGGTGGACAATTAGCTTGGAACAGAATGCTTGCAACAGGTGGTTTGGATGATGACTACGATCTAGATGAAGGGGTTACAGGAACAATTTCTAATGCCATTGGACATAAATATCCAGCATCATGTGGTGGATCAGCTTCAACTGACCCACATGGCTTAGAATGGGATGGTATTCATTCGAATGGAACACCTGCGTGTAATACTTCATCTACTGGGGGTTGTACAACTATTACTCTAAATAAATTTACATTGATTGGTGCGAATATAACATCTGGTCAAGCAGGTAGACTTAGAGAGAGAGTTGTTGCGACTCTAACGAATGGCGTGAATTATGGTTATTCTGCGGGCTTTAATGCCAGAAATACTGGAACTGCCGTAACAGTAACGAACGTTAAAACAGACAAAGCAAATACGGACGATGGTAGTGCAACAATTCAGGCTGCAACTGTCGATCTTAATGCATTGCCAATCGTTTCTGATGGCGGAATTTCAACCGACTGTGGATTTGGAGAAGCAAATCCTGATTACACACTTACTTCGGCAGCAAGCGGAGCTCTCGGTGCTACAGACGGGGTTGGAAAATTTTGGGAAAATTGGGCAGTGTTTAGAGCTAGATAAATTGTTCTTTTAGCTTTTACAGTCTATGCAAAAAGAAGGGGATCTTTAGATCCCCTTTTCTAATTCTAGTTCATATACTAGTAAAAAATTCAATTCTATGGATACGCTTTTATGGTCTCAAATAAATACAAAAAAATGTTAAAATGGAAATTTATAATTCTTTTAGCTCTAATTTTTTCCTCCATACTTATTAGTTGCAAAGACAAAGATTGGCGTGAAGACCTTGACGAACTGAATAAACAAGCAGAGATGAAATTAAAATCTGATAAAAATTTACTTTTAAGTTTAAAAAAAGATAAATATAAGATAAACAATTCATTTGAAAATCGCGATAAAGCAGTACAACAATACTTAATCGAACTCGAAAAAAATCAAACATCAGACGAACATGCGTACGTTTTTTCCAAGAAGGAATTAAAGGAAATTCTTTACCCGAATGCATTGGGTTTGGGAACATCTTTGGATAAAACTCCTTTAGACGATTATGAAAAGCTAATTTGGGAACGAAGAAAACTAGGGGAAGCAAGAATACTTCAAAAACTTCCCAGTGGATTTAAAGTTGGAAAAATATTTTGGAAGGATGAAATTCGTCAAATTGGTGTTCTTAAAGGTCACAAGCCGGAATCTATTGAAATAATTTACAAAGAAAATAAATATTTCATAAATGAGATAAAACAAGTAATTGAACACAATGGTCAATTCAAAGTAGCCATAGTTTCACCGTAAATTTTGTAACCCAATTGTAATACAAATTAAACTGTTTGTAACATAAATCGTTCGGTTTCTCTTTCGGTATTTCTCAGCTCGAAAAATCTGACTTCATAAAACCAATTTATAGAGTTATTATGAAAACATTTAGAACCAAATTAATTATAGCGATTGTCGTTGGACTATTACCTAGCTTACTATTTGCACAGGCAACGGGAAGCTTACGAGGAACAATTATTGATTCCGAAAATGGAGAAGCGGTCTTCGGTGCAACGGTTGTCATTCGCTCTGTAAACAAATTTGCAAAGTCGGACTTTGATGGTAAATACAACGTTGCTTTACCTCCCGGCAACTATGAAGTAGAATACCAAATGTACGGATATGGACCGCAGATAAGAAAAGTCACTATTGCATCTGGTCAAGCACAATCTGTAAATATCACATTCGGAGCTCAGGTTCTTCAAACGGTCGAAGTTTCTGATCGAGCTCTCAACAATACAGATTCCGCGCTTCTGGCTCTTCAGAAAAAATCAGCAACGGTTTCGGACGGAATATCTGCGGAAGCAATTAAGAAATCTCCAGATTCCTCTGCAAGTGAAGTTATGAAACGTGTTACTGGAGTTACTTTAGTTGGAGGAAAATTTGTTTTCGTTCGGGGACTCGGCGAACGATATTCATCCACATTCTTGAATGATGCATTTATTCCTTCTACGGAGCCTGACAAAAGAGTTGTACCGCTGGATATATTCCCAGCTAGCCTACTAAAGAATATTCGTGTAATTAAAACTTTTGTCCCAGAAGAATCTGCTGAGTTCTCCGGCGGACTTGTAAAAATTGAAACTAAAGAGTATCCAGATCAGTTCACAATGACAGCAGGTCTGGGAATTGGAATGAACTACAATACGACCAATAGAAAATTCCTGAGTCCTCCACAGAAAGGTGATTTTTTTGGAAGACCAACATCCTCTCAAGAACTTCCAAGTATTGTTCAGTCTGTACCTGATGTTTTGCCTTTTGAACCTGGGAATAGATTCGGAGGACTTCCTCCTCAACTAACTAATCTGGGAGCAGTTACATTTCCTCAAGCATGGACACCAAAAGAAAGTAAAGCTCCGTATGATAAGAATTTCAATTTTACCGTTGGAAACACTTTCAAAACTACAGAATCCGGTCAAAGATTAGGATTGATTTTTGGAACTGTTCACCAAAAGGATTATCGATTTAAAAAAATTAAAGATGTTAGATATGTTCCAGTTACTCCATTAGGTGTTTCTGATCCTAGAGTATCTTCGGTTACTCCGCTTCAAGAGCAAGATTCAGATGTCTATTTGGAAGAAACTCTATGGGGTAACAATTTAAACCTTGCTTACGAATTCACAAATGGACAACAACTATACTGGAAAAATCTATATACGGTTCAATCAGAGTCTCAAGTAAGAGAATTTCGGGGTGTGAACAACATTGACAATTTTGAGTTTTTTTCAACTGCATCAGAATTCACAAGTAAGGAATTACTCAATTCCACTTTCGGAGGAAATCACGCTTTAAATATACCCGGTCTAAGCAGACCCCATAAATTGGAATGGCAGTACAATTATGCGGAAGCCAATCGAGATCAACCCAATTTACAACAACAAGTCTGGAGACGAAGCAATCCAGCACCAGCAACTCAAATACCAACTAGGTTAGGTAATAACCCTGATGGTTCAAGATTTTATTCAAACGCTGAAGACACAATCCGTAGTGGAAGTCTCAAATACGAGATTCCTTTCGATCAGTGGGATGGTTTGAAGTCAACTTTTAAATTCGGTGGATCAGTTCTTGATCGAGAAAAAACTTTCCGATTTCGAGAATTTGGTTCAAAATCAAATATTGGAGTAAGACCTACAGATTCATACTTGGTTCCAGGAGAGGTGGTTTACAACCCAGCTGAGTATTTGCAAGCAGATCCTCTCACTCGATTGAACAATAAAACCTTCTCAGAAAGACAGGTGGAGCCCAACGCATATGACGCATTCCAAAAACTTCAAGCATATTTCTCTCAAGTTGATCTTCCCATATTTTCGGGATTGCGTTTCATAGGTGGAGCAAGATATGAAGATTCCTATCAAAAAGTTAGAACTTTTGTTCTTAAGGAACAATATAATGGAGCGAGACCAACCTATTCTTGTGATGATAGAAATGCGCAAGTGCGTATTGCATTGATTAATAGCAACGTATGTTCAAATGATAACAATGGAATCGGAGAATTGCGAACAAGAGACTTATTGCCATCAGCAAATTTTGTTTGGGAATTTATAAAGGATCAGAACCTAAGATTTGGCTATAGTGAGACTCTCACAAGACCGGATTTTCGCGAAATGTCTCCATTTGCATTTACACCATACTTTGGTGCTGATCGGATTCGTGGTAACTCCAATTTGCAAAGAACCTATATTCACAATTATGATTTTAGATGGGAATGGTATGCTACCGCAACTAATTATATTGGGGTAGGTATATTTCTTAAAGATCTTTCTAACCCAATTGAGACTATTGGACAACCTGTAGCTGGACAAGTTTCTCCGTTCTTTACGTATGCAAATGCTAATAAAGCAACCTTGCGAGGAGTTGAGTTTGATTTTCGTACAGACTTAGGGAGACATTTTCGTTTTGAAACTAATATTTATTTTATCAAATCGGAAGTGAATGTCCTAGATTATGCCCAATTTAGTTTAGGTAAATTAGGATTATTGGATTTAAATGATCGTGCATTTGTATACGATCCTACAAACTTGAAGAGACCACTCCAAGGGCAATCAGAATTTGTCGCAAACTTGAAATTTGATTACTATCTAACTAGGAAGAAAAACTCCACAATAGGAATCTACTACAATTATTTTGGAGATCGTATCTATGTCGTCGGTGCGAATGGAACTCCTGACGCATACGAGCGAGGTGTTGGTCTAACAGATATAGTCTACACATACAAGCACGAAGAGCGCATGGACTTCAAATTTGCAGCTAGGAATGTCTTGGATACAAGGTTTAGAATTTATGTTAAAGATGAAATTTTTGGAGAAGAAAGACTTTTCCGAGCATACAGAGAAGGCGTAAGTTTCTCAATGTCGGCTAGTTATAAATTTTACTGAGATCTATTCATTCAAATCAGTAAATTAAGTATTGCGTTCTTCCAAATATTCAATTGGCAAGAACGCGATTCATTACATCGAAAAAAAGAAAAATAGCAAATTTGATCCAAATTTGTTCAGCAGTTTATGGTAGAGTTTTTCTAACAAGGGGAAAAGCTATGAAAACAACTCTACCAACGAATCAAAATCAATTAGTTGCAATTCAAAAAGGAATCATTACAAATTTCTGAATTCTTCTAAGCTTTTCGTGCGAAAGGATTGAAATTCAGCTATGGAATTGAATTTGCATCTTGTAAGAACCGCGTAAGGAATCTCAGTTGCTTTCGCCTCAAGGAAATTGATCTTAATCATCATATCAGAAATGTAGATCGGATAGATTAAATCCTTATATTGCTCAGCAACCAAGAGAGGTTTATGATGATACTCCATTGCTTTAGAGAAGATTTCTGGAAAAAACCATTTTTCTGCGATCATTGCACCTAACTTAGTATGCGTGATCCCAAAAATGGATTCCTCCATAGACAAGGTAGATGATATTTCTTTCGAATTTGAATACTTTTGCAATTCGGTCATCTTATCGCCTTCAATTGACAAAAGTATGATTTCTCCAATGTCATGAAGTAATGCAGCTGATATTAAGTTGCTTGAGATGTCTTTGGGAAGACCCATTTTTTGTGCTAATTTTTTGCAATAGAAAGCGCATTCATTAGATTTTTCCCAGATCGTTGCAAAAGCGGGAAATTTATCCTCTAATATTTGTTTGGTGCCTAATGAATAAAGGATTGTTTGCAATTCTTTGAGTCCGATCAATTGGATTGCACGATCTAAGGATTCTACTCTATCACCTCGACGAAATGCAGCGGAGTTTGAAAGCTTGAGAACGCTTGCAGACAGGGAGACATCCTTTTTTATCATAGTTGCAATATCAGAAATACTTGAATTAGGTTTTTCGATAGAAGCTTGGATGTCTTGAATTGTTTTGGGAAAAGTTGGGAGATGATCTATCTCGGAGAGAATGCTGTCGGCTTTCTGGATCTGCGGATTATTAATACCCGTACTAGTTGGCACATCAATGATCACAGAAGTTTTGTCTTGGACACTTTCGTATTTGAAAGAGTTCACTCCCAAGCCATCATTCTTTAGCATCATCATAGTCATAATGAGCCCAAGTCCAGCACCTTCGGTATCATCACCTGCATCCATAAAAGCTTCACCTAAATCTTGGTATTGGCTAGCTTTCTGGATTTTCTCTTTGATGCGATTCACTTCTTCCGAAGTGATTTGGATATTGTTCATTACTCGAATTCGGAAAAGATCTTTATTGTGAACAAAAGAGACGATTATTAAAAATTTTGAACCAGCTAATTCCTGTTCGAATGCTTCCTTTTCTTTCAGGAAATCTGTTTTGAACGTTTGCATATGAGACTTATAAGAGCTTGAATCCATGATATCAGAATTCTTTTTTTGGAAGTAGAGTCGCTTAGCATTTGCTTTGACTGCATTGGTAACACTTTCTCTAAGGGCAGCGATCAGCGACTCTCTTAGGAATAATAAATCTAAGGTTACTAAGTATCGATCTAGAATTTGGATAGTTGTGTTCTGGGCAGCTTCAGTAAAATGTGAGAATCGAAAATGAATTGGATTATTCTCCAGAATAGGATCGGTTATCGTCTTGAGGGTAGTGGTAACCCCCAAATCCTTATTGAAAATCAATTGATTCGGCGTTGAAGCGCTCATATAGATTCATATTTGTTGGACTCAGTAATTGGTCAACCAATCTAGGAAATATGCAAAGTTTTGGTGCCAAATTAAATGCTAACATTGAAAATTTGCCAGTTTTTATGATTAAATAGCGATAAAACGGGCATTTTGTTAGTTAATTCCTATCTTAGTTGGTATAAAAATTGCGATTGAAAAATATAATATGTATAGCGTATATATTATATATGAAAAATTAATCCAGCTTCAGCATTGTTTGATTTTATTGTTTCATAAATAATTAGAATACAACTCTACTTTTCGTATTAACAATTCTCAGTTCAGTATTTTACTCTATAGGTTTTCAGCAGTCAGCAGATGAGATCGTAAATTTATTTCTTAACTTGTTCGATTTCGGTTCGAAATGAACTCAGGACGAAATACAATTTTGGAATTCTTATAGAATAAGAATCAACAGATTGAAGTATTGGGTAATCAATTTCTGCGAATGAGCTCTTCTTAACCCAAGAGATATTTCTAGAGTTTCGAATGTAGGGAAATCCTTTTTGAAGTAATGCAAGGGAGGGATAAGGTGATGGCTGGAGAGAGTGAGAGTGATTGGCTGAGGGAGGGGCTTAAGCCCCGGGCTAAATTAAATTAACCCACAACAAAATTGAGAATTTTACCAGGAACAAATACTACTTTTCGAATGGTTTTACCTTCGAGAAAAGGTATAACTTTCTCGTGAGACTTGCCAATCAGTTCAGCCTGTTCTTGATTTATATCCTTAGGAACTTTTGCTTCGCCACGCAACTTGCCGTTGACTTGAATGGGAAGAATGATCTCATCATCTACTAAATATTGCGGATCCGCCTTAGGAAAAGCCTCATAAGCTAGTGTCTTGTTGTGACCCAGTTTCGACCAAAGCTCCTCAGCAATATGTGGAGCAAAAGGGCTTAGCAAGAGTACAAAAGGTTCAAGTATTTTCTTAGGTCTACGATCTGTAGGCGTGATTTCGTTAACAAAAATCATCATTTGCGAAATCGCAGTGTTAAATGAAAAATTCTCTATGTCTTGGCGGACTTTTTGTACGGTTTTGTGCAAAACTTTCCATTCTTCTTTTGTTGGTTCGCTATCATCAACTTTGAACTGATCGTTGGTTCCTTGATGATAGAGTCTCCAGACTCGATGTAGAAAACGTGAGACTCCTTCAACGCCCTTGGTCGACCAAGGTTTGACCATCTCAAATGGGCCCATGAACATTTCAAATAGCCGCAGTGAATCAGCTCCGAACTCTGCAACTACTTGATCTGGATTCACAACATTTCCCAGTGATTTGGACATCTTTCTTTTGTCTTCACCTAGAATCAATCCTTGATGAACCAACTTTTGAAATGGTTCAGGAGTTGAGACATGACCTAAGTCGAAAAGAATTTTATGCCAAAATCTTGAATAGAGTAGATGCAATACTGCATGTTCTGATCCACCGACGTACATATTGACCGGCATCCAAGCCTTTTCGAGGTCTGGATCACATAACCGTTCTTTGTTGGTTGGATCGATATATCTTAAATAATACCAGCAAGATCCTGCCCATTGAGGCATAGTATTGGTCTCACGCTTGCCAACCATTCCGGATATAGGATCTTTGTATTCTAACCAGTCCTTAGCGAGGGCTAGAGGTGATTCACCTGTTCCGGATGGTTTGAACTCAGCTAAATCAGGTAGAACAAGCGGGAGCTCTGAGGTTGGGATCGCACGCGTTGTTCCATCTGGATAATGAACCAGTGGAATTGGCTCGCCCCAATATCTCTGTCTAGCAAACAACCAATCGCGAAGTTTGAATTGAACTTTTGCTTTGCCGATGGATCGTGAGGCAGTCCATTCTATCATCTTGTCAAAAGCAGCTTGATATCCTAGTCCATCTAAGGTAATTGCACTCGAAGAAGAGTTGATACAAATGGATTCCTTGGAATCGAAAGCCTCAGCTAATTCTAAGTTGGTGGTAGTATCCTTTGGATTCTGAATTACTGGAAGTATAGGGAGGTTGTATTTTTTGGCAAAATCAAAATCTCTCTGATCGTGCGCAGGAACTGCCATAATCGCACCTGTTCCGTAAGTCGCTAAAACATAATCAGATATATAGATCGGAATTTTCTTAGTTGGATCCACTGGATTGAGGCAGTAAGCCCCAGTAAATACACCCGATTTATCTTTATTCAGTTCTGTGCGATCTAAATCACTTTTGAGAGCTGTGGATTTCTTGTATTCGTTAACAGACTCGCGATAATCTGAAGTAGTGATCAGATCCACGAGTTCATGTTCTGGCGCAAGAACCATATAACTTACACCGAAAATGGTATCTGGTCTAGTTGTGAAAATTCGCACGGAGTTGTGATTGGGAGATTGTGCCTTTTCTAATGGAAAATCCATTTCAAGACCTGTACTTTTGCCAATCCAGTTCTTCTGCATTTCAAGCGTGGAAACCGGCCATTCACATAGGCTAAGATCTTGCAAAAGTCTTTCTGCATAGCTTGTAATCCGCATCATATACTGACGCATTGGCTTTCTTTCGACAGTATAGCCCTTTTGTACCCACTCGTCGACTTCCTCATTGGCGAGAACCGTTCCTAGCGCTTCGCACCAATTTACTGGGATATTCGCTAGATAGACCAATCGAAAGTAACTTAGAATCTGGTCTTTTTCAGCAGGAGTTTTACTTTTCCATTCTGATTCCGAGAACTCGAAACCTTCTGGTATTTCGTGTCCGTCATAATCTTTAGAACCTTTAGATTCTAGATTTTGGATGAGATCTTGGATTGGCTTAGCTCTGCCGACCGAACGATCGAAATAAGAATTGTAGATTTCCAGAAAAATCCATTGAGTGAATTTGAAATAATCAGGATCCGTTGTCGATATTTCTCTCTGCCAATCATAAGAGAGTCCTAGAGCCTTAATCTGCCTTCGGAAGTTGTCGACGTTGTTCTTGGTCGTTATACTTGGATGGATACCTGTTTGCATCGCATAGCGTTCTGCAGGCAAACCAAATGCATCCCAGCCCATTGGATGCATAACTTCAAAGCCTTCCATTCTCTTGTAGCGGGATAGGATATCGGTAGCTGTGTATCCTTCTGGATGACCGACATGAAGACCCGCTCCGCTTGGATAAGGAAACATATCTAAACAATAGAACTTCTGCTTACTTGATTTGCTATTCGTTCGGAATGTATTCTCATCCTCCCAAATTTTCTGCCACTTCTGTTCTATATTGTTAAAATCGTATTCCATCACCTAATATTGAAAAATTGTTTCTATTGTCCTTCGTCTTTTCGCTTGGTTAAAAACTTAAATAGCATTTATAAGCTACATTCTATTGGTATGAATTTATTTTCTGACTGAATCAATCACTTTTACCAGTGATTTGAATCTCTCAGTCAAACATTCCCTGCATAAATCATTTTGATACACTTCTTTCACAATCTTACCACATGCGCAAACTTTGCCTGTAGCTTGATTCTGAGTTCCGACTTCTGAGTCGTTTTCCACCATCTAGTATACACCCTAATATTTATTTATACTTTATTGACATCCATCGTTCGTAATCCAGAAAACTCAACGTTTCTTATCTGAATTATTAAGAGGATGAAAGATACTGTATAATTTTTCTTCGCTTATGGGTCAAAAAAAAAGCATCATACGAATTCTTTTTTTGTAAGATTTTTTTTCAAAAAAAACCAAGTTACTGAAAAATCAACGTGCCAACTTTGTTGCAAACGAAAGCTGCTATACTTAACAACCACTGCCCAATTCCAAACAGTTTAACACTTAGTTTATATATACGATTGATTTTTTTGTTGGATGCCTTAGCGTTTTCTGTCTAAAGTGCAGAATGTTAGAATTCCAATCAGTCAATAAATCCTTTAAGAACAGTACAGAAGAAATTCATGTTGTAAAAAACGTCCATTTTACTGTAAGATCAGGCGAATTTGTCGCAATCGTTGGCCCATCCGGGTCTGGCAAATCAACATTATTGGGTATGGCAGCTGGCTTGGATCGACCAGATGATGGATTTATAATATTAGATAGTACGAATATATCTTCAATGAACGAAGATGATCTCGCGAAATTGCGATCCAGTAAGATCGGATTTGTATTTCAAAATTTTCAACTACTTCCAAACCTTACAGCGCTTGAGAATGTGGCAGTACCTTTGATGGTTTCGTCCAATCTTCCTGAGAAAGAAATTTTCAATAAAGCATTAGAATTGTTACAGTCGGTTTCTATGGATCATAGAGCTTCCCATTTTCCTTTGCAACTATCCGGAGGAGAAGAGCAACGTATAGCGATCGCTCGATCATTTGTGAATGATCCTAAGATTCTGTTCGCTGATGAGCCAACAGCCAATCTTGATACTAAGAATGGTAACATTGTAATGCAACTATTGCAGGACTTGAATCGTAAGAAGGGTTCAACTTTGATTGTTGTAACACATGATCATGCTGTTGCGGCACTAGCTGACCGTGTGTTTGAGATGAAAGACGGTGAATTGACCGAAAGGACAACTTCTTCTATAAAGAAACCATCGAAATCGAATAAGTCAGCTTCTTCCTCTAAAACAATTCCATCCAGAAAATCCAGCAATCCGAAAGCAAAAAAGTCAGCTACGAAAACGAAGCGGAAAAAATAAGAAACTATGAATCAGGCCGCTTTTTTTAAAACTTTTATCAAACGTGAGTTGTTTAGTCGAAAGACCTATTCATTACAAGTTATTTTGTCGGTGGCAATTGGAGTTGGGGCAGTTGCAGGTATTCAATCATATAAATCATCCCTGACTCAGCTTATTAGTTCGGAAGCAAGAAATATGATGGGTTCTGATATAGTGCTTCAGACTCCAGAGAAATTTCGTGATTTTCAATTCAAACTAATGGATCGAACACTTCCACCAGGCTCTAAGAAAGCAGAAGTCGTTCAATTTCTTTCCATGCTTCAAAATCCAGCAAATGAAGAAGTATCACTGTCTTTGATTCGTGCTATGGAAGAGTCTTATCCTTTTTATGGAGGAATTGAGACTTCACCTCCCGATAGTTATAAAACTTTAGATTCAGCTGGAATCATATTGGAAGATAATTTAGCAAAAAACCTTGGACTATCAATTGGAGATAAGATTCGATTGGGAGACAAATTCTTTCGCCTTCATGCCATTCTAACTAAAGAACCTGGAAGCGTTGGTGGATTCACTGGAATGGCTCCAACTTCAATCGTTCGACGAGCTTCCTTAATTGGATCAGGTCTTGAGGAACGGGGAAGTCGGATTCGATATATGGAGTATATCAAGCTTCCAGCTAACACTGATAGTTCGGTATTCAAAGACAAATACTTCGACGAATACAATGAAGCAGATCTAACCATATTGCATAATACGGAAGTCAATTCTGGATCTCAGTTATTCATTACCAATACTCTTGATTTCTTAAGTCTATTAGGTCTATCTTCCTTCTTTCTTGGTGCCATAGCAATATTTATATCTACAAGAACAAGAGTTTTGGATTCGCAGAAACAGATTTCTATTCTAAAATGCCTTGGACTCGAATCAAGGTATGTACGAATGTTAGTTGTCGGCGAGACAGTAGCTCTTTCTCTGATTGGTTCAATTGCAGGACTTGCACTTGGATATTGGATTCAATCTAGTTTACCCAATATTCTTTCAAGCAATGATATTCCAAATTTAGGAACTGGCCTCACAAATATCGCTCTACTAGAATCAATCGGTCTTGGTTTATTGGTTCCGATTTTTGTCTCAGTCCATTCTCTGATTAAGGCAGGCAATGTAAGTCCGATCAATGCTTTAAAGAATCCCGAAGGAATCTCTCTAGATGATACACCGGCATCACAGGGATTTGGAAAGTATGAATATGTTATGCTTGCTGTAATTTTTGTAATATTTTTCCTGATAGCATGGTTGGACACTGGAAATATATTGAAGGGTTTGGTGCTCTGTTCAATATTTTTTGTCTTACCTCTTCTTATCTGGTTGGTGTATCTAATTGTTCGATACATGATCTCTGTCTTTGTTAAAAAAGTTCCCGTAGCACGTGTAAGCTCTCTTGTTTTTAAAAAATTCATCCGCCAATACGGGTTGGTTTCATTATCCATCATTGG